>NZ_JBLYYB010000194.1:0-8814 GCF_048549895.1 Hydrogenophaga sp.
ACCAACGGTTCGCTTTTTCGGTGTGGTGGACTGTATGCAGAAGATGCCGTCAGCACTCTGACCAAATGATTACAGTTCTGTCATTTAAACGGCATCGCTTTTGGTCGCCGCTGATCCGCGCGCGTTCCCAAGCGCCCAAACGTCTTTTGAAGGGCGGATGGGCTTCGGCAAACGACTCTGAGCCTCTTCTGATGGATTTGGTTTGTTGGTCGAGGATCAGCCGGTCTTTCGCGATGACTCGGGAGTCGCAAAAGTGCTCTGGCGTAGCGCGCGACGGAAAAGCGGAACACACCCCGGAAGTCGATATGGACAAAATGCAAAGGTCCCATGCGACGCAGCCACGAATCTTCAATGGGGTGCTTTTCCCTGCTTCAGCGATCAACGAAGCCCTGCATCCTCAAACTGAAATTGTTGGTAGTCATGTGCATTCACCCAGCGCAGCACGACAACTGCTTCACGTCTTTGAAAAATGTTTGGGCACACAGCTTCAGGCCTTCCACCATCGTCAAATAGGGAAACATCTGATCGCCCAGTTCCTGCACCGTCATCCGGTTGCGAATGGCGAGCACCGCCGTCTGAATCATCTCGCCCGCTTCGGCCGACAGGATTTGGGCGCCGATCAGCCGTCCGGTCGTCTTGTCGGACACCAGCTTGACGAAGCCGGTGGTGTCGAAATTCGCTAGCGCGCGCGGTACGTTCTCCAGCGCCAGGGTCCGGCTGTCAACCTCGAAGCCTTCGGCTCTTGCCTGGTCTTCGCTCAAGCCCACGGTTGCCACCTGCGGATCGGTGAAGACGACTGCCGGCATGGCCGTCAGGTCCAGCACCGCATTGCCCCCCATCATGTTGCGTGCCGCACGTGTTCCTGCGGCGGCCGCAACGTAGACGTATTGCGGCTGGTTGGTGCAATCCCCGGCGGCAAAGATATGGGCGACCGAGGTGCGCATGTGTTCGTCGATCACGACAGCGCCAGAGCTATCCACGGCAACGCCCGCAAGCTCCAACCCCAGGTTCGCCGTATTGGCTTGCCGGCCCGTCGCTACCAGCAAGCGATCGCCCTTGAGCTTCTCGGTGCCGGTGTCGATGTGGAAATCGGTACCGTCGTGGCCCACTGTTTGAATCAGCGTGTGGGTCAGAATCCGCATGCCTTCGGCTTCCAGAGCCGACTGAAGTCCGGCACTGATCGCCGGATCTTCCTTTGACAACAGCGTCGAGCGTGCAATGAGCGTCACTTTGGACCCGAGTCGCAAAAATGCCTGCGCAAGTTCGAGCGCAACAACCGAGGCGCCGTAGACCACCAGGTGCTCGGGCGTCCGATCGGCGAGCAGCGCTGTGGTCGATGTCCAGTACGGGGTCGCAGACAGGCCCGGCAATCCTGGAACGATGGGGGAGCGCCCGGTCGCGATCAAGATCCGATCGGCTATGAGCCGCTGTGGAGCAGCACCCTCATGCGAAACCTCGATCGTGTGGGCATCGATAAAACGAGCCCGGCCCCGTACCAGAGTGATGCTCGCATTCGTTTCGAGGATTGCTTCATATTTGGCGTAGCGCAACTCCTCGACACGGCTCTGCTGCTGCAAAAGCAAGGCCGCGCGGTCGATCCGGGGCGTGCGTTTGTCGATGGCAGGAAATGGGTGGTGAGCCTGCTGATGCGCCATTTGAGCTGCGCGAATCAAGATTTTCGAGGGCACGCAACCAACATTGACACAGGTTCCGCCCACCACACCCGCTTCGACGATGGTGACCGTCGCGCCTTCCTCTGCGGCTCGCAATGCTGCGGCAAAAGACGCCGAGCCACTGCCGATGATGACGACCTTCAGTGCAGCGCCCGCACCTGGAACGGACGTCGGCGGTGCGAGAGGAAATGCAGGCTCCTTGACGGCTGCGCTCTGCAGCGTGGCATCGAACCCCTTGGCCCGGATTGCCTTGATGAGCGTTTCCGCTTGAACTCCTGCATCGAGCGCAACGGTTGCCTGGCGCGCTGGATAGGACACCGTTGCACTCCGGACCCCCCTCACCTGGCCCAGCGCCTGCTGCAGCGTCGATGCGCAGTGGTCGCAGGTCATCCCTGTGATCTGAAAATCAAGCGTCTCCATGCTCATTTCACCACCTTCAGCGTAGCCGGATAACCGGCATTGGCGCTCGCCAGACTGAGCTTTTCGACCGAGGTTTTCTGGTCGTCGAACGTGACAACGGCTTCGCGTTTCTCAAAGCTGGCCTTGACTTTCTGAACGCCATCCACCTTGGACAAGGCCTTTTTGACCGTGATCGGGCAGGATGAGCACGTCATTCCCGGCACATCCAGCGTCACCGTTTGTATGGCGGCCATTGCCATGGACGACAGGCCAGCGGCACACACAAGCGCGAGGGTACGGAGTGTTTTGAACATAAATTTTCCTTAGTAGTTGAGAACAATAGGGCAGCAACCGAGGCGCTGCATGGAGAGCAACAAACCCAGAATGCCCAGGTAAAGGAGCAAGGCCACAGCCAAGGCGCCAACCGCGCAACGAAACAGGGTGTTTTTGATCACTGCCGTCATCACTCCAACAGCGTCACAAGGTACGGATAGGCCAGGGCGATACCAACAAGCAGCGAGACCACCCAGAAAAGTGCTCTGTTCCTGGAATTCGTCTGCGGAAGTGCGCATGCCGAGCCGGGCGCGCAGTCGGCAGCAGCCGGTGCCCGATAGATCTTTTGGTAGGCCAGCACCATGCAAAGCAGTGCGACGCCGATGAAGAGCGGCCTGAAGGGCTCGAGCTTGGTAAGGGTGGAAATCCACGCTCCACCAACGCCCACGCTAACCAGTACCAGGGGTCCGAGGCAACAGGCGGAAGCTGCCAGCGCGGCCAGACCACCTCCGATGAGGGTAGTTTTGGCAAGTTTGTCTTGTTCCATAGGGTCCTAAAAATGAATCGATGCGCAACTGTAAGCTCCGTACTACAGTACAGAGTCAAGCGGTTTTCCCACCTCATTTGTAAAAATTCATGGCTCAAAAACTAACCATCGGAAAAGTCGCTGCCGCTGCGGCCGTGAATGTGGAAACCATTCGGTTTTATCAACGGCGGGGCCTGCTGACTGAGCCACCGAAATCGCCAGGGGGCTTTCGTTACTACGACGAGGCAACCATCGCCCGCGTCCGCTTCGTGAAGCGCGCCCAGGCACTGGGTTTTTCACTGGAGGAAGTTGTGGGCCTGATGGCCCTGGAACAGTCCAGCGCTTGCGGGCCGACACACGATGCAGCCGTTCGCAAGCTGCAACTTGTGGAGGAAAGGATCACCGATCTGAAGCGCATCCGATCAACACTGAAAAATCTGGTGCAGAAATGCGAGGCCGGCCCTGCCGCAGTTTGTTGCCCCATCATCGAATCCTTGGCACACAGCGCGAGCAACAAATGACGTGCGCCTGATGCAAGAAGGTGCGGCAACGTTGCTGAGCATCGATCAGACCAAGGTCTCGCGCATCACGTGCAGCCAGTTCCGCGATATCAGTGAAGCCGAGCTGCTCGAGTTGGTGGCCAAGCAAGGCACGACGTGAAGATTGTGGTCAGCCCGGTGCGACGGCGCGCCGCCAAAATCGAGCCGCAATTTGCCTGAGCTCGTCTTGCGGCAATAGGTATTGCGCAAAGCCTGACGCGATGGTTGCGGCCAGAAAAAAAGTTGGCTGGTATTGACCCTCATGAGATTAAAACAGCCCTGACAACCGATATATGACCCGTATTGCTGAATACATCGAGGCTGCCGAGAGCGACAACACTCGCCGGAGCTACGCTTCGGCGATACGCCATTTTGAAGTTGAGTGGAAGGGTTTGCTGCCTTCCACAACGGACGCCATTGCCCGCTACATGGCCGACCATGCGGCTACCCTGGCCATCAACACCCTGCGCCAACGGCTGGCGGCGCTGTCGCGGTGGCACACCGACCATGGCTTTCCCGATCCCACCAAATCGGCTTTGGTGCGCCAGGTCCTCAAGGGCATTCGCTCCGTTCACAGCGTGCGGGAAAAACGCGCCCGCCCACTCGAACTGGCCGTTCTTCAGCAAGTCGATCAATGGCTCGATACCGCTATCACCAATGCGCAGCGGTCCGGCGACCAGTCTGGCGCGCTGCGCCACACGCGCGACCGCAGCCTGATGCTTCTCGGATTTTGGCGCGGCTTTCGCTCCGACGAACTGGTCAACCTGCGCGTTGATAACACCGAGGTCACCCCTGGCCAGGGCATGACCTGCTACCTTGGCCGCAGCAAAGGCGACAGGCAGCGTGAGGGCCGCGTTTTCAGATGCCCGGCGCTCTCCCGACTGTGTCCTGTGACTGCGTTCAATGCCTGGGTCAGCCTCGCTGGACTGAGCGAGGGCCCGGTATTCCGCAAGATTGACCGCTGGGGCCATGTTGCCGAGGAGAGCCTGCACGTCAACAGTCTGATCCCCTTGCTGCGCAGTCTGTTCGCCGAATCAGGCGTCGAGTCACCTGAGGAATACAGCAGCCACTCCATGCGTCGCGGCTTTGCCGGCTGGGCACGCGCCAGCGGCTGGGACATCAAGGAGTTGATGGAATACGTCGGCTGGAAGGATGTCAAATCGGCCATGCGCTACCTCGATGCGTCGGATTCCAGCCTGCAAGCTCGGTTCGAGCAGGGCCTGATCGCTTCGGCGCCAGCAGCTCAACTGATACCGCCTCCGCAGCCTGAAGACAAAGCTGGCGGGCATTGCGCACCCACCGGGCGATGAAACAAGGCCTGTGGCAATCTTGCGTGTCACGATGACCCTGGCCCGGTTCAGCAAACAGTCGCTCGGTCTGGCCCGCGCCCACCGCCTGATCGAGCAGACCTGCTTCGAACGTTTTGCCATGCAGCGTCTGAACACCGAAAGCACACTGTACGAGCTCACGATTCCCCATCCGTCCCGCGACGCGCTGAACGAGCTGATCGGCACGCTGCTGGAGGGCATGCGCCGCGTTGCCGAAGACAACCAGTGCCTGCTGGAAACCTCGTTTCATGAGCCCGCCACCGATGCACATTGGGATTGAGTTGGTGGGTGTACAGGCAGCCAAACGGGGTCGTTGCCGTAAATGACCACGCTTCTGTGAGAGCAGCGAATCCTTTTCAACACCATCACCTTGAGCCGCCACGTCTACGCGCCGAAGTTGCAAGGCCTGCGCACCGCCCATGCCGAGAGCTCAGGATCAGCTCGACCTAGCAACCAGCGCGAGTGATGGCACCAATTCCGATAGCTACGGCTATGACATCTGGGCCAACCGGCGCAGCTTGCGGCGCCTCGCTTCGGCAGGCGTTTCCTCCTCCACATTGCTTAGCAGCACGCCTGCGTATTGCTCGATAGAAAAGCTCATGATGCCGCGGAAGTTGATGTTCCCGAAAAATACCGGACCCAGCCGCCGCACAATGTCGTCGCTCACGCCACCACCGGCGGACCTCAGCTTGGCGACCACCTCGTTAAGCTTCTTGGTGTTCCACGCGATGATGAGGTTTGTGAGCAGTACGTGCGAGCCCGAAATGGCTCGCAGCTCATCGCGGCGACGGCCGCGCTCGGCGGCGATGCGACCGAAATACACGGCGCGTTGAAGCTGGTGCACCGACTCGCCACGATTCAACAAGGTGTGGATCTCACGGCGGAACTGCTCTTTGGTGAAGTAGTCGCACAGGTACACGGACCGCAGCAGCCGACCGTAATGATCCAGGGCACGATGAAGTTTGTCGCCAATGGCTGCGCTGCCATTGCGCGCCAACGCCCAGCCCACGCTGACCCGCCCAGTCAGGATGGACGCCACCAAACGCAGCATCACGTCCCAGCCGCGCACGATGGCGCGCTCGGACACGTTGGTCAGTGCGATCGCGTCCAGCTCCTCGGGGACCTCGGTCTTGCGTGTCACCCAGAGCTTGCAATCCGGCAGTCCTGCGAGCTGCGGGCAGAGGTCGAACCGAAGATGCTTGGCCAGCGCCATCGCGCCGTACGTGTAGCCATGTGTGTCCACCGCCAGCAGCTGAATCTTGATGCGCTCCTCGCTGGAACTGTTGTACTGCTCGACACCTTCGACCGCTGGGCCGCCCTGGCGCGTGAGCAGCACAATCGGCTGATCGTAAAAGACGGGGTAGCTGCCGAGCACGTGGGTGTAGATACCGGCAGCGGGGGTTTTTCGCCGCGGATCGGTGCGGGCAATGCCCAAGTGCCTCGTCGTGTCCAGGGCCATCATGTCGGCGGATGCCTTGGTGCCATCGCTCCAGAGTTTCACGATGGGAATGCTCTGCTGGTATGCGACGACGGCATTGTTCGCAGCTCGCAATCGGCCCGGGGTTTCCAACTGCTGCATGGCGGCAGTCACCTCGGCCACGGTGACGCCGCTGACCATGGCGGCAGCCGACTTGGCATCGATCTCAGTTCCGTGGGCCAGCAGGGCGGCATACAAGGCGATCAGCTCCCTGGTCGTTTTGGCATCGCGGCCTAGCAGCTTGGAGCTGAAGCGGGTCTGAGCGTCCATCTCCAGGATCAGGTCGGGCAACTGGACGGGACCAATCATCTGCTGCACCGCCTGGGCCGTTCTCTTGAGCTCAGGCTCTTCCGCCATCGCGTTCAGTGCGGGCAGACGAACGCAAGCTTGCTCGTCGATCTCAAGCAGGCCGTTGGCCAGCCCTTCTTTGACGCGCTGCAGGCCGTCCATGAGCAATGCCATCTGGCGCGCAATCGCGACCTGCGGGTCGACCTCCAAGCCAAAAGCCGTGCAAAACTTTTCTCGATCGCGCTCCCACTCTTCCTCGGAAATGAGGCTGTCGGTGCGGCTACGGAAGTTGGCGCTGTGCGGCACCCACAGTCGCCCGCCCATCAACCCTTTGCGGATTCGAAGCAAGGCACAAGCCTTGAATGCCTTCAGCGCCTTGGCACGATCCGCGTCGTCGACTAGCGGACGCCAGGCGGCTTCGATGCCCGACACGTCCCAGTCCTTGGGCAGCTCCTTCAGGCCTTCGGTGCGAATTTTCTTGAGCTGTTCGACGAGGGTCAGATCCTTCTTGCTCTCATCGCCCTCGATGTTGAGGCAGTCCATTGTGTCCAGCACAGTCGCGACCCGTTCGCCATGCTCCACGAGCGTTTCACGCACGATGTCGGCATGGCTGACCCTTGGCATATCCAACACCTCCCTGGCAACCCTGACGATCTCCACGATCCGCTCTTCTGCGGTTTTGTCCGCGTCCTGCGCTAGGTTCAGCATGGACTGAACTGACTCGCGGTAGATGCCACTGCGGCTGGCCTGCTTGGACTGCACGCGCTTCGCACCCATGCGCACCAGATCGCCGGTGCGCCGGCCCATCCGGAAAATGGCTTCGTCTGTCAACTCCCAGAGCGTGGCTTTCAGGAAGCAGATGACCTCCACGATCTGCGTCTCCAGCACGCGGCGGGAGGTCTCGGATGGAGGTCGGTGCGCAACACGCTGCGCGAAGGCCTGTATGCGTGTCTGGGACAGCGATATGAGGTTCCAATCAGCGACGCCGAGTGTCTTCAGGTAGTCGACGCGCGAGGACACTTCCTCCAGATTCTTGACCCCATGCTTGCCCGCCGAGGTTTTGAGCCATTCGAGGACAGTGGAGTCCTCCGACGGCCCTTGGTCAAACATAATCTTCAAGATTGCGCGCTGCCGGGCAGGCTTGACCGCGCCGTTGATGACCTCCATCGCGAGGGTTTCGATCGCGCGAAAGGCCGCATTGGCTTGGTCCTCAAGCGTCGAGACGCCAGGCAGGACGATCCTGCGCTCGTAGAGCCATTCCTCGGCGAAGGTCACCAACTCGGCCTGACTCGCTGCGTCTCGTGCGCGCATGGTGAGCGTGGCGGTCAGCTCCCTTTGTATTTCAGGCGCAAAGACCTCAAACCCCAGCGTCTGCCGTGCCCATGTACGCTGCTCGCGCAACCGGCGTTCGACGGAACCTTCGGCCTGTGGACCGGCCTTGCCACGGTAGATCGACTTGATGGTCGCGATGGCCGTGGCATCCGTCCCCAATTGGTTGGCCAGCACCTTGACCATGTTGGCCGGAAAGCTGTCCGTCACGCCGGCCAACCTGCCAGTCAGCCCAAGAAACATGAGCTGGAGGGCGTAGCCCAAGCGCAAATCTAGAGGCGGCCGCCCGCGCTTAGCGTTTCCATCGTCATCGACGCGGCTGACGATGGGGATCGCCGCGAGCTGCTCGTCACTGAGCCTGCAGTGCTCGATCGCTTCTGCCTCCGTCATCTTTGAGGGAAGCTGTTGCTTGCCGAGGAACTTGTACCGGTAGCTCGCCATCGCGCCTCCAAAGACTGGATTGCGAG
Organism: Hydrogenophaga sp.; assembly: GCF_048549895.1. GTDB lineage: Bacteria > Pseudomonadota > Gammaproteobacteria > Burkholderiales > Burkholderiaceae_C > Hydrogenophaga. The sequence goes on from NZ_JBLYYB010000194.1 coordinate 8,300, forward strand.
CCACTATACGGGCACTCGGCCGCAGGCGCCCTACGAGTTCGCTTGATCAAGTGGTCAGTTGTGAATCGCAGAGCACCACGATGACAACGCCGATCCATATGAGTTGTCACTGGAGGTAGTTGAACCCGGCGTACAGATTTCGGGTCGTTTTGGAATTTTGTCGACGATTCCCAAAAAACCGAGATGACCCCCACTCCCACGTGTGGCCAGAGATCAAGCAGGGATGAAAGATCGGGCTCCACGGGAGACATCAGAAAGTTTTCCGTGAGTGATAGTCGGTAGCCCGCCGAATCCCACATCCACCGACATGGCTCAAGTGCTGTGGCGGGACGATATACACCCAACTCTCGAATCTTTGGAGCCAAGAGTCGGATCGCATTCGCGGCAATCTGCAGTCGATCGATTCGCTTCATTCGTAGTAGTGAGCCGGCACAGATGGCCAGCGTACAAACGGTTGACCGCCTGGGTCATTCCGGCTTTGTCAACTGCCAGCCCTAGTTTTGGCGACCAACAAA
>NZ_JBLYYB010000195.1:0-10816 GCF_048549895.1 Hydrogenophaga sp.
CGTGTTGTGCACATACAAAAGGCTGGCGGAGGCTCCGTCACACAGACCGAACAGCACGACTTGTTTGACGTTCGGGCAGTGCTGATGGATGGCGTTGACGGCCGCGGCGATGTGAGCCGACGTGTCTTCAAACGCCAGCGGCTGGCCTGGACTGTCGCCCATGCCTGGAAAGTCGAAGCGCAGCGCGGGGAAGCCTGCACCAGCCACGTGGCGCGCGATCTGCACAAATTGCCTGTGGCTGCCCGCACGGTATTGCGCGCCTCCCACGATCACCACCAATGCTGTGGGCTGCAGCGCTGTGCCGGGGGGCGGCAAGCTGACAATGCCCAGCATGTCGGCCTGGGGGCCGGCAATGGCAATGGCTTGTTCGCGAACGTTCATGGCCGTTGCGTGGTTTGCGCACCGAGGTGGGCGGCCGTCATGGCTGCCAAGGTGGCCCGGATCAACGCCGGCGCGTCTTCGTTGGTCACGGTTTGCCAGAAAGACGGCGCGATGACGGCCCTGGCCTCCGTTTGCCACCCGGCCTTTTGCCAGACTCTGATTTCTCGCTCAGACGAGGGATTGAGTGCTGCATCTGCTTGTTTGGTGATGTCCATCCAGATCAATCTGCCTGCAGCGCCGGTGGCGGGCGGCTGCAGGCGGGACTGCGCCAGGCCCGCTGCCAATTCAGGGCTGGTGGTGTACCCCGCGATCTCGACCGGCTGGCCCAGCGCCAGCCTTTGGGTGGGCGACTGCTCATCGGCGTTGCCCGCGCCCAACCATTGGCTTGCCGCGTGCAGACGAACGAACTGCTGCAGCATCTGCTGTCCGTTGACCACGGGTTGCCACAGCAGCAGGTGGGCCGGTTCGGCAAGCTTGTCCAGCAGCGCCGTGGCCAGCAAGGCGCCTGAGCGCATGCCCCACAACCAGAGTGGCCCGCTGGCGGACTGGCTCAACCAGCGGTGCGCCAGTGCTGCGTCTTCAAGCCAACTGGTCCAGGTGGCGTCCGCAAAGTCGCCGGTGCTGTCGCCGCAGCCTGTCAAGTCGATCTGCAGGACGGCGTAACCGGCTGCTGCCAGAGCGCGGGCTTGTTGCGCCACCACGCGCCGGGTGGTGTTGAGTTCTTCGGCGAACGGATGCAAATACAGCACACGCCCGCGTGGAATGCCGCCGCCGGGGGGATGAAAGAGGCAGAAGCGTTGCCCCTTGCGCTGTGAATGCGTCTCAAGGGGCAGGAAGAACGCCTGGGGAAGGGCCTCACGCCCTGGCGGGGTCATGTGGCCTGACGGGCCAGTTGCTGTTGAACGAGGGCGCTCAGGCTGCCCACGGAGGCGAACACGTCTGCGTGGAGGTCGTCGTCACTGAAGGTGATGCCAAAGTGAGTCTCCAGTTCGGTGATGAGTGCCAGCACGGCCATGGAGTCGAGTTCGGGGAGTGCGCCGAGCAGCGGTGTTGCGGGACCAAATGTGGCGGCACGGCCCTGGAGGTTGAGCGCGCTGTCCAGCACGCGCAAGACCTGTTCGTACACGTTCATGGAATGAAGGCCTTGTATCGGGTTGGAGACTGCTCGGCGTAGCGCCTGATTCTAAAGAACTGCGGTGTCGGGCCTGTGAAGGTGGCCGGGCGATCGGGTTCGATGGCTTAACATGCGCCGCATGCCCACAGAGCGCGATTTCAGCGAAAGCTTCCCACCGGTTTTGCTGCACGAGTTGCCGCTTCGCGCTGCCGCAAGTTGGCCGGACAACGAAGCCTTGGTCGCAGGAGAGGTGCGTTGCTCGTACCGCGATTTGGGCCACTCGGTGTCGGGTTTTGCAAGCGGGCTTTTGCAGATGGGATTGGCTCGCGGCAATCGCGTGGCGGTGTTTCTGGAGAAGCGCGTCGAAGCCGCAGTGACCAGTTTTGGCGTGAGTGCCGCAGGTGGTGTGCTGGTGCCGGTGAATCCGTTGCTGAAAGCGGCTCAGGTGGTTCACATCCTGCAAGACGCGGGTGTGCAGGTGCTGGTGACGTCGGCGTCCCGTCTGGGCACCTTGCTGCCTGCGCTCAGTGCGTGCACCACCCTCCAACATGTGGTGTGCTGTGACGATCTGACCGATGTTCAACCACGGGTGTTCGAGCTCCATGCATGGTCCCACGTGCTGGCGGCACCGCCTCAGGCATTGCCTCAAGGTCTTGAAACAGACATCGCTGCCATCTTCTACACGTCAGGCAGTACCGGGCAGCCCAAAGGCGTGGTGCTGTCGCACCGCAACCTGGTGGCGGGGGCGACCAGTGTGGCCAGCTACCTGCACAACCGGTCTGATGACACGCTGCTGGCGGTGTTGCCCCTGTCGTTCGATGCTGGCTTCAGCCAGTTGACCACCGCGTTTCTGGTGGGCGCGCGCGTCGTTTTGCTCAACCACTTGCTGCCTCGCGATGTGGTGCTGGCGATGGTCAAAGAGCGGGTGACGGGGCTGACGGCGGTGCCAGCGCTGTACATGCAGCTCGCAGCGCTGAACTGGCCTGCCGAGGCCACGCAGCACCTGCGTTACTGGGCTTGCACGGGCGGGCGCATGCCCCGCGCCACGCTGGACCGCTTGCGGCAGGTGGCACCAGCAGCGCAACCGTTTCTGATGTACGGCTTGACCGAGGCTTTTCGCTCGACCTTCCTGCCGCCGTCCGAGGTGGATCGCCGGCCAGACTCGATCGGCAAGGCCATTCCGAACGCGGACATCCGCGTGTTGAGACCCGATGGCACCGAGTGTGGTGTGGATGAGCAGGGTGAACTGGTGCACCGGGGGCCGCTGGTGGCGCTCGGGTACTGGCGGCGGCCTGAAGAGACAGCTCTGCGTTTCAGGGAGCTGCCGAAAGGCCTCAGGACGACCGCAGACGAGGTCGGCCGGGCCGAGATCGCCGTCTTCTCGGGTGACACCGTGCGGCGCGATGCCGAGGGATTCCTGTACTTTGTGGCCCGGCGCGATGAAATGATCAAGACCTCGGGCTACCGCGTGAGCCCGACGGAAGTGGAAGAGGCCATCCACGCCAGCGGCCTGGTGCAGGAGGTGCTGGCTGTGGGTGTGCCGCACGAGGTGCTGGGACAGGTCATTCTGGTGGCGGCGGTGGCGACCATGGAAGAGGACACGGCGGCTCTGCTGGCCCATTGCAAGAGCAGCTTGCCCGCCTACATGGTGCCGGCGGGCGTGCACTGGCATGCGCAGGCCCTGCCACGCAACGCCAACGGCAAGCTTGACCGCGTCCGATGGAAAGCAGATTGGGAACAAGCCGCAGGAAAGAAAAACGATGAGACCCTCTGAGACGATCCGTGGCGAACTGTGTGTGGGCGGCTTGCCGCTGTCGCGCCTGGCCGAACGCGTCGGGCAAACGCCCTTTTACGCCTACGACCGCCGGCTGCTGGCCGAGCGCGTGGCATCTGTGAGGGCGGCGTTGCCTGCGGGTGTCGGCCTGCACTACGCTGTGAAGGCCAATCCCATGCCCGCGCTGGTGGGTTTCATGCGGCCGCTGGTGGACGGCCTCGATGTGGCGTCGGCCGGCGAGATGGCTGTGGCGCTGGATGCCGGTGCCGACCCCGCGCATGTGAGCTTCGCAGGACCCGGTAAACGCGAGGTGGAAATCACCCAGGCCGTGGCGGCCGGTGTGCTGATCAACCTCGAGTCGCCGCGCGAGGTCGAATTGCTGGCCCGCGCCTCGCAACGCCTGGGGCTGCCCGCCAGGGTCGCCGTGCGCGTGAACCCCGACTTCGACCTGCGCGGCGCCGGCATGCGCATGGGCGGCGGCGCCAAACCGTTTGGCGTGGACGCCGAGCAGGTTCCTCTGGTGCTCAAGGCGGTGGGCGATGCGGCGTTGCAGTTTGAAGGCTTCCATCTGTACCCGGGTTCGCAAAACCTGAACGGTGAATCGATCGCAGAGGCCTTGCGGCAGTGTCATCAGCTCGTGGTGCGCCTGTCCGCCAGCGCGCCTGCGCCGGTGCAGCAGGTGAACTTTGGCGGTGGGTGGGGCATTCCGTATTTCCCGGGCGAGAAGGCACTCGATCTGGCGCCGGTCACGGCAGCGCTGACGGACATTCAGAACAGCATGACCCGGGAGGTGCCGGGCGCCCGCCTGGTGCTGGAGCTCGGGCGCTATCTGGTTGGCGAGGCCGGGGTGTATGTGGCCCGTGTGCTCGACCGCAAACTGTCGCGAGGGCAGGTGTTTCTGGTGACGGATGGCGGTCTGCATCACCACTTGGCCGCTTCGGGCAATTTCGGGCAGGTGATTCGGCGCAATTACCCGGTGTGCATCGGCACGCAAATGGATGCCACGGAGCGCGAAAAAGCGTCCGTTGTAGGACCTCTGTGCACGCCGCTGGACATGTTGGCCGATCGGGCCGAACTGGCGCCTGCACACCCTGGCGATCTGGTGGTGGTTTACCAGTCGGGCGCTTACGGACCGAGCGCCAGCCCCCAGGCCTTTCTGGGCCATCCGCGCTGCGCGGAAGTGCTCGTTTGACGCTGGGCGCTGCCGTGCGGCCGACAGGCTGGCAGGCCGCTTTGTCGGCGCTCCTGTTGTTGCTGGGCGCAGGGTTGGGGCTTGCATCGCTGGGCGTTGCTGTCCGGCATCCGGTCTTGCCGCTGGCCGCCCCGGTAGTGACCCTGTTGCTCGCGATCGGCATTGCCGTTCGGCCGCAGGGCTTGTGGTTCCTGCTGCCTGCGGCGTTGCCGGTGATGAGCTTTGCGCCCTGGACCGGATGGTGGCTTCTGGATGAATCCGATGCGATGGTGCTGGCGTGCCTGGGCGGTGCGTTTGTTCGCTGGGGGCACGACGTCTGGCACAAAGCACCGCGCGATGGCAAGCAATTCCCCACGGTTTTTGCCGTGCTGTGGTGTGCGCTGGCCTTGTCGCTGCTTGTGGGTGTGTCGCGCGGTTTGTCGGACGCGGGGATCGACTGGGCAACCATCCCCCTGTGGAACGAGGCCATGTACGCCGGGTATGACAGCCCGTGGAACACCTGGCGCGTTGCAAAAAGCATGGTCTGGGCCTTGCTGCTGGGGTTGTTGTTGCAAGCCACGGCCAGCACCGCCGCGGCCGGCATTCCTCGGCGGGTGGCGCGCGGCATGGTGGCGGGTCTGGGGCTGGTCTGCATCGTCGCGCTGTGGGAGCGCGCGGTGTATGCCGGCATCCTGGATTTCAGCCGTGCTTACCGCACCAGTGCCTGGTTCTGGGAAATGCACGTGGGTGGCGGAGCCATCGACGCCTACTTGGCCATGGCTGTGCCGTTTGCCGCGTGGGCCATGTGGACATCATCCACCGCATGGCGTTGGGCTGGCGCCAACGCCTTGATGGTGCTCTCGGTCTACGTGGTGCTCACCACGTACTCGCGTGGCGTGTATCTGGCTGTCTTGATGGCCTTGCTGTTCATGGGCATCACCGCCTGGTTCTTCAAGCTGGTGCCCGCCGCTGGACCGACCTGGGGTCGCCGATCCTTGTTCGCCATGGCGTCGACCTTGCTGCTTGAAAGCGCGCTTGTGTTGGGCGGCGGCTCGTTCATGGCCGATCGCTTGGCGCAATCCGACTCGGACCTTGTCGGGCGTCTGCAGCATTGGCGCTCGGGCCTGCATTTGTTGCAAACACCCACGGCTTGGACCGCCGGCCTGGGCATGGGGCGGTTTCCTTCGCACTACAGCCGTGAGGTCGCCGATGGGCACTATCCGGGAGCGGTCTCGTGGCGCAAGGACGAGATGCAGCAGCCCCATGTATTGCTCTCTGGTGGGGGTAGTGGGCAGCGTCCTGATCTGTTCGCGTTGACGCAGCGCATCGACCTCACCGACGCCGGCCCTGTCCGCGTGCGGCTGCGCGCCAACGTTGAGCAACCCTCCAGGCTGCTGGTGAGTGTGTGCGAACGCCACCTGCTCCATGATTTTTCGTGCCAGCGGCGGTGGGTACGGTTGAAACCTTCGTCGGACACGGGCAGCAGCTGGGTCGAACTGCGCATGGGCCCGAACATCGCCGAGGGAACAAAGGGCGTTGCGAGCTGGCGGGAGAGCGTGCTGGCACTCTCGCCAGCGCAGCTCGGGCAGACCATTCAAGTCGAGAGCGTCGAACTGTGGGATTCAAGCGGTGCCCAGCGGCTGCTCAATGCCGATTTCTCCCAGGGTCTGCAACACTGGTTGCCAATGGCTCAGGGACAGTTCCAGCCTTGGCACATCGACAATCTCTACCTGGATGTGCTGATCGAACGGGGTCTGCTCGGCTTGTTTGTTCTTGCCTTGTGGGTGCTGTGGGCCCTGAACTGCCTCTGGAGACGGCGGCGATACGGTGACTCCGAAGCGTGGGTGATGGCGGCGTCCTTGGTGGGCATCTTGATTCTTGGCGCCGTGATCAGTGTCACGGAAGTGCCGCGTGTGAGCTTGATACTGATGATTTTGTTGTGGTCAAGCAGTGGATTTCGTGGACAAATAGAGGATGTTTCACGGTGTTACAAGTTGTAGTCCTTTGCATTACGATGTAATGTCTTTGGTGCCGTTGTCCGTCCTGCAGCGCCATCATTCGAAAATACTCAGGGACTTTCGCTTTGATCAAAATCTTTAATCATTACTTCCACCGTAGAACGGTGCTCCAGGTCATGCTTGATATGGGGCTGGTGGTCGGCGCGCTCATGCTGGCGCTGTTCATCCAGTCCAATCCCGCGTTGCTCGGAGCCTCTGTGGTGACCGAAGGCCTGACGCGAGGCGTGTTGATGGCGCTCGGCATGCTGGCCGTGAATTCAGCCCTCGGTTTTTATGAGCGCACCCGCAGCAAGACCACGGGGCAGATGCGTGCCCGGGCGGTGTTGTCTTTCGTATTGTCTGGAGCGATCGCAATCGCGGTATTGTGGCTGTTGCCGCTGGAGCCTTCCTACGACGCCAAATGGGTTGCCCTGATCGTGCTGGGCACCACCGGTTTCATGCTCACCCACCGCGTGCTCGTCGGCGAAATGCTGCCCAAGTCGATCACCCGTCGCAAGGTGTTGGTCTACGGCACGGGTGAGCGTGCACAGATGGTCGGGAAGTCTTTGACGCACTCCAGCGCAAACGTCGAGTTGGTCGGCTACTTTGCCAGTCCCAACGAAACCGAACACAAGGTGACTTCCTGGGCCACGCTGGCTCCCGGCGAGCGCCTCAACGATCTCGTGCAAAGGGCAGGGGTTGACGAGATCGTGGTGGCCTTGAGTGAGCGCCGCGGCGGCAGCATGCCCATGCGCGAATTGCTTGATTGCAAGTTGCAAGGGGTGCGGGTGTCCGATATCGCCACCTACTTTGAACAGAATCTGGGGCAGATCCGCCTGGAGTCGGCCTCGGCGGGTTGGCTGATCTTCGGAGAGGGCTTCAACCAGGGGTTTGTCCGCACGACAGTCAAACGGCTGTTCGATATCGCCGGGGCCCTCGTCCTGATCGTGGTGTCGCTGCCGCTGATGGTGCTGACGGCTGTGGCGATCAAGCTGGAGAGCCGCGGCCCGGTCCTGTACCGGCAGGAGCGTGTTGGGCTCAACAGCCAGACGTTCAGTGTCGTGAAGTTCCGCAGCATGCGCACCGACGCTGAAAAGGACGGCGTGCCCAAGTGGGCCACCGCCGCTGACAGTCGGGTGACCCGCATTGGACGCATCATCCGCAAGCTGCGCATCGATGAGTTGCCACAGCTTTTCGGCGTGCTCAAGGGTGACATGAGTCTGGTCGGCCCGCGCCCGGAGCGACCGTACTTTGTCGATCAACTCACGCAGGACATTCCTTTCTACGCGGTGCGACACAGCGTGAAGCCCGGTGTGACGGGCTGGGCGCAGGTCAGTTATCAATATGGCGCGTCTCGCGAAGACACCATCGAGAAGCTTCAGTACGACCTGTACTACGTCAAGAACCACTCGCTGTTTCTGGATCTCGTGGTGCTCTTCGAGACCATCGGGGTTGTGTTGACGGGCAAAGGTGCCCAGTAACCGTTCCTGGTTCATGTTTGCAGGGCGTGCGGCATGAACGGCTTGGGCAACTCCATCGTTGTGTGGGGCTACGCAGCGGCGGGCCTCTCATATGCGCTGCTTGCGGTGATGGTGGGACTCCAGGGCTACCTGAAGGCGCCAGTCAACAAGCCCGGCGCGGCCGTGCTGCTCGCAGCGGTGCTGACCTCTGCCTGGGCCGTTTTGAGTCTGGTCGCTTTGTCTGTGCCGGTGTGGTGGGTGTGGTCTGCGGTGGCCGATATCTGCCGCTACGCCGCCTGGTTCGCATTCGTGGTGCACCTGTTCCGCGCCAGCACCGAGCAGGGCCGTACCCCCGAGGCTGCTCCGTGGATGCTGCCTCTGGCGGTGGCGCTGCCGGTGCTCAGCCTGCTGAGCCTGATGTTCACGGCCATCTGGTTCAAGGGAGGCGCCGATGCCCCGGTCGGCCTGTTTCTGACCTTGATGTTGCTCGCTGTGCTGGGCCTGGTGCTGGTTGAGCAGCTGTTTCGCAACCTGCCAGAAGACGCGCTCTGGAGCGCCAAGCCCATCTGCCTCGGACTTGCAGGCACCTTCCTGTTTGATCTTTATGTGTTCTCGCAGGCGGTGCTTTTCAGCGGCATCGACGAGGATGCATGGAACATCCGCAGCCTAGTGCATGCGGCCTTGATGCCCCTCTTTCTCCTCTCCACAACCCGTCACCGGGACTGGATTTCCAAGATCCGGGTTTCGCGCAAGGTGGTGTTCCATTCGGCGACGCTGTTGATGGCCGGTGGCTACCTGCTGTTCATTGCCGGCGTGGGTTACTACGTGCGCTACTTCGGGAGTGACTGGGGCCGGTCTCTGCAGTTGGCCATGGTGTTTCTGGCGCTCGTGTTGCTGGTGGCGCTCGCCTTGTCGCGAACATTTCGAGCCCGCTTGCGCGTGATGCTGGGCAAGCACTTCTTCAGCTACCGCTACGACTACCGGGAAGAGTGGCTCAAGTTCACCCAGACCCTGTCGGCCAACGCTGTGCCGGGAGAAATGGGTCTCAACGTGATCCGGGGTCTGGCCGACATGCTGGAGAGTCCTTCGGGGGTGTTGTGGCTGCGGCGCCCCGACGAGCAGCTGTATCGGCAGGTCGCGCGCTGGAACCTTCCTCACGTTTCCGAGACCGAGCTTGCGGATTCCGCCTTGTTGGGCTTCATGCAGCGAACGGGCTGGGTGGTCAATCTTGAAGAGTACCGACGCCAGCCGGAACGCTATGAAAACCTGAAGTTGCCGCAGTGGCTGATGCTTCAGCCTCAGGCCTGGCTGCTGGTGCCCTTGTGGCTGGGCCACGAACTGCTGGGGTTCGTGGTGCTTAGCAGCCCGCGCACCCGCGTGGACGTGAATTGGGAGGTGACGGATCTTCTCAAGACCGCAGGACGACAGGCTGCCAGCTTTCTGGCGCAAGTGCAGTCGACCGAGGCGCTCCTGGAGGCGCGCAAATTTGAGGCCTTCAGTCGAATGTCGGCGTTTGTGGTGCACGACCTGAAGAACATCGTGACCCAGCTGTCATTGATGGTGAAGAACGCCAAGCGTCTGAGCCACAACCCGGAGTTTCAGGCTGACATGTTGATGACAGTTGAAAACTCGCTTGAGCGCATGCGCCAGCTGATGCTGCAGTTGCGTGAAGGTGCTGCTCCGGGCGGTGCTGCCGTGGGCGTGGACCTGGGCCGAATCGCGCGGGAACTTGCCTCCAGCGTCTCTCGAAGGGGGCGCGAGCTGGAGCTTTACGTGGAGCCTCGCGTGGCAACGCGCGGCCACGAAGATCGTCTTGAACGGGTCATGGGGCACCTCGTGAGCAACGCGCTGGATGCCACCGACGCGCAGCAGCGCGTGTGGCTCAAGATCGAACGCTACGGCAGCCACGCCCGCGTGGAAGTCGGGGACAATGGCATGGGGATGTCTGAGCAGTTCGTGCAAGAGCGGCTCTTCAAGCCGTTCCAGACCACCAAGGAGGCCGGCATGGGCATCGGCGCCTACGAGAGTTTTCAATACGTGCATGAGCTGGGCGGCAAAGTGTCGGTCGACAGCAAGGAGGGTGAGGGCACCGTCGTCACCCTGCTGCTGCCGCTGATCGAGTCTTTCAGCGAATCGAACTGGCATCAAATGGGAGAGGCATGAGCTCAGACAAAGGACCGCAGTTGCTGATCGTTGAGGATGATCTCGCGCTCCAGAAACAGATCAAATGGTCACTCGATCAGTTTGCATCGGTGACGGCCGACGACTGCGAGACCGCGCTGGTCCAGTTGCGCCGCCACGCGCCCGCCGTGGTCACCATGGACCTGGGTCTGCCGCCCGATGCTGACGGCACATCCGAAGGGTTCAAGTTGCTGGATCAGATGCTTTCAGCGGCGCCAGACACCAAAGTGATCGTGCTCACAGGGCAGAACGGCCAGGCCAATGCGCTCAAGGCGGTGGCCATGGGCGCTTATGACTTTCTTGCCAAACCGTTTGAGCCCGAGATGCTCAACCTCACGGTGGAGCGAGCTTTTCGCCTGCATGAGCTGCAGACGGAAAACGCTCGATTGCAGTCCATGCGCCAGCCCGACACGCTGGCTGGACTCATCACGCGCGACCCCGAGGTGCTGCGGGTGTGCCGAACCATTGAAAAAGTGGCCAACAGCGGTGCGACCGTCATGCTGCTCGGCGAAAGCGGCACTGGGAAGGAGGTGCTGGCTCGCGGTTTGCATCAGTCCTCCAACCGCAAGGCCGGGCGGTTTGTTGCCATCAATTGCGCGGCCATTCCCGAGAATCTGCTCGAGAGCGAGCTGTTCGGCTACGAGAAAGGCGCCTTTACCGGGGCGGCCAAGACCACGCTGGGCAAGATCGAAACCGCCAATGGTGGCACCCTGATGCTCGATGAGATCGGCGATCTGC
>NZ_JBLYYB010000196.1:0-16179 GCF_048549895.1 Hydrogenophaga sp.
CGGTCACGATGAACCGACAACGGAGTCGGTCACGATGGGCCGAAATCCTCGGTCACGATACCGAAACCAGCGGTCACGTTGGTCCGAAATACCCAGCTTGCCGGACGCGAAGCCATCCTTCAAGACGCGCAGACAGCCATTCAACGGGCGCTGTTGGGCAAGCCAAGCCGCTCACAGATGTTGCTTGGCCTGCGTGGCGTTGGAAAGACGGTGCTGCTGAACAAAATCGAAGAGATGGCCGAAGCCGCCGGGCACATCACATCCTCGATCGAAGCGCCGGAGGGGAAGGCGCTCAGTGAGTTGCTCGTACCAAAAATCAATCAAGCCTTGCGCAAACTCTCGACTTCGCAGAACGCGAAGGCCAAGGCCCATCAGGCTCTTCGGGCACTTCGCTCGTTCGCCTCTGCGTTCAAGCTCTCATACGGAGATGCTTCAATTTCAGTTGATCCGGAAGTCGGGGTGGCGGACAGCGGAGACATGGAGGCGGACCTGCCCGAACTGTTTGTGCGCGTAGGGGAGGCTGCAAAAGCCGCCGGTAAGGCCTGGACGCTTCTCATTGACGAAGTTCAGTACCTGCGCTCGGCAGATCTGGCGGCTCTGATCGTCGCTTTGCACAAGATCAACCAGAGAGATTTACCGGTTTTGTTCTTCGGTGCAGGGTTGCCACAGGTTGCAGCGTTTTCTGGCGATGCGAAATCCTACGCTGAGCGGCTCTTTCACTACCCGGCGGTTGGCGCACTTGTGGGGGCGGATGCGGCGATCGCCATCAGGCAGCCCATCGAGGATGAGGGTGAGCACATTGACGATGGAGCGATCAGAGACATCTTGGCAAAGACCCATGGTTACCCCTACTTTTTGCAGGAGTGGGGCTATCAGTGCTGGAACCTCGCCCAGGGACCGCACATCCGGCTGGAGGACGCAGCGAAGGCGGCAGGAGAAGCGACGAAACGGCTGGACGAAGGCTTCTTCAAGGTGCGATTCGATCGCTTGACGCCTAAAGAGCGAGAGTATGTGATTGCAATGGCCAAACTTGGGGACGGACCATACAGGTCATCGGATGTCGCGGACGCATTGAAAGAAACCCATCAAAGCCTGGGCCCGCGGCGTGCGCAGATCATCAGCAAGGGAATGATCTACAGCCCATCGCATGGCGACATTGCGTTCACCGTTCCCATGTTCAACGAATACCTGATCCGCAATTACGTGGAGAAACCGAGCAAAGCGTAGCTGCGTGGTGCATGGCCCTTCGGAGACCCTCAGGTCCTGTACCCCGCATCCAGCTTCTCCACCTTCCTCAACAACGCCGGCCAGGCCAGCTGCGACCCCAGCCCCGCCGTGGCCACGCGCATCACATCCGCCATGCTGGCCAATATGGCGGGGTCGACCTGGGTGAGTTCGGTGCCGCCGGCCAGGGCGTCGATCTGGATGCGGCAGGTGTTCTCCAGTGTGTACATGGCCAGGAAGGCGTCGGGGATGGTTTTGCCCACGGTGAGCAGGCCGTGGTTGCGCAGCACAAGGTGGTTGGCTGTGCCCAGGTCGGCCTGCAGGCGCACCTTTTCTTCGGCCCGCAAGGCCACGCCTTCGTAGGCGTGGTACGCCAGCGAAGCCAGCACAAACGTGCTTTGCTGGCTGATGGGCAGGATGCCGGCTTTCTGCGCGCTCACGGCCACGCCGGCGCGCGAGTGGGTGTGCATGACGCAGCCGGCTTCGGGCCGCGCTTCGTGCACGGCGCTGTGGATCACAAAGCCGGCCGGGTTCACCGGGAAGGGCGAGTCGATGAGCTTGTTGCAGGCCATGTCGACCTTGACCAGACTGCTCGCCGTGATCTCGTCAAACATCAGGCCGTAGGGGTTGATGAGGAAGTGGTGCTCACCACCGGTGACCGAGTCGGGCAGCTTGGCGCTGATGTGGGTGAAGACCAGATCGCTCCAGCCGTAGGCCGCGACCAGCCGGTAACAGGCGGCGAGATCGCAACGCAGCGCCCATTCTTCGGCGCTGACGAGTTCTTTGAGGGAGGGGATGTGCATGGTGTGTCTCCTGGCGCGCCTCGGGCGGGCGCAAGCCCTGCACTGTATGCCGCTGGGGCGCGCCTGTCCTGTCCCAGCAAGGACAGAGGCGCCAGGCGGCTCATTTCTTCATGGCGCAGGTGTTGAAGCCCAGCAGGGCGTAGGGCGGGCACCAGCCCACCAGGCCGGTGAGCAGGGGCAGCACGCCGAGGTAGCCCCACCAGCCCACGGTGCCGGTGGCGGCCGCGGCAATCAAGGCCAGGCCGATGGTGATGCGAAGGATGCGGTCGATGCCGCCGACGTTGTGGGTCATGGTGTGTCTCCTGTGAAGCGACATGCAAACCCGGCCTGGAGCAGCCGGGCCTTGATTGGGCGCTTGCTGGAGCTGGTGTGCCTTGACCTGCGTCAATGCGCCGCGAGGGGCTTCACGCCGGGCTGGGTGGCGCGCTCCAGCCGGGTCAGCCAGGTCATGGCGTGTTCGCGGTTGTCACCGCACATCTCGGGGCCGGGCGCGAGCGAGCTGCACACCGCCGGGCGCTCGGGCTGGCCGAACAGGCGGCAGCGCAACTCGGCGTCCAGCTGCGGGCAAGCGATGCCGGCCGGCTTGCCCAACGGCAGGCCAGGCAACGGGCTGCTGATCGACGGTGCGGTGCAGCAGGCGGCGCAGCCGGGGCGGCAGGCCAGGGCGGTTGAGACCATGCTGTCGCGCTCAGGCCCGCAGGCGCTGACCGGCCCACAGCACCTGGTCGACCACGCCGCGCACGGCGTTGCGCGCGGCCTCGGTGGATAGCTGACCATCGGGGTCGAAGGCTTCGCCCGCCCGGGACAGGGCAAACTGTTTTGGCGCCACCCAGCACTGCAAGTTCAGTAGCAGCGGAGTGAGGTGTGACAGGCTTCTCAGGCCGCCCAGAGCGCCCGGCGAGGCGCTGAGCAGGCCCACCACCTTGCCGGCAAACGGTTTGGTGCCGCTGGACCAGAGCGGGTCGCCCTTGATGGGGCTGGAGACCCAGTCGATGGTGTTTTTCAGGAGGGCGGTGTAGCTGCCGTTGTACTCGGGCGAAGCGATGATCCAGGCCGGGTGGGCGTGGAAGATCTCTTTGAGTTTGACGGCCGCGGCGGGTGTGCCACGTGCTTCCAGGTCGGCGTTGTAGATCGGCAGGTCGAAGTCGGCGAGTTCGAGGTGGGTGACCTGGGCGCCGGCGGTGCCGGCGTAAGTGGAGGCGGCGGTGGCGAGTTGTCGATTGAAGGATTTCGCGCGGGTGCTGCCGGCGAAGACGAGGAGGGGTAGGGGTGTGCTCATGCCGCGATTGTCGCGGCCTTCGCTCAGAACGTGCTGTCGAAGAAGTCGGGTGGTGGCGGCGGCGGTGAGGCGACCGGTGCCGCCGCGTTTGCTGGCGGGCAGCGGCGGCTGGCGAGACCCCAGGCCATCTGGAAGCGTTCCATGTTCAGGTCGCGGCTGAAGGTGACGGTGGTTCGGCCAAAGTTGTAGCCCACGCCCAGGTCCAGCCCGATGCGGCGGCCCTCGCCGGGGAAGAAGCTCACGCCCGCAGCCACCACCGGCCGGTTGCGGCGGTCGGACGACAGGATCTTGAAGGTGACGCCGGTGTCGCCGCCGAAGTTGTGGCTGATGCCGAACATGACGCCGGCGGCCTGTGCGTTGAAGCAGGCGAGTGCGGTGGAGCTGGCCAGGAGCCAGGTGGTTTTCATGGGGAGTCCTTCCTGTTGGTTGCCCGGGAATGGGCAGGTGTTCAGGTTAGGAAGGCGTGTGCGTGCGCACCATCCGGTCGGCGTGCTGGGCGCGGCGGGCGCCGGTGAGTGCTCGATGGCGGGCCGGGGCAGAAAAGGCCCAACGGTGGGACAATCCCGGGTTGCCCGGGGCGCCGGGCCAGCAGCACCCCGGAAGCGAAAACCACCATGTTGTACCCCCAGGAATTTGACGTCATCGTCGTCGGCGGCGGCCACGCCGGCACCGAAGCCGCGCTGGCGGCCGCCCGCATGGGGCAGCGCACATTGCTGTTGACCCACAACATCGAGACGCTGGGCCAGATGAGCTGCAACCCCAGCATCGGCGGCATCGGCAAGGGCCACCTGGTGAAAGAGGTGGACGCCATGGGCGGTGCGATGGCGCTGGCCACCGACGAGGGCGGCATCCAGTTCCGCATCCTGAACAGCTCCAAGGGCCCGGCCGTGCGCGCCACCCGCGCCCAGGCCGACCGCGTGCTCTACAAGGCCGCCATCCGCCGCATGCTGGAAAACCAGCCCAATTTGTGGCTCTTCCAGCAGGCGGTGGACGATTTGATGGTGGAAGGCGACCGCGTGGTGGGGGCCGTGACGCAAGTGGGCATCCGCTTCCGCAGCCGCACGGTGGTGTTGACGGCCGGCACTTTTCTGGACGGCAAGATCCACGTGGGGCTGAACAACTACGCCGCTGGCCGCGCGGGCGACCCGCCCGCCGTGTCGCTCTCGGCGCGGCTGAAAGAGCTGAAGCTGCCGCAAGGCCGCCTGAAAACCGGCACACCGCCGCGCCTGGACGGCCGCAGCATCGACTATTCGAAGTGCACCGAACAGCCCGGTGACGGCGTGCCCGGCGGCATGAATGCCGACCAGCCCGTGCCGGTGTTCAGCTTCATGGGCAACGTGGCCATGCACCCGGCGCAGGTGCCGTGCTGGATCACCCACACCAACGAGCGCACGCACGACATCATCCGCTCCGGCTTCGACCGCAGCCCCATGTTCACCGGCAAGATCGAGGGCGTGGGCCCGCGCTACTGCCCGAGCGTGGAAGACAAGATCAACCGCTTCGCCGACAAAGACAGCCACCAGATCTTTCTGGAGCCCGAGGGCCTGACCACGCACGAGGTTTACCCCAACGGCATCTCCACCAGCCTGCCGTTCGACATCCAGTACGAGCTGGTGCGCAGCATGAAGGGCCTGGAGAACGCGCACATCCTGCGGCCGGGCTACGCCATCGAATACGACTACTTCGACCCGCGCTCGCTCAAGAGCAGCTTCGAGACCAAGCAGATCCAGGGCCTGTTCTTCGCGGGCCAGATCAACGGCACCACCGGCTATGAGGAGGCGGCGGCGCAAGGCATGTTCGCCGGCATCAACGCGGCGCTGCAGTGCCGGGGTGAGGCGGCCTGGTTGCCCGGGCGCGATGAGGCCTATTTGGGCGTGCTGGTGGACGACCTCATTACCCAGGGCGTGACCGAGCCCTACCGCATGTTCACCAGCCGCGCCGAGTTCCGCCTGCAGCTGCGCGAAGACAACGCCGACATGCGCCTGACCGAAGCCGGCCGCCGCATGGGTCTGGTGGGGGACGCGCAGTGGGACGCTTTCTGCCGCAAGCGCGATGCGGTTTCACGTGAAACAGAGCGCCTGAAGGCGACCTGGGTGAATCCGCGCAGCCTGCCGGCGGCCGAGTCCGAGCGGGTGCTGGGCAAGGCCATTGAGCACGAGCACAACCTGTTTGATTTGTTGCGCCGGCCTGGCGTGGCGTATGCCGACCTCGTGGGGCTGGACGGCGGCAAGTACGTGGGCCCGGATGTTTCACGTGAAACACTGGGCGATCTGCTGGAGCCGGTGGTGGAGCAGGTGGAGATCGCGGCCAAGTACTCGGGCTACATCGACCGCCAGAAAAACGAGGTGGAGCGGGCGTCGCACTACGAGGGCCTGAAGCTGCCGGCCGACCTGGACTATTTGCAAGTGACGGCGCTGTCGTTTGAAGCCCGGCAGAAGCTGGCCAAGCACCGGCCCGAGACCTTGGGCCAGGCCTCGCGCATCTCGGGCATCACGCCCGCGAGCATCTCGCTGCTGCTGATCCACCTGAAAAAGGGTGGGTTCAAGGGTTTCGCCACACTGCCGGTTGCGGCGGACGCTGAGGCATGAGCGACTTGAGGACCACCCTGCAGGCCGGCCTGCAGTCGCTCCAGCTCGCGCTCGACGCGCGCCAGGTCGATCTGCTGCTCGAGTATTTGGGCCTGCTGCAGAAGTGGAACAAGGTCTACAACCTCACGGCCGTGCGCGACCCGGCCGAGATGATGACGCACCACCTGCTCGACAGCCTGGCCGCGATCACACCCTTGATCAGCCAAGTGGGCGATCAGCCGGTGAAGCTGCTGGATGTGGGTTCAGGTGGCGGCCTGCCCGGGGTGGTGATCGCCATCGCCTGTCCGCAGATCAGCGTGACCTGTGTGGACACGGTGGCCAAGAAGGCGGCCTTCATCCAGCAGGCGGCCGCCACGCTCAAGCTGCCCAATCTGCGCGGGCTGCACGCCCGGGTGGAAAGCCTCAACGCCTTGTCGGGGCAGGGCTACGACGTGGTGTGCTCGCGCGCTTTCGCCTCGCTGGTGGACTTCACCAACTGGTCCACGAGCGCTCTGAACGAGGGCGGCATCTGGATGGCCATGAAGGGCAAACACCCCGCTGACGAGCTGGCTACGCTGGCGTCCGAGGCGTGCGCGGTGGATGTGTTTCACGTGGAACAGCTTCGGGTGCCGGGGCTGGACGCCGAGCGCTGCATCGTCTGGATGCGCCCCGGGCCAGCGGCTGTGGCCTGAGCATCACAACGCGCCGGGCGCGCCGCTGGCGCTCAAACCCTTCACGTAAACTCGAACGTCCACTTTCCGGGGGTTCTCCATGTTCGGCATCGCAGACTACGGCGCTTTTGTCGCCGCCATCGTCGTCTTCCTGCTCATCCCCGGACCGGGCAATCTGGCGCTGATCACCTCCACCGGCAAGGGAGGCGTGCGCGGCGGGCTGGCCGCCACCTTCGGTGTGATCGTGGGCGACCAGGTGCTGATGTGGCTCGCGGTGGCCGGCGTGGCGGCCCTGCTGGCGGCGTACCCGGCGGCGTTCAGCGCGGTGCAGTGGCTGGGCGCGGCCTACCTGGCCTGGCTGGGCTGGAAGATGCTGACCGCCAAACCCGGCGACGCGCCGGTGCTCAACATCCTTCCGCGCCAGTATTTCCAGCAGGCCGCGGTCATCACCTTGCTCAACCCCAAGGCCATCGTCTTCTACATGGCCTTTTTCCCGTTGTTCGTGGACCCGACCCGCCACCAGGGCCTGATCACCTTCGGCGCCATGGCCACCACCGTGGCGGTGCTCACGTTTCTGTACGGCTTGGCGGCGGTGCTGCTCACCCACTTTCTGGCCGAGCGCATGCGCGCCAATCCGGTCATCGGCCGGGCGCTGGAGAAGCTTGCCGGGGTTTTCCTCATCGGTTTCGGCATCAAGCTGGCCATCTCGAAGTAAGCACCGATGGCCAAGATTTTCTGCATTGCCAACCAAAAAGGCGGCGTTGGCAAAACGACAACCACCGTCAATCTGGCCGCCGGCCTGGCCAAGGTGGGCCAGCGCGTGTTGATGATTGATCTCGATCCGCAGGGCAACGCGACCATGGGCTCGGGCGTGGACAAGCGGCAGATGGCGCTCTCGGTCTACGACGTGCTGCTGGAGTCCGCCTCGGTGGCGGAAGCCGCGGTCTACTCGGAAAAGTGCGGCTACCACGTGCTCGGTGCCAACCGCGAGCTGGCCGGCGCCGAGGTGGAACTGGTCGAGGTGGAGCGGCGCGAGAAGCGCCTGAAGACCGCGCTGGCCGAGGTGCTGGACAGCTACGACTTTGTGCTGATCGACTGCCCGCCCAGTTTGAGCATGCTCACCCTCAACGGCCTGTGCGCCGCGCACGGCGTGATCGTGCCCATGCAGTGCGAGTACTTCGCGCTCGAAGGCCTGACCGATCTGGTCAACACCATCAAGCAGGTGCACGCCAACCTCAACAAGGATCTCGCCATCATCGGCCTGTTGCGCGTCATGTTCGACCCGCGCATCACCCTGCAGCAGCAGGTGAGCGACCAGCTCAAGGCCCATTTCGGCGACAAGGTGTTCGACACGGTGATCCCGCGCAACGTGCGCCTGGCCGAAGCGCCGAGCTACGGTCTGCCGGGCGTGATCTTCGACCCGTCAGCCCGCGGCAGCCAGGCTTTCGTGGCGTTTGCCAAAGAAATGGTCGACCGCATCGACAAGTTGTGAACCCAGGTTGTTTCACGTGAATCCTCAGAACGTCCTCATCCTGCCCGGCTGGCAGAACAGCGGCCCCGAGCACTGGCAAAGCCGCTGGGAAGCCACCCACGGCTACCGCCGCGTGGACCAGCACGACTGGCTGCAGCCCCGGCGCGGTGACTGGATCGCCCGACTGGAGGAGGTGCTGTTCACCTGCAACACAGATGAAGATGGACCGGCCGTGCTCGTGGCCCACAGCCTGGGCTGCCTGCACGCCGCCGCCTGGGCCGCTCACTCACAGAACACCGCGCGCGTGAAGGCCGCGCTGCTGGTCGCACCCGGCGACGCCGAGCGCGAAGAGATGCGCCCGGTGCTGCCCAGCTGGTCGCCCATTCCCATGCAGCGCCTGCCGTTCCCCAGCGTGTTGGTGGGCAGCCGCAACGACCCGTATTGCAGCTTCGAGCGCGCGCAGGCCTTCGCCGCCGCCTGGGGCTCGCGCTTCGTCGACCTGGGCGAAGCCGGCCACATCAACGCCGAGTCCGGCCTGGGCGACTGGCCCGCTGGCCATGCGGTGCTCGCTGAACTCCTGAATCTCTGACACTCGAAAGACGACCCATGGTCACCAAAAAACCCAAGGGCCTCGGCCGTGGACTCGAAGCTCTGCTGGGCCCCAAAGTGGTCGACAGCGCACCGTCCGACCCGGACAGCCTGCCGTCGAACCTGCCGCTCACCGAGTTGGTGGCTGGCCAGTACCAGCCCCGCACCCACATGGACGAGGGCGCGCTGTACGAACTGGCCGAGAGCATCAAGGCCCAAGGGGTGATGCAGCCGATCCTGGTGCGCCAGCTCACCGCTGGCCCGAACGCCGGCAAGTACGAAATCATTGCCGGCGAGCGCCGTTTCCGAGCCTCCCGGTTGGCGGGGCTGGATTGGGTGCCGGTGCTGGTGCGCGACGTGCCCGACGAGTCGGCCGCGGCCATGGCGCTGATCGAAAACATCCAGCGCGAAGACCTCAATCCGCTGGAAGAGGCCCAGGGCCTGCAACGCCTGGTGAAAGAGTTTGGACTCACTCACGAACAGGCTGCGCAGGCCGTGGGCCGCTCGCGCAGCGCCGCCAGCAACCTGCTGCGCCTGCTGCAACTGGCCGAGCCAGTGCAGACCATGCTGATGGCGGGTGATCTCGACATGGGCCACGCGCGCGCGCTGCTGGCGCTGGACAAGGCCCATCAGATCACAGCGGGCAACCAGATCGCGGCGAAAAAGATGTCGGTGCGTGAGGCCGAGAGCCTGGTGAAAAAGCTCGGCGCCGAGTTCGCGCTGTCGCCGCAAAAGCTCAAGAAAGACAAGTCGCGCGACATCCGCCGCGTGGAAGAAGAGCTGGCCGATCTGCTGATGGCCGAGGTCGAGGTGCGGGTGAAAAAGCGCGTGAAGCGCCACGGCCGCATCGAGGAAATGGGCGAGATTGCCATCCAGTTCGGCTCGCTCGACGCGCTCAACGGCCTGATCGACAAGCTGCGCGGCGGGCACTGAGCGCGGCTCAGCCCCGGTTGAACGGCTCCATGCGGGGCGGTTCCGCTCGGCTTGCGGATCTCGGCCTTGCAGGTCGTTGCGTTGGTCGTCGGGCAGGGACGCCGGTGCGGGCGCCGGGTCAACCCGGGTGTTTGATCACCGTGGTCGGCCCGTTGACTCGCACCGACTCCATGCCGGCATGGCGCGCTGTCACCGTCTTGTACATCTGGCTGGTGCCGATGACCTGGTGGTTGGCGGCCTTGAGGTTGAAGTAGAAGCGACCATCCGATGCGTCGCTGTGTGTGTAAGCGGTATCCACGAGGCTGTTCTTCTGCACGGACGCGATGCCGTTGTCGGCACCAGCGCGCGAATCGTAGAGCTCGCTGCGCAGAATCACCTCGCCGTTTGCCGCTTTCAGGACAAACGAATGTTGGCCCTTGTCGTTCTTGTCCAGTTCGTACCAGCCTGCCATGTGACCTCCAGCATGTGATGAAAAGAGGGTCTCATCGTAGTCGGGACATGGCGGTTGTGCGGCCCTTGGCGCCGCAGGCTCGGCACCGCAGGCCGTGCCCGGTCAGACCCGAAAGCGGCTGTCGCGCAGGAAACCGATCAGCAAGCGGTTGCGCGCCAGCGCCATGCGCTCGGGCGCGCCGATGGCCATGATGTGCGAGCCGAACTTGGTCTGTGGTGTCCACATGGGCAACACACGCAGCAAGCGGCCGCTGGCCAGTTCGTCCTGGCACAGGTAGTCGGGCAGCAGCGCGATGCCCATCCCCGCCATGGCCGCCTCGGCCACGGCCTCGGGGTTGTCCACGTGGTAACGCCCACCCACGCGCACCTGCTGCAAGGCAAGGTCTGGCGCATCCTCCGAGGCCGGCAACAGGCTCCAAACGTCGTCGGCGCTGTCGCGCCAGTAGCACAGGCAGTTGTGGTCCCGCAGATCGTCGGGGGCGGAGGGCACGCCGTGGGCGGCGAGGTAGGCCGGTGAGGCGGCCAGCAGCCAGCCCACCGGTGCAATCTGCACCGCGCTGAGTTCCTGCAGGGAATGGGCGGTCCAGCGCAGGGCGACGTCGATGCGTTCGCCGCCGATGTCCAGCATGCGGTCCACCAGCTGCAGCTCCACCTCGATGGAGGGGTGCATGCGCAGGAACTCCGGCAACTGCTTGGCCAGCACGCGCTGCCCCCAGGACACCGGCGCCGTCATGCGGATGCGCCCACTCACCTCGGAGCGCAAGGCGCGCAGGCGCTCCTCGCCCGCCAGCATCTCGGCCAGCGCTCGGCGCGCGTACTCCACATAGGCTTCACCCGCCGGGGTCAGCGCCACCTTGCGCGTGGAGCGGCTGAACAAGGTGGCCTGCACCTTGTTCTCCAACTGGGCCACGCGCTTGCTCACCACGCTTTTGTCCATGCCCAGCTCATGGGCCGCGGCGCTCACGCTCAACCGGTCGGCCACCTTGAGAAAGGCCGTGAGCATGTCGGAGGAGATGGCGGCGGCGAGGGGCGAGGGCGTCACGATTGTTGCCAGATTGGACACAAACCGTTGGCAGTTGAGCAGATGCACCCGGCGAAGTCAATGCCTAGACTGCGCTCAGGTGACCCCTCGATCACCGCCCCAAAAACATTGGAGACAACATGCAGATTCACGCCGATCCGATCACCATCAACTGCCGCAAGGTGCTCGCGGGGCTGGACCTCATCGGCGCGCCCTACGAGCTGGTCCATGTGGACTACTTCAAGGGCGAGCAGAAGAGCGAGCCTTACATCGCGATCAACCCCAACGCCTCGGTGCCCGCCATGGTCCATGGCGACCTCGTGCTCTGGGAGTCCAACGCCATCCTGCAGTACGCCGCCGACCTGGTGGGCAACGCCGCCTGCTACCCCACCGACCTGCGCCAGCGCGCCGACGTCAACCGCTGGCTGCTCTGGGAGTCCTCCAGCTGGTTCCCGAGCTGCTACGTCTACCTGGTTGAAAACTGCGTCAAGCCCCTGCTCGGCGGGCAGCCCGATGCGACCGTGCTGGAGACCAACGCCGCGCAGTTCCACAAGCTCGCCGACATCCTGGAAAAACGCCTCGAAGGTCGCCAGTGGATCGTGGGCAATGGCCCCACCATCGCCGACATCGCGCTGGCCGCGCCCATGCACCTGCACGGCTGGCAGCGCCTCCCGCTGGGCGAGCACCCCGACCTGCGCCGCTGGCTCACCGAGAGCGTCGAGCGGCTGCCCAGCTGGCAAAAAACCTGGGTGGGCGAAGGTTTCACCACCCAACAATGAACCCCGATTGACCATGCAGAAACCGATGACCGCAACCCCTCCCGTTCGAGCGACCCTCAACTACTCGGTCGACAACGGCATCCCGCCGGACTACTACTTCTACGAGCCCGACCCCGGCACCGTGCTCAACCCGCCGGGGACCGACCTGCAGGAGGTCAGCATCCACGACGCCTGGCCCGAGCGCGAGCGCCTGTCGCTCGACAGGGAGGGTTTCGAGCTGCACGACTTCGGCGCTGAGTTTGCACAGTTCGAGGACGATGCCGCTGTGGTCTCGGCGTTCTACCCGCAGGTGGTGGACTTCGTGAAGCGCCACACCGGCGCGCGCCGCGTGGAGGTGTTCGACCACACCATCCGCAAGCGCCTGCCGGCCGACCTCAAGGCCCAGACCACGGTGCAGCGCCCGGCCGTGCTGCTGGTGCACAGCGACTACACCGTCAACAGCGGACCGCAGCGGGTGCGCGACATCCTGCCCGACGAGGCCGACGACTTGCTGCAGCGCCGGGTGGCCTTCTTCAACGTGTGGAAGCCGCTCTACCGCCGCGTGGAAGAACTGCCGCTGGCCATGTGCGACGCCTCCACACACGACGAAGGCGACATGCTGCGCATGGACCTCAAGTACCGCGAGCGCACTGGCGAGATCTACGTGATGCGCCATTCACCGCGCCACCGCTGGCTCTACTTCCCGCAGATGGAAGCGCACCAGGCGCTGCTGCTCAAGACCTACGACGCCGCCACCGATGGCCGTTGCCGCTTCATGGGCCACACCGCGTTCGAGCACCCGGACACCGCGCCCGACGCGCCCAAGCGCGAGAGCATCGAGGTGCGGACGATGGCGTTCTTCTGAAGCGGCCCGCACGCGCAGGCCGGCGACTCAGATCGGGAAGATCTTCCCCGGATTCATGATGTTGTCCGGGTCCAAGGCGCGCTTGATGGTGCGCATCATGTCCACCGCGCCCGCACCGGCTTCGGTGAGCAGGAAGTCCATCTTGTGCAGGCCCACGCCGTGCTCGCCGGTGCAGGTGCCTTCCAGGCTGAGCGCGCGCGCCACGAGCTGGTGGTTGAGCTGCTCGGCCAGGGTGTGTTCTTCGGGTTTGGTCGGGTCGATCAAATAGCCGAAGTGGAAGTTGCCGTCGCCCACATGGCCGACCAGGAAGTAGGGCAGGCCGGCCGCGTCGGCCTCCAGCACCGAGTCCAGCAGGCAGTCGGCGAGTTTGCTGATGGGCACGCAGGTGTCGGTGGAAATCGCGCGGCAGCCGGGCTTGCTCTGGATGGCGGCGAAGTAGGCGTTGTGCCGCGCGGTCCACAGGCGGGTGCGCTCTTCGGGGGTGTCGGCCCATTCGAAGGCCTGGCCACCGAAATCGGCCGCGATTTCCTGCACCGTCTCGGCCTGTTCCTTCACGCTCGCGGGCGAGCCGTGGAACTCCATCAGCAGCATGTTTTCTTCGCGCAGGCCGAGCTTGCTGTGCGCGTTGACCATGCGCACCGTGTTGTGGTCGATCAGCTCGCAGCGCGCGATCGGCACGCCGAGCTGGATCACCTGGATCACGGTGCGCACGGCGGCTTCGATGGTGGGGAAGGAGCAGGTCGCGGCCGAGATCGCCTCGGGCAGCGGGTAGAGCTTGAGCGTCACTTCCGTGATGACGCCCAGCGTGCCTTCGCTGCCCACCATCAGGCGCGTGAGGTCGTAGCCGGCCGATGATTTTTTGGCGCGCGTGCCGGTGCGGATGACCTCGCCCTGGGCGGTGACCACTTCGAGCGCCAGCACGTTCTCGCGCATGGTGCCGTAGCGCACCGCGTTCGTGCCGCTGGCGCGTGTGGCCGACATGCCGCCGATGGACGCGTCTGCACCCGGGTCGATCGGAAAGAACAGGCCTTCGCTCTTCACCGCTTCGTTCACCGCCTTGCGTGTCACGCCGGGTTGCACCGTCACAGTGAGGTCTTCGGCGTTGATGGCCAGCACGCTGTTCATGCGGCTCACGTCGATGCTGATACCGCCCTGCACCGCGAGCAGGTGGCCTTCGAGCGAGGAGCCCACGCCGAACGGGATCACCGGCACGCGGTATTGCGCCGCCAGCTTCACCGCGTCGGCCACGTCTTGTGTGCTTTGCGCGAACACCACGGCGGCCGGCGGTGGCACCTCATAAACCGACTCGTCGCGCCCGTGCTGCTCGCGCACCACCAGGGCGGTCGAACACTGCGCGCCAAAGCGGGCCTGCAAGGCCGCGATCAACTCGGGTGGCACCACGCGCTGGTGCACTTGCGGGGCGAGGTGGCTGTGGGCGGTGGGGGCGTTCATGGGGCAGTCTCCGGCTGTTTTGTGCAGCCGGTCAGTTTAAGCCCGGCAGCCCCGGGCGCGGGGTCTTGTGCGAGCGTGCTCAGGTGCGGGCTTTCCCGGCTTGCAGCAGAGCGGCCGGGGTGCGGTTGATTCGCGTGTTGCCGGTGGTGCTGCTGTGACCGGAGGCGCCCGTGAGGCTGGTGGCCTGCCCGGTGATGCGCGCTGCGTGGCTGATGGGTGTGCTGGCCATGCCGGCCAGGCCCAGGGTGCAGGCGGCGATCAGTTGCACGCTGCGGGCTTCGAAGTCGGCGAGTCGTTGTCGGCGTTGCGTCATCGGGGTCTCCTGAGAGTGGAACAGGGGGCCATTAGCGCTGGCATCCGCATCCTGAGCCAGCAGTTTTGCCCGCTGTTGCCTCGCGGACAACTCGCTTGCCTCAGACACATTTCCCTGCACCCCGTTACGGCACCTCAAAGTTGCACAATCCGGCAACCCCCAATCAATTCAAGGACCCCCCATGGGCAACCGCCTCACCCAGATCGCCACCCGCACCGGCGACGCCGGCACCACCGGCCTGGGCGACAACACCCGCGTCTCCAAGAACAGCCTGCGCGTGCACGCCATGGGCGATGTGGACGAACTCAACTCCCACATCGGCGTGCTGCTCTGCGAAGACATGGCACCCGATGTGCGCACGGTGCTGGTGGAGATTCAGCACCAGCTCTTCAACCTGGGTGGTGAGCTCTCCATTCCCGGCTACGAGCTGCTCAAGCCCGAGGCCGTGCTCGCGCTCGACGAAGCCCTGGCCACCTACAACGAAACCCTGCCGCGCCTGCAGGAGTTCATCCTGCCCGCCGGCTCGCGCGCGGCCAGCCAGGCCCACGTGTGCCGAACCGTGGCTCGCCGCGCCGAGCGCGCGGTGGTGGCCCTGGGCAACGAAGAAGCCCTGAAGGACACGCCGCGCCAGTACCTCAACCGCCTGAGCGACCTCATGTTCGTGCTGGCCCGCGTGCTCAACCGCATGAACGGCGGCGACGACGTGTACTGGAAGAGCGAGCGCATGGCCCAGGGTGCGGCCGAATGAAAGCCGCGCTGATCACGGCGGCTTGCTGTGTGGGCGCAGCGTTGCCGTTTGCCGCCTCGGCACAAACCAAAGCGCCGCCCAAGGCCGCTGCTCAGGCCAGCGAAGTCACGCTTGTTTGTGAAGCCGTCTACCTGCCCGCGCGCACCACCTGGACCCGCACGGTGAGCATCGCCTACGACAAGAAGCGCGTGCGTTCGGTGCAGATCGACGGCGTGCCGGTCTACACCTTCGCGATCCAGGAGACGGTGATCCTCACCGCCATCGACAACGAACGCATCCAGATCGACACGGCAGCGCAGACCTGGAGCAGCGACTTCCGGGGGCAGGCGACGGCGATGGGGCGGTGCGAGCGGGTTTGAGGCACCGCGCGCCCGCACTTCGTCAGGCAGATGTCAAGGCAACAGCGCGGGTCGGAAAAGCCTTCAGAAGCTTCTTGTCCATCGTCACGAGCCTGGCTCCGAGCTTTTCGGCCAGTGCGATGAATTCACAGTCGTACGCTGAGCAGTCGCTGCCGCGAACCAATTCAAGAACGCTTCTCGAGTCGACTTCGTACTCGCGGCCTGCCAGCAGGTCCTCGGCTTCCTCTTGCAGCGCAACGGTCTGCTCAAAGGTGAGGCTCTTGCGCCGCAGGTAGCCAGCAAGAATGTTGCGGAACTCGCTGCGCCAAAGAAGGGGTGCAGCCCACGCCGGGTCGTTGTTGAACAGGGCTTCTGCGGCCTCCGTGAACTCCCCGGGCAAATACAGGTAGGCCAGCACGTTCGAATCGACAACGATCATGCGCGCCCTTCGCGCTTCAGCGGGTCGATGTCACGGGCGTGGAACCGGGCGGATTTCAGCGTTGCCCGGAGCTCACGTGCGCGGCCCAGCCGCTCTGCGGGTGTGATCTCGGTGGGTACCAGCATGGCCTCCAGGCACACGATGGCTTCGCTGTTCATGCTGCGCCGGTGCAGCTCGGCAGAGGCCTTCAGACGGGTGTACACCGCGTCAGGAATGTTTTTCAGGGTCAGGGTCGTGGGCATGGTGGGAGCCTCCATAA
>NZ_JBLYYB010000197.1:0-26457 GCF_048549895.1 Hydrogenophaga sp.
AACCCCTACGCCATGCGCCTGCTGCGCGAGCGCCTGCAGGTACCGCTGATCGTGGACGCCGGCCTGGGTCTGCCCTCACACGCCTGCACCGTGATGGAGTGGGGCTTTGACGCGGTGCTGCTCAACACGGCGGTGGCGCTGGCGCAGTCGCCGGTGGACATGGCCGGCGCGTTTGCCGACGCCGTGCGCGCCGGCCGTGCCGCTTACCGCTCGGGCGCCATGCAGCAGCAGGACAGCGCCCAACCCAGCACCCCGGTGCTCGGCACCCCTTTCTGGCACCACCCATGATCCTCACCCGCAACCCCGAGCTGAACCAGTCCATGAACGTGCAGGCGATGGCGCAGTCCATCGTGCGTGCGCACCAGTCCACGCTGGCCCTGCCCCCGGACCCACAGGCGCAACCCCTGCGGGGCGATGCGAACGATCTGGTGTTTGCCGCCGCCTTGCTGGCTGCGCACCGGCTGGGTTTTGTGCCGGCCGATGCGCTGTGCCTGGCGCAGGCCTGGTCGCGGCAGGCGCTGCGCACCGGCGAATTCCACCCCGGGCAGTGGCCTGTCGAGCCGGTCGATTTCGGGCTGGCTCCCTGGCCGCGCCACAACGCGTTTGCACCCTGCCCGGCATCGCTGGGCCTCTACGCCGTGATGCCCGATGCCGCCTGGACCATCCGCATGGCGCGCGCCGGTGTGCCCACCGTGCAACTGCGCTTCAAGTCGGCCGATGCCACGGCTGTGCGCGCCGAGGTGCTGGCCACGGTGGCCGGTGTGCAGGGCACAGGCGCGCGCCTGTTCATCAACGACCACTGGGAACTCGCCATCGAGGCCGGTGCGTACGGCGTGCACCTGGGTCAGGAAGACCTGCAGGCCATGACACCGGCCGGCCTCAAATCCATCCGGGACGCCGGCCTGCGCCTGGGCCTGAGCACGCACGGCTATGCCGAGATGCTGATCGCCGACCAGCACAGCCCCAGCTACATCGCCATGGGCGCGGTGTTCCCCACCACGCTCAAACAAATGGCCACCGCACCCCAGGGCACGGGCCGGCTGGCGGTGTACTCGGCGTTGCTGCGCGGGTATTCGCGCGTGGCCATCGGCGGCATCGACAAGGCTTCGCTGCCGGCGGTGCTGGCCAGCGGCGTGGGCTCGGTGGGGGTGGTGCGCGCACTCATGTCGGCAGCCGACACCCAGGCCGAGGTGGCGGCGTGGAACAGGGCGCTGGCAGCCCCGGGTGGTCCAGCGAACGGTGGCGATTGCACGCCTGGCTCAGCTGCGCCTTGAGCGCCTGAGCGTTCGCACCCGGCGCGCACGAACATTTGCAGGAAGATCTTTACCCGGCAGACACCGCGCGAGTGGCACAACGCACAGACGGCCGCAGCACCATCCAACATCCTTCAACCCAACGGCCGGCGCCATGCACAGGTCTTCGCCATCCGGCTGTCACACCAGGAAAACCGCCATGAAATCCCCCGCCAAACGCCCCTCAAAGCTGTTGCGTCTCACCGCCCTGGCCACCCTGGCCGCGGCTGGCCTGGCGGGCTGCGCTGCGCCGTATCCGGTGTACGAACAACCGGTCTCACAACCCGCGCCGGTCTACCAGTATCCAAGCCAGTACCCCGGCCAATACCCGCAAGCCCAACAACAGGAACGCCGCGACTACCGCCGCCGCAACCAGGAGCGCCTGTATGAAGCCGAAGTGACCTCGGTGCGTGCCGTGGTCGGCCCCAACAGCGGCCAGCGCTGCTGGATCGAGCGCGAAGAGGTGGTGCAGCAACCCCAGCGCAACATCCCCGGTGCCATCGCCGGTGCGGTGATCGGCGGCATCCTGGGCCACCAGATCGGCAACGGCAGCGGTCGTGACATCGCCACCGTGGGTGGCGCCGTGGCCGGCGCAGCCGTGGGCTCCAACGTGGGACGCAACGGCCACGGCAACCAGCCCCGGACGCAGGAGGTGCAGCGCTGCACGCCCACCGCCAACCGTCACGGCCAGCCCGACTACTGGGACGTGACCTACAGCTTCCGCGGCGTTGGTCACCGCGTGCAGATGACCTCGCAACCCGGTCGGACCATTCTGGTCAACGGCAACGGCGAACCGCGCGTCTGACCACCCGACTTTTCTGAAGACCCCCTTCCCCGCGTTGCATGCAGGACCACGTCCTGCCGGCGCGGGTTTTTTTGTGCGCGGTGGATGCGGTCCAATAGCGCCATGACCGAACCCCAGCACCCTGCCCCCGACACCGACCAACGCCTGACCGATCTGGAGATCAAGGCCAGCTTTGCCGACGACCTGCTCGACACCCTGAACGCCCAGGTGGCGAAACAGCAGGAGCAGATCGATCTGTTGCTGCGCGAGGTGAGCCGGCTGCGCCAGCGCGATGGCGACGACGGTCTTTCAGCCGGGCCGCGCGACCCGCGCGACGAACTGCCGCCGCACTACTGAGACGCTAGGCGCGCTGCGGCTGAAGGGGTGTGCTGTGAGCACACTCAAACGCCAGCGCAGCCGCTGAGTGGTCCCACTGCTCCACCACGCAGCCCGCCGCAGGCGACCAGCGCACCACATTCACCGAATTCGGCACGCCGCTGCGCACGCGGCTGGACACCGCTGTGCCCGCCTGCACCGCCCACAGGGGGCGCGCCAGACCCGGCAGCGGCATCACATACGGCAGGTGGATGTGGCCGCCCATCACCACATCGGCCCCGGCGGCGGCCCAGGCCTGCTGTGCGGCGGTGTGGTTGTGCAGGCGGTTGGGCAGGTCTTCTGCCCGCATCACGTCGATGGGCTGGTGCACCACGACCACGCGCAGTTGTTCGGGCGTGGCCCGGCGCAGTTGCTCTGCCACGGCGTCGATCTGCTCGCTGGAGACCTCACCGTCCTTGTGGCGCCGGGCGCGCGTGGTGTTCACGCCGATCACCAGCAGATCGTTGGACGAGAACACAGGTGCGAGGTTGGCACCGAAGGCCGCGCTGTAGCGCGCGTAAGGCCGGGTGAAGCGACTCCAGAGGTCGAACAGTGCGATGTCGTGGTTGCCCGGCAGCGCGAGCAGGGGCGCACCCAGCCGGTCCATCACGCTGCGCGCTGCGCTGAACTGCTCAGTGCGGGCGCGCTGGGTGATGTCGCCGGAGAGCACCACCAGGTCGGGACGCAACTGCGCGGCGAGTGCCACCAGGGCCTCGACCACGGGGGTTCGTTCGGTGCCGAAGTGGGGATCGGAGACCTGCAGCAACACGCTCACGTGGCGGCCACCTCAGGCGCGGCCTTGAGCAGCCACAAGGGCTGCGGCAACACGCGGATGGTCAGCGGCGAGCGCATCCAGCCCACCTCGCCGTCGAACGCCACCTTCACCTGGCGCCGACCCAGCAACCGGGAGGGTTTGACCACCAGGCTCTGGCACGCAAAGCGCTCGATGCCGCTGGCTTCACCCAACTGCCCGAGCGCGCCTCGCAGCATGAGACCGAGCATGGCCAGCGTGCCGATGGGCTTGAGGATGACGGCGGTGATCTGACTGCGGGCCGCTGCGCCCTCTGAGGGCTGCTCCGCGTTGCCCAGGCCCAGTTGCTCCAGCTGCAGGCGGTTGTTGCCCACAAACAAGGTGAGCGTGCGCACTTCACGCTGCTGGCCCGCCCACTCGATCGAGAGCTTGAGCCGGCGCTGCGCACGCAGCAGCGTGGCCATGCCGGCACCAAACGCCACCAGCCGGCTGCGGCCGAAACGCGCTTTCCAGGTTTCGCGGTCCTGCAGCAAATCCGGGTAGAGACCCAGGCTGGTGTTGACGAGGAACACCTGTTCGTTGATGGCCGAGATCTGCACCGGCTCGGGCTGCGCGGCGAGCAGCCAGCGCAGAGCCTCGGGCGTCTCAAAGGGTGCGCCGTGTTCGCGCGCAAAGTAGTTGAAGGTGCCCTTGGGGATCACACCCATCACGCAGCCGGCCGCGTGGGCGGCCTGCGCCACGGTGTTGATGGTGCCGTCGCCGCCCACCGCCACCACCGCCGAACCATCGGCCAGGACCTGCGCTGCGGCTTCACGCGCCACACGCGCGAGCTCACCCGGTGCCGCAAACAGCACCTCCCCCGCGCGCCCCGCGTCGCGCAGCGTGCTCTCGATGACTTCGCGCGTGGCGTCGGCATCCGAACTGCCAGCCTTGCCGTTGACGACGAAGCGCAGCGGTGCAGACGACTGGAAGCGGGGCTGGTCCATCAGAAGCCCACGGCCTGGCCGTCGCGGCGCGAGTCGCTTGCGGCCACATAGCCGGCTTCCATGTCGTCGGCCAGGCGCCAGATGAACTGGCCGCTGCCGAAGTCCATGTAGGCGTCGGCCGCAGGCTCGAAGCGGTGGCCCAGGTCTTTGAGGCCTTGCAGCAGCGCAGGCGCCATGGTGGGCTCGA
Source organism: Hydrogenophaga sp. (assembly GCF_048549895.1). Classification (GTDB taxonomy): domain Bacteria; phylum Pseudomonadota; class Gammaproteobacteria; order Burkholderiales; family Burkholderiaceae_C; genus Hydrogenophaga. Next base: position 4,376 of record NZ_JBLYYB010000197.1, read on the forward strand.
AGTCCACGTTCATGCCGCTGCCCACCTTCCAGCGCGGTGCATCACACGCGGCCTGCGGTTGCTGGCCGTGCGCGAGCATGCGCACCAGCGTCTGCACATGGCCTTGCGGCTGCATGTTGCCGCCCATCACGCCGAAGCTCATCTGCGGGCGGCCGTCTTTCATGACGAAGCCCGGGATGATGGTGTGGAACGGCCGCTTGCCGCCGGCCACCTGGTTGGGGTGTCCCTCGGCCAGGGTGAAACCAAAGCCCCGGTTCTGCAGACTCACGCCCACCGAAGGCACCACCACGCCGCTGCCAAAGCCCATGTAGTTGGACTGGATCAGGCTGATCATCTGGCCGCTTTCGTCGGCGGCGGTGAGGTACACGGTGCCGCCGCGCGGCGGGGTGCCGTGCGCAAAATCGCCGGCCTTGCCCGGCTGGATGAGCCGCGCTCGCTCGGCAAGGTAAGCGTCGCTCAGCAGATCTGCTGCGCTCACCTCGTTCATGTGGCGCGCATCGGCCACCCAGCGGTAGGTGTCGGCAAAGGCCAGCTTGATGGCTTCGATCTGCAGGTGCTGCGACTCGATGCTGTCCACCGGCAGGCGCGCGATGTCGAGGTGCTCCAGCATGCCCAGCGCCATGAGCGCGGCAATGCCCTGGCCGTTGGGCGGGATCTCGTTCACCGAGTGGCCGGCAAAGTTTTTCTGGATCGGCGTCACCCACTCGGGGCGGTAGGCGTCGAGGTCGGCCATCGTCATCGTGCCGCCCTGCGCTGCGGCGTGGGCCACCAGCGCTTCGGCGATCTCGCCTCGGTAGCAGGCCTCGCCGCGCGTGTCGGCGATCTTGCGCAGGGTGGCGCCCGCCGCCTTGAACGTGAAATGCTCGCCCGGGGTCGGGGCGCGGCCGTGCGGCATGAAGGCCTCGGCGAAGCCTGGCTGGTTTTTCAGGATGGGCACCTGGCGCGCCCACTTGTCGGCGGTGATGCAGCCCACGCCGTGGCCGCGCTCGGCCAGCTCGATGGCGGGCTCCAGCAGGTCGGCAAACGGCAGCTTGCCGAACCGATCGGACAAGGCCACCCAGCCCGCCACCGCGCCGGGCGTGGTCACCGAGTCCCAGCCGCGCTCGGGCATCTTGCCGCCGTGGCGGCGCGCGAAGTAGTCGGTGTTCCAGGTGGCGGGCGCAACGCCTGAGGAGTTCAGGCCGTGCAGCGTCTGGCCATCCCAGAGGATGGCGAAGTTGTCGCTGCCCAGGCCGTTGGAGATGGGCTCGACGATGGTGAGTGCGGCCGCTGCGGCAATGACCGCGTCCACCGCATTGCCACCCTTGAGCAGCATGCGCAGACCAGCCGAGGAGGCCAGCGGGTGCGAGGTGGAGACGACGTTGCGCGCCATCACAGGGCTGCGCACGGTGGGGTAGGGGTTGGTCCAGTGGAATGTCATGGCTTGCGGAGGTTGCATCAAACAAGTTGCAGGATATTCGATGGGGTCCAACCCCGTCCCGGTTCAGGTGAGGACCTGGCCCCCGACGTCACGCTGGCCGATGAAGCTGCAGGCGGCGTCATACCTGGGCGTGCTTCACCACGACCGCGGCAGGAGAAAGGGGTGGGATCGGCGTTAGCCCACACAATTCACCGTGGCGACCACCCCGAAGCGCTTTACCGGGCCGCAAGCGGCAGAGCCTCTTCAACAAACCATGAACGACACCACCCACCCGACACCTGGCGCAAGCGAGCGCCCCGCCCCTGTGCCCTTCGCCGAGGCCTTCTGGTTCTGGCTCAAGCTGGGCTGCATCAGCTTTGGTGGACCGGCCGGGCAGATGGCGATCATGCACACCGAGCTGGTGGAGCGCCGCCGCTGGATCAGCGAGAAGCGTTTCCTGCATGCGCTGAACTACTGCATGGTGCTGCCCGGCCCCGAAGCGCAACAACTCGCCACCTACATCGGCTGGCTCATGCACGGCACGCGCGGTGGCTTGGCAGCGGGCATCCTGTTCGTGCTGCCCTCCCTGCTGCTGCTGGTGTTGCTGTCGTGGATCTACATCGCGTTTGGCAGCCTGCCGGTGGTGGCGGCCGTGTTCTACGGCATCAAGCCTGCCGTGACGGCGCTGGTGCTGCACGCGGCGCACCGCATCGGCAGCCGCGCCTTGAAGAACCACTGGCTCTGGGCCATTGCGGCGGCTTCGTTTGTGGCGATCTTTGCGCTGGATGCACCCTTTCCTGCCATCGTGCTGGCCGCTGCGCTGGTGGGCCACTGGGGTGGGCGGCGTTGGCCCCATGTGTTCGCGACCGGCTCTGGCCATGCCGCCGGATCGCAGGCCCACGCACCCGCCCTGATCGACGACGACACACCCGCACCGCCCCACGCGCTGTTCACGCGCAGCCGGCTCGTGCGGGTGTTGGGTGTCGGCGTGGGACTGTGGTTGATCGCCATGGCGGTGCTGCTGGCGCTCTACGGCGTGCAGGGCACGCTCACGCAGATGGGCTGGTTCTTCACCAAAGCCGCGCTCATGACCTTCGGCGGTGCCTACGCTGTGCTGCCCTATGTCTACCAGGGCGCGGTGGAGGACTTTGGCTGGCTCAACGCGCAGCAGATGATCGACGGCCTGGCGCTCGGTGAAACCACACCGGGTCCGCTGATCATGGTGGTGGCCTTCGTGGGCTTCATGGGAGGCTGGCTGCACCCGATGCTCGAGCTTGACGCGTTGTTCTGGTCGGGTGCGCTGGCCGCGTCGGTGGTGACCTTCTTCACCTTCCTGCCGTCCTTCGTCTTCATCCTGGTGGGCGGGCCGTTCATTGAAACCACCCATGGTCAATTGAAGTTCACCGCACCGCTGACCGCCATCACCGCGGCGGTGGTCGGCGTGATCTTGAACCTGGCCTTGTTTTTCGCGTACCACGTGTGGTGGCCGCAAGGCTTCACCGGCCCGTTTGATGCCGCGTCGGCCACGCTCACCCTGCTCGCTGCGGTGGCGCTGTTCCGTTTCAAGCTGGGTGTCGTGCCCTTGATCGTGGGCTGCGGCCTGCTCGGGATGGCCTGGCGGCTGTTCGCCGTGGGGGGCGGCTGAGGCTGTCGCCCGGACTCAGTGGCCACCGGCCACAAAACGGTCGGCGCGCGCAGCCTGCAGCACGGCGGGCAGGCTGTGGTGCATGGCCGAGGCCGGGCGGGCACCCGAGAGCCAGTCGTTGGGCGTGACAAACCACAGCGCGAGCTCAACGTCGTCGAAGACCGGTCGCAATTCCTCCAGCAGCGGCGCCATGCCGTCGGCCACGGAGGCGGTGGACAGGTCGAACTGGAACAGCGGGAACAGCGGGCCCCAGGGGCTGTCCAGCGACACCACCGCGCGCGAGACGATCCAGCGCGCCACCAGCGACACCGGCAACAAATCGGGCCACCAGCCCACCACCTCACACCGGTGACGAATCAACTCGGCCAGATCGTCGCCATTGACCAGCCCGCCGGTGCCCGTGAAGGCGGCGGCGGTGAAGAGCCAGTGCAGTGGCACCACGGCATTGGTGCGTTGGGTGTAGATCGCCCGCACAGCTGCAGGCAGGTCCCGCTGGGCGGGCGTCTCGGGCAACTGGGACAGGGATCGGGCACGCAGCATGGGCATCTCCGGGTTCGGCAGCCGGGCGTGTGCCTGGCAAAGATGCGAGCCTGGGGCCGATGGCCGATGGAGTCTGTACGGTGTCCAACCGATGGAAGCGGGAATACAACACGGCCCCGCTGGCGGGAGGATCAGTCGCTGTCCGGGAATTCGCCGGTCGCTTGCTCGGCCTGGGGCTGCTGCGGGGTGGATTCGGGGAAACACATGCGCTCGCCGTCCCAGCGCTGACCGCACCAGCACTGGCCGTCCTCGTTGATGATGCAGGTGCCGGTGCCGCAGCAGCGTGGGTCTTCCATGGTGGGTCCCGAGGGCCAGAAGTTTGCAGGGGTGTGGAGCTTATCGCGCGCGCGCAGTGCCTGCAGGGCCCGGGCGCGTCGGCCCTGCGCGCTGCTCGATCTGCGCTTGCAGCTCGGGGCGCAGACCCAGCAGGAAGGCCGCCTCGGTCACCACGAACAGCGGCCCGACGATCAGGCCGCTGATGTCGTCCACAAACGCCGGCTTGCGGCCTTCGAAAACATGGCCCACGAACTGGATGACCCAACCCACCACAAAGAGCCCCACACCCACCGCAGCCCACGCGCCGGTCGACAGCGCTGCTGTGGCCTGGGCCAGCCACAGACAACCCAGCAACAGCGCACCCATGAGGGCACCCAGGCGCAGGTCCAGACGCAGGTACCAGGCTGTGGCGGCGATCACGGCCACGGTGGCGGCCGAAACCGGCCAGCCAGCGAGATCGAAGCCGGGGCGCGCGAGCAACACCACCACCGCCAGCACGATCATGGGAATGCCCACGAAATGGGTGGCGATGTTGCGGCGGTCGCGGTGGTAGGCGGCGTATTGGCTCAGGTGGTCGGTGAGGGTTTTCATGGCGGTTCTCCTCGGGCATCAAGCCCGCTCGCCATTGTGTCCAGCGCAGGCCCGGCTGACCATGGGGAATGCGATGAGGCGCGACCGGTCGGGGACACCGGGCGTGCCATCATCTGGGCCCGTGCTGCCCATCCTGTACTCCTTTCGCCGCTGCCCCTACGCGATTCGCGCGCGCCTGGCGTTGTGCCAGGCCGGCGTGGCGGTGGCCTTGCGCGAAGTGGTGCTGTCCCGCAAGCCGGCGGAGATGCTGGCCGCCTCACCGGCGGGCACGGTGCCGGTGCTGCAGTTGGCCTCGGGCGAGGTGATCGCGCAGAGCCTGGACATCATGCGCTGGGCGCTGGTGCAGCGCGACACCGACAGCTGGCTGGCGCGCGGCGACACACCCGAACAGCGCGCGCTCATGGCCACCTGCGACGGTGCTTTCAAACACGCGCTCGACCGCTACAAATACGCCGAGCGACACCCCGAGCGCAGCGCACAGGCATGGCGAGATGGCGCCGTGGCCTGCCTGATCCAGCCGCTGGAACAGCGCCTGACCCAGGCGGCGCAGCTCGGTGGCGACCAGCCGGGTCTGGCGGACGCGACGATCTTCCCGTTCGTGCGCCAGTTCGCGGCGGTGGACGCCGCGTGGTGGACAGCTTCACCCTGGATCGCCACACGACGCTGGCACGACCACTGGAGCGGCAGCGCGCTGATGGCGGCCTGCATGCCCAAGCTCGCGCCCTGGCAGCCCGGCGCACCCGTGACCGTGTTTCCGCCGTGAACGAGACCACGCCGCCCGCCGGCGGCCTGCAGGTTGCCGTGCGTGTGCTCTGCGCCTTCACCGCCCAGGCCGGTGATCTCGACCTGCGCTTCACGCCCTCGCCCACCGCGCAAGACGGTGTGGCAGGGCACGAGGCCGTGACCGCGCGCCGCGCAGCGCCCTACCAGCGCGAAGTGCCGCTGCGCTCACGCTGCGGCGATCTCCTGGTGCAGGGCCGCGCCGACGGCTTCGACCCCGGTGTGCCTCGGCTCGAAGAAATCAAGACCCACCGCGGCGACGTGACGCTGGTGCGCGAGAACCACCGCGCGCTGCACTGGGCGCAGGCGCGTGTGTACGCGTGGATGCTGTGCGAGCAGCTCGCGCTGCAGCGCATCGAGGTGGCGCTGGTCTACTTCAACATCGACACCCAGCTGGAGACCACGCTGAGCAACTGGCACACCGCCGACGAACTGCGCCAGCACTTCAACGGCCTGTGTTCGCGCTACGTGAGCTGGGCGCGCAGCGAGCAAACCCACCGCCAGGCGCGCGACGCGCAACTGCAGACACTGGTCTTCCCGTTCGACGGATTTCGCGCCGGCCAGCGCGATCTCGCGGGAGCCACCTGGCGCGCGCACAGCCATGGGCGGCACCTGCTGGTGCAGGCACCCACCGGCATCGGCAAGACCATGGCCACGCTGTTCGGTGCGCTCAAGGCCGTACCCGCGCAAGGCACCGACAAACTGCTCTACCTCACCGCCAAGACCCCGGGGCGCCAGCTCGCACTCGACGCGCTGGCCCGCCTTCAACCCGCCGCATCCGTTGGCCGCCTGCGGGTGCTGGAACGCGTGGCGCGCGAGAAAGCCTGCGAGCACCCCGACAAGGCCTGTCATGGCGACGCCTGCCCACTGGCCAGCGGCTTTTATGACCGGTTGCCGCAGGCACGCATTGAGGCGGCGCACACCGCGTGGCTGGACCAGGCGGGACTGCGCACCGTCGCACTGAAACACGGTGTCTGCCCCTACTACCTGGGCCAGGACATGCTGCGCTGGAGCGACGTGGTGGTGGGCGATTTCAACCACTTCTTCGACCCCAGCGCCCACGCCTGGGCGCTCACCGTGGGCGAGCCCTGGCGGGTGGGCGTGCTCATCGACGAAGCGCACAACCTGGTGGAGCGCGCGCGGCTGATGTACAGCGCCGAACTCGACCCCTCGGGTCTGGCGGCGCTGCGCAAGGCGCCACCCGCAGGACTCAAGGCATCGCTCGATCGCCTGCACCGCTTCTGGGGCACGCTGGCCCGGGACCAAGCGCTGGTGCAGGTGCTGCAAGACGATGTGCCCGATGGCCTCTTGGGCGCGCTGCAGCAACACACCGCCGACCTCTCCGAACACCTGGCGCAAAACGCCACCGCGCCCGATGTGCGGGTGCAGGCCTGGCTGTTCGAGGTGCTGCACTTCGTGCGCGTGGCCGAGGTGTTCGGCGACCACTCGCTGGTGGAGATCACGCGCGCCAGCCCTGCGGTGCGCGGCCGTGCGCCCCGACCCAGGCTGGCCATCCGCAACCTGGTGCCCGCGCCGCACCTGCAGCCGCGCTGGCAGGCGGCGCACAGCGCCACCTTGTTCTCCGCCACGCTCAGCCCCATGGACCACGCCATCGACCTGCTCGGTCTGCCTGCGGACTGTGCACGGCTGGAGGTGCCCTCGCCGTTCGATCCGGCGCAACTCACCGTGCACGTCACACCGCACATCTCCACCCGCTTCAACGACCGTGCCGCTTCACTGGGCGACGTGGTCGCTGTGATGGCTGCGCAGCACCGCGACTTGCCGGGCAACTACCTGGCGTTCTTCAGCAGCTTTGACTATTTGCAACAGGTGCTCGCGCGGTTCGAGGCCGCGCACCCGGACATCGCGGTGTGGGCACAGTCGCGCGGCATGGCGGAGCCAGACCGCAACGCCTTTGTGGCGCGCTTCACCGAACACAGCCAGGGCATCGGTTTCGCGGTGCTGGGCGGGGCGTTTGGCGAGGGCATCGATCTGCCGGGGCAACGGCTCATCGGCGCTTTCATCGCCACACTGGGCTTGCCCCAGGTGAACCCGCTGAACGAACAGCTGCGTAAGCGGCTGCAGAACCGTTTCGGCCGTGGTCACGACTACGCGTACCTGTTCCCGGGTCTGCAAAAAGTGGTGCAGGCCGCCGGGCGCGTGATCCGCGGGCCCGACGACCGGGGTGTGGTCGTCCTCATGGACGATCGATTTGCCCGCCCCGAGGTGCGCGCTCTGTTGCCGCCGTGGTGGAAGATACGGCAAGGCGGATCAACTGCGTGAGTACAGATGCACCGCGCCGCTGCTTTGTGCGCGTTCGCCAAACACGAAACCACCCACACGCCAGCGCGCGGCACCGCTCTCCAGCCGCGCACCCACCGCCAGCTGGCTTCCGTTGCCCGAGAGCGCCAGTGCCGAGCCAAACAGATCACCGGCGCTGGTTCGGCTGGACTTCACGTAGTCCGTCTGGCGCCACTGCCGTCCATCACGGGCATACAGGTACACCGCACCGGCCGCCAGGCTGCTGTTGTCGGCCTGATCGCCATTGAGCCCCGTCGCTGCACTGGCCTCATACACCGCCGACACCGCCAGCACACCGCCATCGGCCGAGAGCGCCAGCCGTTCGCCGAAAGCATCACCCGTCTCGGCATTGGAGGCACGCAAACGCGCCTGTTGGTGCCATCGTCCACCCTCGTGGACAAACACGTAGGCCTGACCTGCCGAGCGCTGACGGGCCACGGTGCCGTCGGGTGCCGTCGCGCCCACTGCGAGGGTTGTGCCATCGGCCGAGAGCATCACCTGCGAGCCCAGCGGGTTCTGGCTCGTGGCATCGGTCGAACTCACGACGGCCTGCTCGCGCCAAACTGAGCTGTCATGGCGAAACACATGCACGGCGCCCTGCCCCGAGGCGTGTGCACCGGCGGCCAGGGTGAGGCCATCGACCGACAGCGCCACGCTGGTGCCCAGGCGGCCCCCGGCCTGCGTTTGGGAGGCTTGCAGCAGCGCCTGCTCGGTCCAGCCCGAGACGCCGTGACGGAACAGGTACACGGCACCGCTGTCGGCGTGCCGCGCATGGGGCTCACCGCCGTCGAACCGGTGCGCGCTCACCGCCACCGAATCGCCGCGACCCGAGAGCGAGACGCTCATGCCGAACCAGTCAAAGCTGCCCGCGCGCGACGCCTGCAGACGCGACTGCAGTTCCCAGCCGCCGTCGCTGCGGCCGAACACGTACACGGCGCCCTGATCGCCCGCGAGCGTGGTGGTCGCACTGGCCAGGTCGTGCGACTCAAAAGGTGCACCGACCACCAGGCGACTGCCATCGTCAGACAAGGACAGGCTGTGGCCAAAGCCGCTGCCAGCGACCGGCACACTGGCCCTGAGACGCGCTTGTTCACGCCACCCCTGCGGCGTGCGGGTGTAGACGTACACCGCACCGGCCGCGGGCACGTCATCGACCGGTCGGCTCGCCGCTTTCAGATCGGCGCCCACCGCCAGCGTGTTGCCGTCGCGCGAGAGTGCCACAGCGGCGCCGTAGACATCGCCGGCTTCAGCGTCGGATGCGCGCAACTGGGTGAGGTCAACGCCTCCAGATGGCGCAAAGAACAGCTTGGAGCGCAAGGGAGAAGCAAAGTCGCTGGCGCAAGCACTCAACCAGACCGACAGGCCGATCAGGGGCACGGACACAAAGAGGCGGAAAGTAGAGGTCATGACGAAGGTCCTGATGAATCATTGATCTGCAACGATTCAGCAGTGCCTCGGGCTCCATGCCCTCAACTGCCCATCGTTGGATGGGGCAGATGGTCTTCAATCAGGGCTGCGAGAGACATACTCCAAAGGCGCTACGCGCATGCCTTTTCTGTCGGTGTCGTGAACGATTTCTCTCGCAAGTCTTGTTGCGCGTGACAAATGCCCACCGCAGCGGACCGCTGCGCGACGCGGTGGCGTCAGGGGCCTGCGCCAAACAGCCGGCTGGCCAGGATGTCGGCGGGCATGAGGGTGGTGAGGTCGTCTCGGGTGAGCTCGCGATCACGGTCAACAAACAGGCGGCTGGCCTGGCGCAGGCGCGCACGGTCGAGTGCATTGCGCACGCTGCGCGCGTTGGCAAAGTGGGGCAAGGGAATGCGACGCTGCAGGTAGCTCTCGAACGCTTCGCGCGCGCCCTCGCCGAAGCGGTAGTTCATGGAGCCGAGCATGCGGTCGGCAATGTCGAGCAGTTCACCCTGGCCGTAGTCGGGAAAGTCGAGGTGGTGCGCAATGCGCGACGACAAGCCCGGGTTGGACTTGAAAAAAGTGTCCATGCGGTCCTTGTAGCCCGCAACGATCACCACCAGGTCGTCGCGCTGGTTCTCCATCACCTGCAGCAGGATCTCGATGGCCTCCTGCCCGTAGTCGCGCTCGTTTTCCGGGCGGTAGAGGTAGTAGGCCTCGTCGATGAAGAGCACGCCGCCCATGGCTTTCTTGAGCACCTCCTTGGTCTTGGGCGCGGTATGGCCGATGTACTGGCCCACAAGATCGTCGCGCGTGACGCTCACCACATGGGCTTTGCGCACATAGCCCAGGCGGTGCAGGATCTCCGCCATGCGCATCGCCACCGTGGTTTTGCCGGTGCCGGGATTGCCGGTGAAGCTCATGTGCAGCGACGGCGTCTGCGCCTGCAGGCCGAGGTTCAGGCGCAGCTTGTCCACCACCAGCAAAGCCGCGATGTCGCGGATGCGCGTCTTCACCGGCGCCAAGCCGATGAGGTCGCGGTCCAGCTCGTCCATGACGGCTTCGACCTGGCTTTGGGACAGGACATCGGCCACGGTGCGAGGGCCGCTGGCAGAGGCGGCAGACGCTGCAACTGCGCTGTCGGGAGTTGGTGGGTTCATGCTGTGCCTCCGAAGCGAGATGACCCCACCAGGGATACCGTGGAACCGCCCTTCGACAAGCTCAGGACGGGCCACAGGTATCGCCCCCTGCAGGGGGTGACGCGCTGAAAGCGCGGCGCGGGGGGGAGCCCTTTCAGTACCGCTCGCCTTCGGGCTTGTCGGTGGCGTATGAGCTGATGCGGTAACGCACCTGGCGGCCTTCGACTTCGGTGCGCGCCAGCCCGAAGCCTGGTTCCCTGGCGGGCCGGTTGACGATGAACGACATGCGCGGTGACTCCACGCCCTGCGTGGAATCGAACGCCGTGACGCGCACGTAGTGCTGCGGAAACGCCTTGCGGCAGTTGTTGATCTCCATCAGGATGCCGCCCGGGTCCTTCAAATCAAACATCGGGTTGCCGAACATTTCCCAGTAGGTGTTGCGCGGGTGCGGGTCGTCGGTGTACTCGATGCCCACCGCATAGTTGTTCCGCAGCGCGTACTCGATCTGTCTGCTTATCTGCGCGTCGGTGAGGTCGGGCAGGAAGGAAAACTGGCCCTGCGTCAGGCGGTTGCCGTGGTTGGTCATCATGGTGTGTGTCCCCTTCAAGCGGATGCGGTGGCCGTGGGCACGAAGTCCGCGGTGTCGGTCGATTCGTAGTTGAAGCTGATCTCGCCCCAGGTGTCGATGGCGGCCTTCAGCGGGCTGCACCACTTGGCGGCGTCCTGCAGGATCTGCGGACCCTCGTTCCAGATGTCGCGCCCTTCGTTGCGCGCCAGCACCATGGCCTCCAACGCCACGCGGTTGGCCGTGGCACCGGCCTGGATGCCCATCGGGTGGCCGATGGTGCCGCCGCCGAACTGAAGCACCACGTCGTCGCCCAGGTAGGTCAGCAGCTGGTGCATCTGGCCGGCGTGGATGCCGCCCGAGGCCACCGGCATCACCTTGTTCAGCGACGCCCAGTCCTGCTCGAAGAACAGACCCTTCTCCAGCTGCATCGGCGTGTGTGTGTCGAGCAGCGTGTCGTAGAAACCGCGGATCATCATCGGGTCGCCTTCGAGCTTGCCGACCACCGTACCGGCGTGGATGTGGTCCACGCCCGCCATGCGCATCCATTTGCAGATCACGCGGAAGTTCATGCCGTGGTTCTTCTGGCGGCTGTAGGTGCTGTTTCCAGCGCGGTGCAGGTGCAGGATCATGTCGTTCTTGCGCGCCCACACGGCCATGCTCTGGATCGCGGTGTAGCCGATCACCAGGTCGATCATGATGATCACGCTGCCCAGGCTCTTGGCGAACTCGGCGCGCGCATACATCTCCTCCATCGTGCCGGCGGTCACGTTGAGGTAGTGGCCCTTGACCTCGCCGGTGGCGGCACTGGCCTTGTTCACGGCTTCCATGCAGTAGAGAAAACGGTCGCGCCAGTGCATGAAGGGCTGCGAGTTGATGTTCTCGTCGTCCTTCATGAAGTCCAGCCCGCCCTTGAGGCCTTCGTACACCACGCGGCCGTAGTTGCGGCCCGAGAGACCCAGCTTGGGTTTGGTGGTGGCACCCAGCAGCGGCCGACCAAACTTGTCCAGGCGCTCGCGCTCGACGATCACGCCGGTGGCCGGACCCTGGAAGGTCTTGAGGTAGGCCACCGGGATGCGCATGTCCTCCAGGCGCAAGGCCTTCACCGCCTTGAAGCCGAACACGTTGCCGATGATGGACGCGGTGAGGTTGGCGATGGACCCGCCCTCAAACAGGTCGAGGTCGTAACCGATGTAGACGAAGTACTGTTGCTCGGTCTTGGTGCCGGGGCCGGTGTTGGGCACCTTGTCGACGCGGTAGGCCTTGGCGCGGTAGAGCTCGCAGGCCGTCAGCCGGTCGGTCCAGACCACGGTCCAGGTGGCGGTGGACGACTCACCGGCCACCGCCGCAGCGCATTCTTCGGCATCCACGCCGTCTTGCGGCGTCATGCGGAACATGGCGATGACGTCGGTGTCCTTGGGCACGTAGTCGGGCTGCCAGTAACCCATCTGCTTGTACTTCAGCACACCGGCGCTGTAGCGCTTTTTGGCATCGGTGATGATGCTGTCGTCGTTGGTGTCGGTCACGTCGGCTCCTCTGGTCTGGGTGGTGAAACAAGGTGTCCACCGACTGTAGGAACGACGTCAGCTAAGGTAAATTCAAACTTAACAGCCTATCAATTCAGAATTTCTGAATTGATAGGCTGCATCAACCGTCAACCTCCACCACCGACTCGGCCTCGGGCAAACGCGAGATCAGCACCTGGTCGATGCGCCGGCCATCGAGCACCAGCACCTCGAAGCGCCAGCCCGCGCACTCCACGCTGTCGGCCTGCGCGAGCAGATCACCGGCCACCGTCTGCATGAGGCCGGCCACGGTGTTGTAGCGGCCCTTGTCCTCGTCGGGCAGCTCGTCGATGTCCAGCCGCGACTTGAGTTCGGTCACCGGCATGGCCCCGTCGATGAGCCACGCGCCGTCTTCGCGCTGCGTGGCCCAGGCGTCCACCGCAGCGTGCGGCGAGAGCTCGCCGGTGATGGCTTCCAGCATGTCCAGCGGCGTGAGCAGGCCTTGCACCACGCCGTATTCGTCCACCACAAACACCATGCGCGTGGCGCGCTCGCGGAACTGCTCCAGCAGCTCCATGCCGGTGAGCGTTTCGGGCACGAACACCGCTGGCTGCACATGGCGCATCAGCGTCTCGTTGTTGCCTTCGGCCTGCAGGGCGAGCATGCGCGGCAGGTGGATCACACCCACCACGTCGTCGAGTCCGCCGCGGCACACCGGGTACCACGAATGGCCGGTGGTCCAGGCGCGCTGCACCGCCACGTCGATGCTGTCCTGCGCGTCCAGCCATTCGATCTCGGAGCGCGGCACCATGATGGAAGTGAGCTGGCGGTCGTCGAGCAGGAACACGTTGCGCACCATCTGGTGCTCGTGCTCCTCGATGATGCCGGCGTCCACGCCTTCTTCGAGGCTGGCGTTGATTTCTTCTTCGGTCACGTGCTGCACCGCGTTGGTGTCGATGCGCAGCAGCTTGAGCATCCACTGCGTGGTGTGCGTGAGCAGCCAAACAAAGGGTTTGGCCGCCGTGGCCACAAAGGTCATGGGGCGCGACACCCAGCGTGCCACGGCCTCGGGATACAGCTGGCCGATGCGCTTGGGGACCAGTTCGCCAAACACAATGGTGATGAAGGTGATGACCACCACCACGATCGCGGTGGACACGATGTTGGCCGTGGCCTCGGTCAGGCCCCTGGCTTCGAACCACAGCCCCAGATCGCCACTGAACGCGGCCTCGCCGACGATGCCGTTGAGCATGCCGATGGAGGTGATGCCGACCTGCACCGACGAGAGAAACTGCGTGGGGTTTTCCAGCAGCTTCAGCGCGGTGGTGGAGCCCTTGTCACCCGCCTCGGCCATCGCGGTCAGACGGGCCTTGCGGCTGGAGGCCAGGGCCAGCTCGGACATGGCGAACGCGCCGTTGAGCAGCGTGAGAAAAACAATGAGGAGGGTGTCCATAATCGGCGAATGTCACTCTACATGATCGGTGATGTCCAAGGCTGTGACGAAGCCCTGGGCCGTTTGCTGGATGAAATCGCTTTTTCCCCCAGCCGCGACACGCTGTACTTGCTGGGAGATCTGGTCAACCGCGGCCCCGCATCCCTGCAAGTTCTGCGCCGACTGATCGCTCTCGGCGACTCGGCGCACAGCCTGCTCGGCAACCACGACCTGCACCTGCTTGCCGCTGCGCATGGCGTGCGCAAGCTGCACCGCAGCGACACGGTGGGCGACATCCTCGATGCGACCGACAGAGTCGCCTTGCTCGACTGGTTGCGCCACCGCCCGATGGCCTTGTACGAGCACGGCTGGCTCATGGTGCACGCCGGCGTGTTGCCGCAGTGGGACGTGGCCGACACGATGGCGCGCGCGCAGGAACTGCAAAGCGTGCTGCGCAGCCCCGACTGGAGTGGTTTCCTGCAACACATGTACGGCAACGAGCCCGCCTTCTGGAGCGATGCGCTGCAGGGAGCCGATCGTCTGCGGGTCGTGGTCAATGCTTTCACACGACTGCGCTTCTGCACGGCGCAGGGTCTGATGGAGTTCGACACCAAAGAGGGTGCCGACGGCGCGCCGCCGGGCTTCATGCCGTGGTTCGACGTGCCGGGCCGGCGCACAGCCGATGTGCCGGTGGCGTTTGGCCACTGGTCCACCCTGGGCCATGTGCAACGCGAAGGCGTGTTGGCGCTGGACACGGGTTGTGTGTGGGGCGGTTGCCTGACGGCGGCGCGCATCTTGAGCGCACCCGGGCAGGTGGAGCGCATCGCCGTGCGGTGTGCGCAAACCCAAAAACCCCGCAAGGGGCTTTGAGCGCCCACCGCCGAGGGCTGCGATCAGTCTTGCTGCACCGGCGCCGGAACCGGCTCGGCCACCACGGGTGCCGGTGCGCTTTTGAACAGCGCGGGCACCTTCTTGCGGGACTTGATGTTGGGCGACACCGTGCGAGCGGTGGCGCGGGACGAAGCTTCCCACGACGGCGGCGTTTCACCACTGGCGCTGGGCTCGTAGGGTTTGTCGAACAACGGGTCGGCCGGCGCGCGCGGGGCGCGCACCGGGCGGCTGGCGGGGGCTGGGCGGCCTTCACCGCGCGATTCGCTGCGGACTTCGCGGTCGCGCGGGGGACGTGCCTCACGCGGCTCACGGCGCACCTCGCCACCCTCGGGCGTCTGCCAGGCGCGCTGGCCATCGTTGAAGCGGCCGGCCGGGCGTTTGTCCGCTTCCAGCTCCAGTGCTTCGAGTTCGAGCTTCTTGCCCAGCAGTTTTTCCAGGTCGCCCATCAGGCGCGCGTCGCGCGGGCTCACGAAGGACACGGCCAGACCCGACGCGCCGGCACGGCCGGTGCGGCCGATGCGGTGCACGTAGTCTTCGGCGTTGAACGGGATGTCGAAGTTGAACACCGCCGGCACGTCCTTGATGTCCAGGCCGCGCGCGGCCACGTCGGTGCAGACCAGCAGGTCAACCGCGCCGCTCTTGAAGGCTTCCAGCGCTTTCAGGCGCTCGTCCTGGCTCTTGTCGCCGTGCAGCGCCGTGGTGTTGAGGCCCTCGCGCTCCAGCGAACGCGCCAGCCGCGCACAGCCCAGCTTGCTGTTGACGAACACAAAGGCTTGCTTGAGACCACGCTCGGCGAGGATCTGCTTGAGCACGCCGCGCTTGTCGTCGTCGCCCACGCTGTAGAAGTGTTGTTCCACGGTGGAGGCTGTGGCGTTGGAGCGCGCCACCTCGATCGTCACCGGGTCTTGCAGGTAGCTGCCGGCCAGGCGCTTGATTTCGGTGGAGAAGGTGGCCGAGAACAGCAGCGTGGTGCGCTGCTTGGGCAGGTACGACAGGATGCGCTGCAGGTCGGGCAGGAAACCGATGTCGAGCATGCGGTCGGCTTCGTCCAGCACCACGTACTCAACCTGGTTGAGTACGCAGTTCTTGGCTTCGATGTGGTCCAGCAATCGGCCAGGCGTGGCCACCAACACCTCGACGCCTTTTTTCAGCTCGGCGGTCTGCGGCTTCATGTCCATGCCGCCGAACACCACCATGCTGCGAAGATTGGTGTACTTGGCGTAGAGCTTGACCTGCTCGGCCACCTGGTCGGCGAGCTCGCGCGTGGGCAGCAGCACCAGGGCGCGCACCGGGTGGCGGGCGGGCGAGGTGGACGCGTTTTCGTGCTTCATCATGCGCTGCAGCAGGGGCAGCGTGAAAGCGGCTGTTTTGCCGGTGCCCGTCTGGGCTGCGCCCATCACGTCACGGCCTTGCAGCACCACGGGAATCGCCTGCGCCTGGATCGGCGTCATGGTCTCGTAGCCCATTTCGGCCACGGCACGCTCGATGGCGGGAGAGAGGGAGAGTTCGGAAAAGGATTGGGTCATTGGCGTCGAAGTTAGCCCGGTATTGTCGCACTTTGACCGTTTTTCGCCCAAGTCCGCCTGAGCGTCACTCAGAGTGCTGCCGACTTGAAGGTGTCACACGCCTGAACACTGCCGGTCTTCAAGCCGCTGTTGAACCAGCGCTGGCGCTGTTCGCTGGTGCCGTGGGTGAAGCTGTCGGGCACCACCTGGCCCTGGCTCTTGCGCTGCAAGGCGTCGTCGCCAATCGCCGCGGCCGCGTTCATGGCCTCTTCCACATCACCGGGCTCCAGGATGGCGCCGGTCTTCTGGTTGTGGTGCGCCCAGATGCCGGCAAAGCAGTCGGCCTGCAGCTCGACCCGCACCGACATGGCGTTGAACTCGCGCTGGCTCACCTTGCCACGCATCTCGTCCATCTTGCCGGTGATGCCCAGCAGGTTCTGCACGTGGTGTCCCACCTCGTGCGCGATCACATAGGCCTGCGCAAAGTCGCCCGGCGCGCCGAGCTGGGTGCGCAACGTGTCGTAGAAGCTGAGGTCGATGTAGACCTTCTGGTCGCCCGGGCAGTAAAACGGCCCCATGGCCGACTGGCCGGTGCCGCAGGCCGTGGGCGTGGCGCCGCGAAACAGCACCAGGCGCGGTTTCTGGTAGGTTGATCCGGCCTGCTGGAACATGGGGCCCCACACATCTTCGGTGCCTCCGAGCACCGAGGCCACGAAGCGCCCCATGTCGTCGGTGGGCGCCTGCGCCGGGCCCTGGGTGGTTTCCACCTGGGCCGCCGGCGAAAAATCACCACCGCTGAGTGCGCCCAGGATGGTCATGGGGTTGATGCCGAAGATCCAGCCGGCCACCAGGGCCACCGCGATGGTGCCCAGACCGATGTTGCGTCCGCCGCCGCCACCGAGCCCACGGCCCGGGCTTGATCGGCGGTCTTCGACCTGGTCGGATTCGCGGTTGTTTTCCCATTTCATGCGGCGTCTCCTGCGCAGCGGGAGTCGCTGCGCGGCCCATTATCCGGGCGGCAGCGCTGGCGTGCCGGCCTTGTTCAGGCCTTGGGAAGCGTCACCCCGGTCTGCCCTTGGTACTTGCCGCCTCGGTCCTTGTAGCTGACTTCGCAGACGTCGTCTTTGTCGCTCTCGAAAAACAGCACTTGGGCGCAGCCCTCGCCCGCGTAGATCTTGGCCGGCAGCGGCGTGGTGTTGCTGAACTCCAGCGTCACATAACCTTCCCACTCGGGCTCGAAGGGCGTGACGTTGACGATGATGCCGCAGCGCGCGTAGGTGCTCTTGCCCAGGCAGATGGTGAGCACGTTGCGCGGGATGCGGAAATACTCCAGGGTGCGCGCGAGCGCAAAGCTGTTCGGCGGGATCACGCAGACATCCTTGTTGATGTCCACGAAGCTGTTCTCGTCGAAGTTCTTCGGGTCCACCACCGTGCTGTGGATGTTGGTGAACACCTTGAATTCGGGTGCGCAACGGATGTCGTAGCCGTAGCTGCTCGTGCCGTAGCTGATCACCTTCTTGCCGTCCACCGCTCGCACCTGCCCGGGCTCGAAGGGTGAAATCAGGCCGTGTTCTTCGGCCATGCGGCGGATCCATTTGTCGCTTTTGATGCTCATGGAGCGCGATTGTAGGGAGTCGGGCCCCATCTCACCTCGAACCCGCGCGCCGCGATAACCCCGTGAACTTCCCGGATTTTCAGTAATTACTGAAAACTCAAGCCGAACCCGATACATTCATACACATGCCGCTGCAAGACCACCTCCCCCCGCTCAACCGCGAGTTCGTTGCCCACTTCGGGGAAATGGGCAGCAAGTGGGGCATCAACCGCACCGTCGGCCAGATCTACGCACTGCTCTACATCTCGCCCCAGGCGCTCAACGCCGACGAGATTGCCGAGACGCTGGAGTTCTCGCGCTCCAACGTGAGCATGGGCCTCAAAGAACTGCAGGCCTGGCGACTGGTGCGCCTGCGCCACCAGCCGGGCGACCGGCGCGAGTACTTTGAAGCGCCGGCCGACGTGTGGGAAATCTTCCGCGTGCTGGCCGAAGAGCGCCGCCGCCGCGAGGTGGAGCCCACGCTCTCCATGCTGCGCACCGCCCTGCTCGACACGCCCACCACCGACGCCGAACGCCACGCACAGAACCGCATGCGGGAAATGCACGACCTGATCGATCGCCTCATGACCTGGTTCGACGACGTGCAGAAACTCGCACCCGAAACCGCCATGCAACTCATGGGCATGGGCACCACGGTGACCAAGGTGCTGGAATTCAAGGACCGATTGACCGGCAAGTCGCCCGCGCGCAAGCTGCCACCCAAAGACCCGCTTGACCGGGCAGCCTGATCACCCCCACCCTCCGATCCCCCCGCACCGGACACCCCCATGGACGCCTTGATCCTGTCGCGAATCCAGTTCGCCGCCAACATCAGCTTTCACATCCTGTTCCCCACCATCACGATCGCGATGTGCTGGTTCCTGTTGTTTTTCCGGTTGCGCTTCATCAAGACGCGCGACCCGGCATGGGAAGAGGCTTACTACTTCTGGACCAAGGTGTTCGCGCTGACCTTCGCGCTCGGTGTGGTCTCGGGCATCGTCATGAGCTTCCAGTTCGGCACCAACTGGCCCGGCTTCATGGAGAAGACGGGCAACATCGCCGGCCCGCTGCTGGGCTACGAGGTGCTCACCGCGTTTTTCCTGGAAGCCAGCTTCCTCGGCATCATGCTGTTTGGCCGCGGGCGCGTGTCGGAGCGGGTGCACCTGGCCGCCACCTTTCTCGTGGC
This sequence comes from Hydrogenophaga sp., assembly GCF_048549895.1. Taxonomy (GTDB): domain Bacteria; phylum Pseudomonadota; class Gammaproteobacteria; order Burkholderiales; family Burkholderiaceae_C; genus Hydrogenophaga. The sequence continues at coordinate 23,132 of NZ_JBLYYB010000197.1, forward strand.
TTTCGGGACCACCATGTCGGCCTTTTGGATCCTGAGCCTCAACTCCTGGCTGCAGACCCCCGCTGGTTATGAAATCGTCAACGGCCAGTTCTACGCTACCGACTGGTTCGCCGTGGTGTTCAACCCCTCCTTCCCCTACCGCTTTGCGCACAAGCTGCTGGCCTCGGCGCTCACCGCGTCGTTCCTGATCGCCGGCCTGTGCGCCTGGCAGCTCATCAAGGGCAGCGCCACCGCCGGCACGCACAAAGCCATGCGCACCGCACTGGTGGCCGCCGCCATCGTGATTCCGATCCAGTTCGTGGCGGGTGACATGCATGGCCTGAACACCCTGAAGCACCAGCCCGCCAAGATCGCCGCCATGGAAGGCATCTGGGAAACCGAAAGGGGTGCGCCGCTCACGCTGTTCGGCATCCCCGACGAGAAGGCCGGCGAGACGCACTTCGCGATCAAAATCCCCAAGCTCGCCAGCCTGATCCTGGCGCACGATGCCAACGCCGAACTCAAGGGCATCAACGAATTCCCCGGCGCACACCCACCCGTGGCACCGGTGTTCTGGGCCTTCCGCGTGATGGTGGGCATGGGCTCGCTGATGCTGGCGGTGGCGTGGTTCGCCGCGTGGCAGCTCTGGCGCAAACGCCGTGAAATGGCCGACGGCAAGATCCACCTGCCCAAACCGCTGCTGTGGGTGCTGGCCGGCATGACGTTCTCCGGCTGGGTGGCCACGCTCTCGGGTTGGTACGTGACCGAGATCGGCCGCCAGCCGTTCATGGTCTATGGCCTGCTGCGCACCAGCGACATCGCCACCCACATCGCGCCACCCATGATCGCGCTCACGCTCACGGCCTACCTCATCGTCTACGGCCTGCTGCTCGTCACCTACATCGGCGTGCTCAAGTACATGGCGGAGAACCCGTTCAAGCACGCGCCGATTCCGGGCAGCAACGCCGCACTCGGAAAGGCCGGCGTATGACCTGGGCCGAACTCCTCCCCCTCATCTTCCTCGCCGTGATGGGCCTGGCTTTGCTGGCGTATGTGGTCCTCGACGGCTACGACCTCGGTGTGGGCCTGCTGCTGCCGCTGGCCGACGAAGGCCAGAAGGACACCATGATCGCCAGCATCGGCCCGTTCTGGGACGCCAACGAAACCTGGCTGGTGCTGGGTGTGGGCGTGTTGCTGGTGGCCTTTCCGTTCGCGCATGGGCTGGTGTTGCAGGCGCTGTATCTGCCCGTGGCCGTGATGCTGATCGGCCTGATCCTGCGCGGCGTGGCGTTCGACTTCCGCGTGAAGGCGCCGCTGCAGTTCAAGGACTTCTGGAACAAGGCGTTCTTTGCCGGCTCGCTCTTGGCCAGCAGCGCGCAGGGCTGGATGCTGGGCAGCTACATCACCGGCTTCCAGCCCGGCCCGCTGGGTCTCGCGTTCAGCCTGGGCATTGCGATCACGCTGCCGGCCGCCTACATCCTGCTGGGCGCGGGCTGGCTGATCATGAAGACCGACGGCGAGCTGCAGGAACGCGCGGTGCACTGGGCTCGGCGCGTGCTCTGGCCCATGGGCGTGGCGCTGGTGGGCATTTCAGCGGCCACGCCGCTGGTGAATCCGGCGGTGGTGCAAAAGTGGTTCGGCGTGCCCGAGGTGTTCGCGCTGCTGCCGGTGCCGCTGAGCTGCGCCATCGCCTTCTTCGCGGTGCGCTGGGTGGTCACCCACCCCGAGGTGGTGAAGGCCGGCTACGGCTGGGTGGTGTTCGTGTCCACCGTGCTGATCTTCGTGCTGGCCTTCTTCGGCCTGTCGTACAGCATTTACCCCGACATCGTGATCGGCCGCATGACGGTGTGGCAAGCCGCCATCGGCACCGACGCGCTGACCGTGATCTTCATCGGTGTGGCGATCACGCTGCCGGTGATCATCGTCTACACGATCTTCATGTACCGGGTGTTTTGGGGCAAGGCCCGAGACCTGACCTACAACTAAGAGCTCCCCACTGCGCCGCTTTGCGGCTTCCCCCCTCTCTGGCGCGCCTTCGGCGCTGGGAGGGGGGACGGCATCTTGGGCCGGCGGAGCCGGACCCTTGATGCCTCTGGCATGGAGACCTCCTTGGCGCGCGGCGGGCCTTGCTCCCTCGCCCCTCTGGGGAGAGGGCTGGGGTGAGGGGCGGCTGTCCGGCTTACTGTCCGGCGATCACCGTGCGCTCGATCACCCGATCGTCGCCCAGCACGATCAGCGCGAACAGCAGTTCGTCGAGGCTGCTGGCCTGAGAAGTCTTGCGGGCCAACAGCGGCGTGGCTTTCGGATCGAGCACCACGAAGTCGGCCTCGTTGCCGGGTTGCAGATTGCCCACCACACCCTCCAGACCGAGCGCCCGCGCCGCGCCCGCTGTGTGCAGCCACCACAGCCGGCCCGGCGTGAGGCTCAGGCCCTGTTTGCTCTGGCCTTCACGGCCCACGCAATAGGCCGCCAACATCGTGTGGAACGGTGAAAAACTGGTGCCGCCGCCCACGTCACTCGCCAGGCCATAGCCCATGCCCGCGGCGTCGGCTGCTGCAAAGTCGAAGAAACCGCTGCCCAGAAACAGGTTGCTCGTGGGGCTCACCGCCGCCACCGCGCCGGTGCACGCCATCAGCGCGCGGTCGGCGGCGTCGAGGTGGATGCAGTGCGCGTACACCGCACGTTCACGCAACAGGCCGAAATCACCGTACACGCCCAGATAGCTGCGCGAGGTGGGGAAGAGCTCGGCCGCCCAGCGCACTTCGTCGAGGTTTTCGGCCACGTGCGACTGGATCCACACACCGGGGTACTTCGCCGCCAGATCGCCCGCGCCGCGCAACTGCTCGGGCGTGCTCGTGGGGGCGAAGCGTGGCGTGATGGCGTAGCCCAAGCGGTCCACGCCGTGCCAGCGCTGGATCAGGTCTTCGGTATCGATGAGGCTCTGCTCGGTGTCGTCGCGCACACCGTCGGGGCTGTGGCGGTCCTGCAGCACCTTGCCGGTGATGAAGCGCAGGCCGCGGCGCTGTGCTTCTTCAAACGCCGCGTTCACCGACGCCGGGTGCGAGGTGGCAAAAGTCAGTGCGGTGGTCACGCCGTGGCGGCCCAGTTCATCGAAGAAAAAACTCGCCACCTCACCCGCGTGCTCGCCATCGTGAAAGCGCGACTCGTGCGGAAAGGTGTAGTTCTCCAGCCAGGGCAGCAGGCCGGCTGCGGGCGCACCGATCACGTCCGTCTGCGGGTAGTGGATGTGCATGTCCACAAACCCCGGCGCGATGATCTTGCCGCGCAGGTCTTCCACCGCCACGCCGGGGAAGCGGTCGATCAGCGCGGCGTGGTCGCCCACGGCG
>NZ_JBLYYB010000198.1:0-3454 GCF_048549895.1 Hydrogenophaga sp.
AGCACGCTGCTGCGCCTGGTGGCGGGGCTTGAACCTGTCTCCGGCGGCGCGATCCGCCTCGATGGCCAGGACGTTGCAGGCCTGAGCGGCGACACCCGCATCATGTTTCAGGACTCGCGCCTCTTGCCCTGGAAGCGCGTGCAGGACAACGTGGCCTTGGGCCTGCCGCCCGCGCAGCGTGGCGCAGCCGCCGACGTGCTGGCCCGCGTGGGCCTGGGCGATCGGTTGACCGAGTGGCCCGCGCGCCTGTCCGGCGGTCAGCGCCAACGCGTGGCCCTGGCGCGTGCCCTGGTGCACAACCCGCGCCTTCTGCTGCTCGATGAACCATTGGGCGCGCTGGATGCGCTCACCCGCATAGAGATGCACCGCCTCATCGAAGGCCTGTGGCGCAGCAGCGGCTTCACCGCGCTGCTGGTCACCCACGACGTGCAAGAGGCCGTGGCCCTGGCCGACCGCGTGATCCTGATCGAGGACGGCCAGATCGCGCTGGACCAGCGCATCGACCTGCCGCGTCCGCGTTCACATGGCGACGCCGCGTTTGCCGCCATCGAAAAACGCATCCTCGACCGTGTGCTGCGAAAGCCCGATGGGGAGCCTGCGCACGAGGTTTCCTGGCCCGGCGTGCCTGCGCATGGCTTGCGCTGGGCGGTCTGATTTCTCTCTCTCTCTCTCTTTTCGTTTGCTTGTTTTTCTTTCTCTGACCTCTTTTTCAACGGACTATTCAAGGAGAACCCCATGTCCATCCAAGCTATCAACGTACGCAACCAGTTCAAGGGCAAGGTCCGCGAAATCATTCGCGGCGACGTCGTCTCCGAGGTCGATGTCGAGACGCCATGGGGTGTTGTCACCTCGGTCATCACCACCCGCTCGGTGGACGACCTGGGCCTCATCGTCGGCTCCGACGTGGTCGCGCTGGTCAAGTCCACGGAGGTGTCGATTGCCAAGCTGTGAGACAGCTTTGGGACAGAAAATTTGAATTAAATTCGGCTCCAGCGCTTGGTGGGTAAGCGCTGGAAGCTATAAAAACGAGAGTTTTCCTGAGACGCGCTTACATTTGGTAGACGCTATTCGCTTGAGCAAATACATGATGCTGCGTATCACTACGAACAAGTCAGAACTCGATGTCTCGCTGATTCACGAGTTCCTCAGTAAGCACTCCAGTTGGGCCTGAGGGATTCCTCGCCCTCTTGTTCAGCGGGCGATTGACAATTCCCTTTGCTTCGGCGGGTTCGTTGGCGATAGGCAAGTGGCTTTTGCGCGAGTTGTCTCTGATTTAGCCACCTTCGCAAACCTTTTGGATGCTTTCGTCTTGCCTGGCCACAGAGGTAACGGATACAGCAAGGCCATCCTGGGTCCCGTCTTGGCGGACCTGCACTTGCAAGATCTTCGGCGCTTCAGTCTGGCGACGGGTCACGCACATGGTCTGTATGCGCAATTCGGCTTCACACCTCCGCTGAAGCCGCAATCTCTGATGGAGCGGTATTGCCCGAGCATCTACCACGGCAATACGCAATAACCAGGTTTTTTGGCTCTGGAAAGGACCTAGCACACCGTGTTGAGATCCTCCTGGCCGGGAGGCTGCGACCGTGGTCCGCGAGGCCTGCTGTCGACATAGGCAACACAGGCAACCATCAGCTGCGCGGCGAGGTACTGTCGCAGCACGATGCCCTCCGTGACACGACACACCCGTTGGAGATATGGTTCGAATAGAGCCCCAGCGCTTGATAGGTAATCGCTAGCAGCTATCAAAAAATGAGTATTCTGCGCCTGCTATCTGGCAAGAACCCTGGGGCCATTCAGCCCAAAACCGCCTACGCGGCTTAGACTCAGCCGCATGACGACTCTCCTTCTTTGCACTTTTGCCGCCTTGGCTGCGCTGCTCCACGCAGCGGCTGTCGCGCGAGCGGCGGCAAAGAAGAATGCGCGTCGTCAGCTGACGCCAGCACATTCCTAAGCCCGGCGGCACCCCCTCTCACATCACTTTTTTCAGCGCAACCATCCACCGCCGGGCACCACCTAGCGCGGTAGCGGCCGTCTTGTTCTCACGGGGCGACAGCCGCATTTGATGGAGTGCTTTCATGCATGAAGCTGTTGTTGTCGTTCACGGCGAGCGCACGCTCACCGACCTGGACTATTCGCGCCTGAGCAAGCTGGTGGGCCACCAGCTCCCCGCTGTTCTTGAAGATCTGCTTGCCAACGCAGACATCACCAACTCGCGCGCCGTGTCGGCCAACGTGGTCACCATGTATTCCCGCGTGGAACTGGTGGACGTGCACACCCACCGGCGCCAGGTGCTCACCATCTGCTACCCGCAAGACGCAGAACCGGCTGCGGGTTTCATTTCGGTGCTGTCGCCCGTGGGCATCAGCCTGCTGGGCCTGAAGGTGGGGGATGTTGCCAAGTGGCACACGCCGCATGGCGAAGAGTGCGCGGCCGTTGTCGAAGGCATTCAGTTCCAGCCTGAGGCCACGGGCGACTACGTCACGTAGTCGTTAGCCCCGAAGCAACCCGTCTGCGGCCCGCCAGGGGCCGCGCTCACCCGCATCACCGCCGCCAGCCCGGCGCCATCTCGCATTGGCGCTTCGGGATAGGTGCGCGCTGTGCAAAACAGAAGGACGTTCAACCATGACCCCTCGCTCCATCCTCGCCATCACTGATTTCTCTCTGCAGGGAGGCCATGCCATCGCGCGCGCTGCGCTGCTGTGCGCTGAGCACCGTGCAACTCTGAGGCTCGTCTATCTGGCCCCACCCGCTGAGGCACCCCCGCCGGACGCGGGCGTGCGCCTGTCGCACCACGCGCTGCAACTCAGGCAGCGCCACAACATCCATGTTCACGCGGCAACGCGCATCGACTTCACCGCTGCGGATGTGGCGCGCGAGGCGGCGGTCGCCGACCTGGTGGTGTGGGGCACGGCGCCGTTGCGTGGCCTGCGCGCCTGGTTCAGCGCGCATCCCGCCATCCAGATGCTGCGTGCCTGCCAGCGCCCTGTGATCGTGGTGCGCAATCCTGCCGACCAGCCTTACCAAACTTTGATGGTGGCGGTGGACTTCTCGCGGGTGTCGCACCGCCTGGTCGAGCTGGCTTTTGCGCTGCATCCCACCGCGCGGGTTGAGCTGTTTCATGCGATCAGCACCGCCAACGAGGGCAAGCTGCGGTATGCCGAAGTGTCTGAACGCGCCATTCAGATCTACCGGGAGGAATGCCGCCGCCATGCGCAAGACCGTATGTTCACACTGACCGATTCGTACGACGCACGGCGCAACCGGCTCTCGTCTTCCATCGGCCGGGGCGATCCAGCCCGGCAGGTAGTGGTGCAACAGCAGAACACGGCAGCGGACCTCATCGTGGTGGGCAAGCACCCGGCGTCCAGGCTCTCGGACCTGCTGTTCGATAGCGTGGCGCAACGCGTCGTGCGCGATGCGCTCGCGGATGTGCTGGTGGTGCCGAACGACT
>NZ_JBLYYB010000199.1:0-20244 GCF_048549895.1 Hydrogenophaga sp.
GCCTGCTGTTCGCAGCTGTCACCACCGGTCAGGAACTGATCGACCAAGCTAAGGCCACCAAGCTGATCAACGACGTCAAGTCGGTCGAGATGCGTGTTCAGCAGTTTGCCCAACTCAAGGGCCGCATGCCCGGCGACTGCGATGCCGACGGCGTCATCGATTACGCCGCTGACGGTAACGTTGCTTCCAATAGCAATCGTGCAGACACAGCAAACAATGAACGTGCCAACCAATACTCTTACTCGGTGCTGCAACCCGTGATTCCAGCAGACAGCGCAGAGGCAACCTTAGAAACCAATGCTTGTGCATTGGTTGGTGATGGCACTGCCTCTACGGGCGCCTTGACTGTCGCCACAAGCGACAGCAATGCCAACGTCTGGTTGAACGACCTGAAGGTCGCTGGGGTAGTGAGCGACAGTGCACCAAACCGCACTCTGGCCAAGATGGTCAATGAAGACTTTCTCTTCGTCGGCAACGTCGAAGACAACGGAACTGAATCAGCTACCGGAGCGGTCTACAACGCCATCGTGATCCACGATGTGCCGCAGTGGATGGCCCGCCGTTTGTCTACCGCTTTCAATGGTCAGGATGCGCGTGCAGATCGTTCACGCGTTCGCTTGCTCGCACGCGACAGCGCAGCCAACGCAGGCGATTACTCACCACTTTGGCAAACCCTTCAGGTAGGCGCCACCACTTCAAGCGCGACAGTCGCCACTCGCGACAGCATGGTCACCGTGGTCTATTTCTTTGACCGCGTGCCGGAATCCCAGCAACAAGGCATTTAACTGTCGAGCAAGACAGCTGTTGCTATCTGTCCTGCCAGGTCAGTGCGACAGCTGTTGGGTGTGGGCACCCCGACGGCGCCCACACCCAACAGTTAAATCTACAACCGGCACCTCCTTGATCCCCGTCTCCACCGCCACAGTCTTTCAGGTGCCCTTGCCAATTGACTGTCATTCCCTTTAGATCCCTCGCTCATGAAAAACCTGCTGGTCGCCATGTCGCGTGCTGACACTCTGTACGGCACCCATCCAGTGCGGTTCGCCGTTGTGCATGGACGCGAGGTACTGCAACTGGGCAGCGGCGCAGCCGACGAGCTGGGCAACCAGGCCGGGGGCTCAGTCCGCATGAGCCTGGATTCGCCCGCCAACGTGAGCGAGCGTCTGCGGGTGAGGGCTTTGTCACGCCGCTTTGTGCCGGTGCTGGTGCAACGCCACCTCACCGACAACGGCACTTTCACCGAGCGTTTCCGCTCTCGCTGCCGGGTAGCATGGCTGCGCCAAGGCGAGGCCGAAGTGGATGTCCACGCCATGCTCGAGGACGACGCCGAGCTGGCGCACAACCTGCTGCCCGGCTCCACGCGACCGCTCACCCACCTGATCACCGCAGACGCTGCCGTCGCCAACTTGGTGCGTGCAGCCACTGCCGAGCCGGTGCTGGTGCACTGGTGGCATCAAGGCTCACTGCGCTCGCTAGGTGTGCGCGGGGGCAGCGTGGCTTGGCAGCGGGTACAACCTGTAGGCGACGCTGCCGACAAGACCGACGAAGGCGTGTGGAAACCGCTGCTGGACAGCGCCAGCGCCAATGCACCGGCAGAGTTCAACGGACCGCACTGCCTGGTGATCCGGCTGGGCCGTGGCCCCTGGGCGGCCAAGGGCGACTGGGCCAGCAACGGTTCGCGCGAACTCGTGCAGCGCATCGCCGGATTGTTCAAGGGCACCGAGCCCGCACAAATCCTGCTGCAGCCCGACCTGTTTGGTCTCGCGTTTGCCGACAGGCACCAAAGCCTGATCGTAAACGGCCATCGCCAGCGGGTGATCGCCTGGCAGGCGGCACCGGTGGCAGCGGCCATTGCCGGTCTGGTGGGTGCGGTGTTACTCGGCACGGGCATCTGGTGGCACGCGCAGGCCGAGCAGCGCGCCGCCGCGCAGCAGCTGGGTGTTCAGGACATCGTTGCACAAATCAAAGCACAAGACGCGCAGCGCCCGCCGGCCGGGGCCGTTGCGGCGCTACGTTCGGCTGCGTGGCGTGAAACCGCGCTCGGGGTCAACCTGCGGGCAGACCATTTTCTGGACGAGCTGCTGGCCCAGGTGCCGCCCGACGCTCAAGTGCTGCAGATCAAGATTCGCCGCGACGATATCGGTAATGAGCGCATGGGCCTTAGCGATGGCCAGCCTAGTGCTTCCACCAAAACGGCGCGGGCCAGAGCCAAGCGCGAGCCAGTGACCCAGCAGGCCGACGCTGCAGCAGCCAACGACCTTCAGCCTACCTCAGAGTTGGTCAATTTCACCCCGGGAGCGCCAGTGCGGCGGATGCCGCAAGCAGGTGAACCTACCTTTGCGGTGGACCTTAAGATTTCGCTGGCCGGCGGGTACTCGGGCGCCAAGCTAAAGGCTGAACACATGGCTGAGCAGCTCTCGCGCCTGGGCCGCCTATCAGACACACGTCTCGTGTTTCAGGACCAGGGGCCACAAGCCCCGGGCGCCAACCTGCAAACCCGCTTGACCATTGCCGCCGGGGCGTTCTGAAAATGACCCGCAACCCGCAGGTGCCGCAGCCACCGCAGAGCGACGAAGCCTTGTTGACCCAGCTGGGCACGGCCGGCGCACTCACGCGGCAGCAGGCCGACTATGTGCGCCGCGTCACGCGTTCGCTCGGCCAGCCTGCCACCGAAGTGCTGCGTCTGTTGCGCATGGTGACCGACACCGACATTGCCAAAGCAATGGCCGTCGTGCACGGTCTGCCCGGCTGGTGGCCTGATGCCACACAGGTTGACTCGGCCGCGCTGGCACAACTGCCCTTCAGCTTTGCGCGCCAGCACCACATGCTGCCAGTGCGCACCACTGAGGGCGTGCTGCACATCGCCACCGACGAGCCGGGCAACCTCGAAGCGCAGCAACGCCTGCGCCGCCATGTACAGGGTGAGGTTCGCTGGATAGTGTCGCCCCGTTCGGCCTTGGCCTCCACCATTGAAATGGCCTACCGGGCGGCCAGCCACCCGAGTGCTGAAGAACTCGAACGGGAACTGGCCCGCGTGGGCGGCGACCTTGACGGTGGGCGACTGGTACGCCTAACGTTGGCCGACGGCGTGGAACGCGGCGCCAGCGACGTGCACTTCACGCCCTCGGGCTTTGCGCTGCTGGTGTCGTTCCGCATAGACGGCGTGCTGCAACTCCAGCATGTGCTGCCCGCGGCGCTGCATGTGCGGGTGGCCTCCGCCATCAAGATCGAAGCGGGCATGGACATTGGTGAATCGCGCCGCCCTCAGGACGGCAGCTACAGCCTCACTGTGGCCGGGCAGCCTTTTGACCTGCGGGTCTCGACCATGCCAACCACCCACGGCGAGAACCTGGTGGTGCGCGTCTTATCGATGCGCGGCGACGTGTTACCACTGGACCAGTGCGGTTTCTGGCCCGAGCAGGTGGCGCAGATCGAACAACTCATGCGCGCGCCCGACGGCCTGGTGCTGGCCACCGGACCCACCGGCAGCGGCAAGACCACCACGCTCTATGCCGGTCTGCGCATGATCAACGCGCTCGAACGCAACATCATGACGGTGGAAGACCCGGTGGAGTACCACGTGCCGCTGGTGCGGCAAGTGCGCTTGAACGACCGCGCGGGCATGAGCTTCGCCAGTGCCGTCAAGGGCTTCCTGAGGCAGGACCCCGACGTGATGCTCGTGGGCGAGGTGCGGGATGCGGAAACCGCGTCCATGGCCATCCGCGCGGCGCAGACCGGCCACCTCGTGCCGGCCAGCCTGCACACCAACGACGCGGTGGGCGCCATCAGCCGCATGCGCGACCTGGAAGTACCCGACTACCTGCTGTCGGCCAGTTTGCGCGGCGTGATCGCTCAGCGCCTGGTTCGAAAGCTGTGCACGGCCTGCCGCCAGCCCATCGAAGGCACCCGCTTTCGTTCGGTGGGCTGTACACGCTGCAGCAACACCGGCTACCGCTCGCGGCTGGCAGTTGGCGAGGTGCTTTTGATCGACGACGAAGTGCGCACACTGATCGATCAGAAGGCTGGCGAGTCTGCCATCCGCCGCAATGTGGTGGCGCGTGGCTTCAAACCCATGCGCGCCTGGGCCCAGCGCTTGGTGGACGCGGGCGTGACCGACAGCGCCGAGCTCGACCGCGTGTTTGGCGGAGCACTGGCATGAGGCTGTATTGGTACCGGGCCATAACCGCCGAGGGCGCACTGGTGCGCGGCTCGGGCGAACACGTCGACGAGGTGGAACTGATGGACGCACTGGCCGCCCAGGGCCTGCAGCCCTACCGCGTCTGGTCGCTGCCGGGCTGGCTCAACGGTGTGTGGGCCCGCCCACTGGGTGCGGCTGCCGTGTCCGAGTTCTGCCACCTGATTGGGCAGCATGTGCGCGCCGGTGCCGACCTGCGCATGGCACTGGGTGAGGCGGCGCAAGGTGCCTCCACCGCCCGGCTGCGCATGCTCTGCTCGCGCCTGAAACGCTCGCTGGAGCGCGGCGACACGTTGGCCAGTGCCATGGAGTCGACCCGGGCATTCCCAGTGATGGTTCGCCACCTCGTCACTGTGGGCGAAGAAACCGGCAGGCTGGGTGCCATTCTGGGCAACGCGGCGGCGCAGTACGAGCAGGCGCGTGTGATGCGTTCGGCCATCGCGCGTTCCACCCTGTACCCGGCCATCGTGCTGGTGGTGCTGCTGCTGAGCTGCGTGTTCTGGATGCTGTTTGTGATCCCCAAGATGATGGTGTTATTTGAATCCCTGCGCGTGGAACTGCCAACTGCTACGCTCCGGGTGATTGCGGCCACCGAATGGCTCAAGCGCCATGGCCTGTGGCTGCCGCTGGTCTGTGCGCCGGTGCTGGTGCTGGTGCCGCTGCTGTGGCGCCACCCGGTCTTTGCACCAGCCATCCACGCCGTGGTGTGGTGGGCGCCCGGCATCAAGGGGCTGGAACGTTCGCGGGTGTACCACGCGTTCTTCAGCAATCTCGGCACCATGCAGTCCGCCGGCTTGACGCTCACGCGCTGCCTGACGGTGCTGCTGCAGCAACCGCTCAATCAGCATTTCGGCCGCCGGCTCACGCGCATGGGCGCGAGCACGCGGCGCGGCCTGGCCCTGTCGGACGGCCTGGCTCAAAGCGGGGTGTTCGAGCGCTTTGCCCTGAGCATGGTTCGCCTGGGCGAAACCACAGGTACCCTGGACCAACAAAGCATGCGGCTGAGTGAACACTACGCAGTGCGCCTCAAGCAGCAGATTGAAACCGGATCGCGCCTCTTCGAGCCACTGATGCTCCTGGTTCTGGCCGCATTTTTGTTGCTCATCGGCGTGACCTTGCTGGGGCCGGTGTACGAACTCGCCGCGCGTGCCTCCGCGGGGATCAAGCTGTGAGCGCACGCACCACAATGCGCCAGCGCGGTTTCATGATGATGGAGTTGGCCATCGGGCTGGTGCTGGTTGGCGCCCTGGTGGCACTGCTCATACCGCTGCTCGCTATGCAACGCGACAGCGACGCCGATCGAAAGGATGTGCTGGCCATGGAGCAGGCACGCGCCGCGCTGCTGGGCCAGGCTGTGGCGGGTGGGGGACTGCCTGCGCCGATCCAGTTTGCAGAAAGCTCCATTGGCGCCGAAAACGCCAGCAGCCATCTATTGCTCACGAGTTTGCTCACGGCGATGCCACTGGGCTGGGCTGGGGCCCTGCCGGGACAAGCGTTGGGTGTGCCCCACGTTTCTTCGTTGCAAACCGCCTACTGGTACGACGTGCAACCCGCGCTGCGAGCGGACGCGGCCACCGCGTTCCTTCCAAAAGTGACGGGAACCGGCAGCAGCGCAATGTTCTTTTCCATCATCGACCAGTTCGATCCTGACGTGAACACCCAGATGTCCACCGGGGGCTACAAAAGTCAGCTCTGTCGCAGCCTTAACTCTCTCCAAGCCATTGAGCAAGCCATCCGGGTGGAAGCGGTGACGCAGGTACCGCCTGAGACGACCGGGAGCAACTACTCGCGCGACTACCTCAACGTGACCCTGCCCCGCGTGTGGGGCGCCGGCTTTGAAAGCAAGTTCACGTGGGAGAGTGCGCTGGGGTATGCGAGTGTGGCCCTGCCGACAGGCCGAGATTCTTTGACCAACGTGGTGTTCGAGAACTCCGCAGCCGCTGCCTTTGTGATCGTGCGCAGACAGCCGCCCGCACTGCGCCGCCTCGATCGTCAGAACGCGGTGTATTGGCAGGCAGGCCTGAGCGGCCTGGACAAAGCCCTGATCGACCGTGACGACGAGGCCTACCCGCCCTCAGTGATATCGGGCGACAGAGGTTTTCGGGTGTACGAGAACTCCAGCACATCGACCACCGACAACCCCACATCCGACAGCGCCGACTACGCCGGCCTGGTGAGGTCTGTGTCACTGGGAGAGTTTGCCCAGTCGCTGCGCGGTGCCGGCCTGTGCACCAAACCCGCGGAGGCATGCAAAGCCAACCAGCTTTTTGTACGATTCACCAACACCGTGCGTTCGGTACCTCAGGACGCCAGCGCAGCTGCGGGTCTTGCCATGCGGTGGTCACTGGTTGACCTGGGCGGTACGACCACTTACCAGACGGGTGATGTTGCGCAAGGAGCGGCCACAGATGGCGTGTGCATGGACGCCTTTGGCACCGACACGGCCGCCACTGCGCCATCGCGGTATTTGCGCTTGTCGTTCATCAGTCCAGCCGGCACGGTGGGCTACACCTCGGGCAACAGCTGGTTCCGCGGAGGACTGTTGGTCGATCCCGACAGCACGCAGCTGAGCGCCGATGCAGGTGTCAGCCGCTGGCGCCCGTTGACAGCCCTGTCTGCAGCCGAAGCCGGAAAGACGGTGACGATTTCATGCACGGGATCCCATGCTGTGACCTCAGCAACGGGAGAACTCGCTCTCGGTGGCGCCCTGCCCACCTGCTCGGTCACCCAGCTTCCTTGAACGGACAACCTCATGGCCCTCTCTTTTCACGCTCGAACCATTGCCTGGCTCGGACTCGCCTCCGTGCTGCTGGGTTCTGGCTTGTACATGGTCAACACCGGCCATTCGGCGCTTGCACGCGTTGAAGCCCAAGAGCGCGAACTGGCATTGGCCAGCCGGGCCCTGGGCCAGAACCGCCAGCACGCAGAGGCGTATGCGCAACTCATCGAACGCATTGGCTGGCGCCCGGGGCAAGACCTGCGCCACGAGGTGATCAACACAACGGCCACCATCGCTGATCATGAAAGCGACCGCCTCAACGAGATCCTGAAGGCCAACCACGTGGGCAAGGGCCATTTTTTTCTGCGCAGCTTGAGCATCGACGCGGTGGCCGGCGGGCCGCAGGGCAAGCCCGCCGTCAAGGTGACGATGCAGGGCGACAACATCCTGGTACTGGACCGTCCATGAAACCGTTTCTGCCCTTTTTGTTGATCCCGGCGGTAGCCATGGTTGGCTGGGGACTGGCCGCCTACACGCCCGATGGCGCCATGGTGGCAGTGCCCAAGATCTCCGCGATGGAAGCACCGCCGTCGCTGGGTCAGTCGGCGGCCGCGCCGAAGACCGACGGCCCGGTGCGGGTGCGCATGCACGCCCTGTTGCCGCCACCCGTAGTGCCACCCAGGCCCGAAGAACTCGCACAGCGTCAGCCCGTCCCCGAGGTCGCAGCGATCCTGATCCATGGTCCCCGCCGGGTGGCCCAGATCGACGGTGTGGCGATGGCCATTGGCGAATCTCGCGGAACCTACCGCATTACTGCCATCGAGCCCGATCGGGTTCTCTTTGTGCAGACCGACCTGGGCCGCACACGATGGGTGCCAGTGACCGATCGATGAACAGAAGTAGAACGATGAAATCCCTCTCGCATTTCCACATGCCGGCGCTGCGCGCGCTGCCCCTGCTGGTCGCTTCGGTCTGGTTGTCTGCGTGCGCGCCACTTCAAAAGCCACTGCTGGGGTCCGAGGCCATTCCGCCCACAGCTTATGGCCCAGTGAACCAGAAACTCAAGGAGGCCCAGGCAGCGATGCCCCCAGCCCCCGCCCAACTGCCGCCGGAACAGCGACTTCCAACCTTCGATGTCAACGGCGACAAGGGTACCGGGCAACCCGCGCTGTACTCCTTCAAAGCGCGTGATCTGCCGCTGCGCGATGCACTGGGTCTGCTGGCCAAAGCCCACGGTCTGAACATCGTGGCCGACCCCGACATCACCGGCACAGTGACCGTGGATTTCCAGGATGTACCGCTTTCAAAGGCGTTTGACATCCTGCTCTCCAGCATGGGTTATTCGTGGGACGAGGAGCAGGGCATCATCCGCGTACGCGCCTCGATCACACGCACCTTCGAGGTGGACTACATCCGCTCGGGCCGTTCGGCCAGCACCACAGGCGGCGGAGCGTCTGCCGGCGCGAATGCGGGCGCCTTCTGGGGCGAGTTCGAGAGCCAGATCCGTTCGCTGCTTTCACCCAAGGGCCGCCTCACCGTCAACCGGCTCACCGGTTCGGTGATGCTGAGCGACCTACCCTCCAAGGTGGCCGACGCATCACGATTCATCGAACTGATGCGCGACGGCATGTATCGCCAGATCGACATCGAAGTTCGCATCGTGGAGGTCACGCTGCGCGACCAATTTGCGCTCGGTCTGGACTGGAGTCGCTTCAGCATCAACCCCCTGCGCGGTGTTCTGGGTGTCAACACCCTCATCAACGCGCCCCAGGCCACCACGCGGCTTCCCAGTACTGTGACAGCCAACTTCAGCGGCGACCGTTATGGCGCGCTGATTGAAGCGCTGCGCGAACAAGGTGACGTGCGCATGGTGTCGCAGCCTCGAATCCGGATTTTGAACAACCAGACGGCGGCCGTGAAGGTCGGCACCGACGAAACTTTCTTCAGCCGATCGACCAATCGCATCATCCAGGGCGGCGGCAATGTGCTGGACACCGTCAATGAGCAGGCGCGCAGTGTCAATCTGGGTGTGACCCTCACGGTGACCCCACAAATTTCTGCTGATGGCTGGGCCATGCTCAACATCGCACCGACCGTCACACGCCTGGTGGGCACCGTCACATCCCCTTCGGGTGAGAGCAGTGCACCGGTGCTGGACATCAGTGAGGCCACCACCATGGTTCGGGTGCGCAGCGGCGAACTCGTCATGCTGGGCGGCCTGATTCAAGAGGAAACCAGCGACACGAACCGTCGGGTGCCGGGGCTGGGCGATCTGCCGATCCTGGGCAATGCATTCAAGAGCACCTATCAAGCAGGCAAGCGCAAGGAGTTGGTGATTTTTCTCGCACCTACTGTGCAGCCCGGCCAGTAACGCCTGGGAGACCAACCGTGCAAACCACACTGGCTGCCTGCTACGAGGCGCTGGGCTTCGAGAACGTGCCGTTTTCGATTACCCCGGACACCGCCTTGTTTTATCCGGGCGGGCAACACGTCAGCGCCTACAACCAGCTCTACCATGCGTGCATGAACGGCACGATGTCGGTCCTCTCGGGAGAGATCGGCCTGGGCAAGACTCTTATCGTGCGCTGTGTGATCCGCAGCTTGCCGGCTCAGGTGAGGGTGGCCTACCTGTTCAACCCGCTGATGGGGTTTGTGGATCTGTTGCGCGAAATCCTTTCCGAGTTTGGCGGCGAGCCACCGGCACCCCAGGCGGGTCTTGCGGTTCTGCACAAGGCGCTGGTCAATATGGTGCTGGCGGGAGCGGGCCGGGGCGAGCGCTTCGTCGTGATCGTCGACGAGGCCCACCGACTCAACAGCGAGGCGCTCGAAGTGCTGCGCCTGCTCTCCAACCTGGAAACCGAGCGCGCCAAGCTCATCAGCCTGGTGCTGGTGGGCCAGCCCGAGCTGGACACCACGCTCAACCTGCGGGCCATGCGGCCATTGCGTGAGCGCATTGGTGTGTGGCTGCGGCTCGATCCGCTAAGCCCACAGGAATGTGCCGCCTACGTGCGACACCGCTTGGCGCGCACCCACCGCGACGGCAGTTTTCAATTCACGGCGGCTGCGCTGTGGTGGCTGCAGCGGCAGACGCGCGGCGTGCCGCGGCGCATCAACCTCGCCTGCGAGCGTGCGGTGCTGCTGGCGTACACCCGGCGCCTGCGCAGCGTGAACTGGGACATGGCGCGAATGGCCTGCAAAGAATTTTCAAAGGTGTGGCGATGAGCGCTATTGAACAGGCGCTGCGCCAGATTGATCAGCAACGCGAGCGTCAGGCATCTGATGGCAAGACAAGTTCAGCGCTGCCGCAGCCATCCGAAATGGGTTTGCTGACGGCCAACGAACCTGCACCTACAAGCGGCCGCTGGGGATGGTTGGCCGCTGTGCTCGCGGTGTTGGTCGCTGTGGTTGCCGCGGTGGCCTGGTCCGGTCTGTCTGGGCGCGGCGCCAGCGCATCAGCCAGCGCCGGCGCGGCATCAATTGCGCAAACAGCTATGTCGATCAGCCTGGCACAGCCGGTTTCACTGCCGGCCTTCCAGCCTGACACCAGCCTTCCGGCGCCGATGCCTGTGATGAATGTTGGAGCACCTCGCGAGTTATGGCAGGTGCAGGCTTCCCAGGCTTGGGAGAGCGGCGCATGGGACCTTGCATCGAGGCTATGGGAGGATGGTCTGCGACGCACCTTGCCCTCCACGCTGGCGCTGCAGATCGCCGACCTCCAGACGCGAGAGCAGGCGCAGCAGCTGCACCAGATCTGGACGCCGCACTGGCCGGTGGTAATGCTGGCGCAGCCTTCGGCGGCGGGGCCGCGCTGGATGGTGCTCGCCCTGCCCCAGGCAGAGGACGTGGATGCTGCACAGCGCCACCTTTCCAACACGTTGGGGCACGCGATCCCTTGGGCGAGCGTGGTGCAGTGGGTGGCCAAAGCAGAGGTGGGCCAGACTCTGACGCCATCCACGTCAACACCGGCATACATACCGACAGCGGTATCGACAAAGACAGCTGACGCCACGGTGATCACCGCGGCACCGGCGGCCCCCGTGATCAAGGAGACCAGGACCGAGAAACCGCTACCCGCGGCCACTGCAGCGACCCCAGCCGCAGCGGCAACACCCTTGACCTCAACGATCACCGCTGCAGCACCTCAGGCGCCCGTGGAGCCGCCCCAAGTGAGCCGCTCGGGGGGCGGCGCAGCACCCGACGACCAGACACGTGCGGTGCTGGCCACCAAGGCCATCGACGTGGATTTTTCCTCGGTGGAGCAGATGTTGGCGAAGGCAGATTTCGAAAAGGCTCTGGGTGCGACAGAGCAGCTGGAGGCTTACATCGGTCCGAACTGGCGAACGCGTTACCTAGCAGGTGTGGCGCTGTCCGGACTCGGTCGATGGAACGACGCCTTGGCTGCATTGGCGAACGCGCGCCAGAAGAACCCTGGGCACGCGCGGGTGGTGCTCTACCTCGCTGTCGCCCAGCAGGAAACCGGGGACCATGCCAGCGCCATCGACACCCTGCTCAAGGCGACGGCAGCGCACCCTGAGGTGCCCGAACTCTGGCTCAACCAGGGCCATTCGCTACAGGCGCAGGGGCGCTTCAGCGAGGCATCGCAGGCTTATCGCCGCTTTCTGGACCTCAGCGCCGCCCGAGCCGATCTGAGCCAGCAACGCAGCTGGGTGAGCCAGCGTCTACAAAAGGAAAGCTGATGCTCACCCGTCACCCCAGTGGATGGGCTGCGCGCCGCGCCACACGCGCAACCAGACTACAAACCCAAAGGGGTTTCTCACTGATTGAGATCGCCCTGGCCCTGGCCGTCATGGGAGTGCTGATCGGCATGACACTGAAATCGCAGGAGCTGCTGGAGCAATACCGCCAGAGCCAGTTTGTGACGAAGGTGCAGACACTGGTGGCCAATGCCCGTGCCCACCGCAGCACCCTGGGCCGATGGCCAGGCGACTGCAACCGTGACGGTCTGGTGGATTACAGCTTCACCACCACTGTCCCGCTACGCACGGGTGATGCACTGGATTACGCCATTCCCATCGAGCTGGAAGTGGCCGAATCGTCGGGCGCCACCTATGCCCTGGGCGATGTATGCCCACCCACCACGCTGCAGCCTTTCAGGCAGATCAACGTGCCGTTCAACGAACTCAAGCGGGCATCACTCACCCTCCCCGGTGAACCCAACCGCAAGTCAGCCAGCCACGGCCTCGATGGATTTGCCTATCTGGGCACCTTCGAAACTGCTGCTTCCGTCACCCGACTTGAGCAGCAGTTCAACGCGTTGGTGCTCACCGACGTTTCCATTCAAGCTGCACGACGCCTGGCCGTCACCATCGACGGGCACGACGGGAGCGCCGCCGATACAGGCCGGGTGCGGCGCACCGAAGACCTGCAGACGTTTGAAGCGTTGTGGACGGCCAGCGATGAAACCGATCTGGCCCGCATCACGGTGGTCGTCTTCTTCGATCGCATTCCTCCTTGACAGTGAACTCTCGACTCCATGCATTTTCAGGTTGCACCTTCTGTCCGTTTGGCAGCGCCAACGCGGCATCACCTGCCAGCCCAACGAGCGCGTGCGCGCTCTGAAACACGCAGACTCCTGAGCGTCGGCCTGGCTTGCGCGTTGGCCTGTACGCTCGCGCTGCCGGAAGCGCGCGCGCAAAGCCAGCCAAATCCTGCGCTGGTCATGCAGGAACAGTTGCGGCGCATTGAAAGCGGGGCTTCAACACTGACAGCACCGCCCCAGGCTGAACTGCCGGCCGCAACACGTTCGCAGGCGCCCGAGGGGGCGAGTACCGCGCGCATTCAAGAGATCCAGTTCTCACGCTCCGAGCTGCTGAATGCCGACGAACTTCGAGTATTGGCGCAACCCTATGTGGGTCGCGCTCTCACCACCACCGACCTGCAGCAATTGCTTGATGCAATCGCGACGCTCTACCAATCCAGAAACGTCCTGACCGCAGTGGGCGTGTTGCCTCAGCAAGACCTGCAGAGCGGCTTGTTGCGCGTGCTGCTGGTGGAAGGTCGTCTGGGCGAAGTGAACGTGAAGGCTGAAGCGCCCCTTGCCCCGGATTGGATCAAAGCCTGGTTCACCCTGCCCACCGGCCAGGTTATCGGCAGCGAGCCTCTGCGAAAGCGGCTGGTGCTGTTCAACCTCGCCAGCGACCACCAAGCCCAAGCCCAGTTTGTGCCTGGCGTGCGGTTTGGAGTGAGTGATCTGGCGGTGGAGGTGGTGGAACAAGCGCCGCTGCAAACCTGGGCCATGGTCGATACCTACCCGGGACAGGCCAAGACTAAGCATTCCATGGCACTGGGTCTGCGACTGGCACCAGTGACCTCGCGGGGTGGGCGACTTGACGCTGCAGTGCTGGGCAACGCAGACGGGCGTACCCTCACCGGGTCATTCTCCATGCCAATTGGAGTGCAGGGCTGGCGTGCCGGGATCAACGCGGCAGTGTCTCGTTCGGACATTCGCGTGCAGTCAGTGAATAACCAGCCCGACCTACTGCTTCAAGGATCGTCGGAAAGCGTTGGAGCCGAGCTGGAACGCACTTGGGTGCTCGCTGCGCCGTGGCTCCTCACCAGTTCGGTGTCGCTGGGCTCGCTGCGCTCCAAGACCGACCTGGATGGCGTCACACTTGTGGAGAACGAACTCGACAAACTGGCGGTGTCGGTGCGCCTGAGTCATGAAACGGCGACCAGCAAGGCTCAGTTGCGCATCAGCCTCGTCACGGCACGCAGACCGGGGGCAAGCCACGGGTACCTCGACATGAGCGGTCAGTGGCGCCAAGCCATCGATACGCGGGGGCTGTGGCAATTTCGCGCGGTGGGGATATTGCGCACGAACGAGCGCGGCCTGCCGGGCAGCAGCGACGCCTTCTCGCTCGGCGGACAGGAGTCATTGCGCGGGTTCGACGCCAACACGGTGATGGGCTCCTCTGGCCATGGCCTGCAACTCGAATTCCGGAGGCAGCTGCTCAACACGGGAACCCGCCGGCTGGAAGGCATGGTCTTCTTGGATACCGGGCGCGCGCGCGAAGCAGGCATGTCCAAGGCAGCAGCTGCGGTGGGCGTGGGAATTCAGGCGCAGTTGAGCGAGGTCATTGGGGTGGATGTCACTCTCAGCCGCCAAATGGAGGGTCTGCAGGGAGATCGCAACCGCGTCAACCTGAGGCTTGTGGGCGCTTGGTAACCACATGAACCCGCGGCTGGGTGCAACGGGCGCGGGTAGCTAAGCTCACCACTAATTCACGAAGTCCTCCATTTTTGTCATTTTAGATATTTACTTATCAGTTCAATCATCTATCATTGATTTCAGACCCATTTTGGGACTGCCGAGTGAAGGGGTTGGTTGGCAACGACTCAGACTCCACCGCCCGGTTCAACGATCAGATCGAGAGCACTGCGATGGACCATGGCATTCAGGCGCTTCCACCCACCATCCCGATGGGCCTGCACGGCGCATTGCCCGCCGCTGCGAGACGACCCGGTGTACCGCGGCACCTCGCACTCGTGCTGCAGGGCCATCGCCACTGGGCACTGAGCTCCAACCTGCCCTACACCGACGTGGTGGGCGCAGGTGCCGGGCGTTTGCTGGAACTCATTGACTTCTGCGCCACCCGCGCATTGGACACACTCACGGTGCATCTTTTTTCCGATGACCTGTGCCGCTTGCCCCCGGGAAACAACACAGAACTGGTGCGTACCGGAATGCGCTACATCACCGCAGGTGCACACAACATGCACAGGAACGATGTGTGCCTGACGATTCAAGGCCCGCTGAGTGCATTGGACAGCCTCACCCGTGCCCTGCTGCAGGATGTGGCCAAACGAACCCGCTTGAACACGGGTATGCAACTCAGGGTGGTCATCGACAGTCCCTGGTTCGGCGGACGCCAGCTGGCATCCGCCCAGGAAGAAACGAGCAACGAGCTCACGTCCCAGCGCGCGATCGAACCATTCGGTCCAGATGAACCCGACTTCGTGATCCGCACTGGTGGTCCGTTGCCCGTGCACCGCGCGACGCTTTGGGACACAAGCAGAACTGCTCTGTACTTCACTGATACGCCTTGGCCTATGTTTGATGCACGCAGCCTGGGGGCGGCACTGACCTGGTTTGGCGATCGCAACAGGGGGGTGGGCATCCAACTGAGCAACTCGGACAACCCCACTCTGCAGTAAACCCACCCATGAAAAAGATCCGCAAAGTCTACGTCGCTGGACCAGCCAACGCAGCACGCAGCGCCATGGTGCGCCGTCTCAAGGCCAACGGCCTGTCGGACGATCAAATCGACACCTGGGAGGAAGACGAGCTCCCCATCCTTGACCAGACGGCGCTCAGGTCATACCTTCGGAAATCAAATCCAGATCAGATCTACATCACAACAGGGCCTTGGGGCAACGCTTTGGACCGCCGCCAGCGCAGCGGCACTTACATGGCAGAAGCGATGCTGGGGCCGGTGCAGCTGATTCACGAAGCGATGTATGCAGGCGTCAAAAAACTGCTGTTTGTTGCCTCGCATCAGGTTTACGGAAACTGCCCTGTGCTGCCGATCGCAGAGGAAGATCTGGGCTTTGGTCGTCATGAGCAGCTGCGGGATGCCATCGCCCCGGCGCACATGGCAGGCATCCGCATGTGCGAGGGCTACACCCATGAGTTTCACGATGTTCTGGGTCTTCAGTATCGATCCGTTGTCGTGAGTAACCTGTACGGTCCGGAAGATCCAGCGGATGCGCACCGGGCCAGCGAGTTAGAGGCCCTGATGCGCCACATCCACCAGGCCAAGACCTTCAAACTGTCTTCGGTGAACATCCGCTCCAATGGTTTTCGGCGCGCCGACTGGCTTTATGTCGATGACATGGCCGAAGCTTGCATTCGGGTCATGGAAATGACTGAGTCCAAGCACCGGAACTTCACCAAGCTGAACCGCTCACACATCAATGTGGGCAGCGGCCGCACCCACACCACACTGGAGCTGGCAGAGGCAGTAGCCCGTGTGGTGGGCTACAAAGGTGGCCTGAAGGTAGAGAGCGGCATCGAGGACGACACCCAGGACTTCGTTCTCGACACACATCGGATACGCGGCACCGGTTGGGAGCCTGAAGTAGACCTGGAAACAGGCTTGGCGCACATGTACCGCGACTACCGGCAAAAAGCGCGAAAGCTCGCATCGGCATGAACATATTGCCCAGCCACTGCTCGCAGGCTCCTCAAACGCAGGAGGATGAATCTGACGCACTACCTTCAAAGGCTCCGATGTTCACCATCATCACGGCCTGCAGAAACCACGCCGCCACTATCGAAGAATGCGTCGAATCAGTGGCCAAGCAAACTCTGGAGAGTGTCGAGCACGTGGTTGTCGACAGCCACAGCATCGACAACTCCATCGAGCGAATTTATCCCAGCCGCGAGCGCCTCACCATTGTGTATGGCAGCGCCAGCGACACCCGTTTCCAAGCGTGGAACCGCGGCATCGGGCAGGCTACAGGTGACATCATCGGCTTTGTGAACGCAGACGCGGTGCTGGCTCACCCCGACGTTCTGAAACAGGTGGCCAAGGCATTTGAAGACCCATGGACATCAGCCGTCTACGGCGACATCCTGCGCGTTGAATCCCGCGATACGCGCCACGTAGTGCGGCACAACCGCCTCGGGCCGGTCACCGACCGAAAGCTCGCTCGAGGTTGGGTGCCCCCGACCACAGCCCTGTTCGTGCGCAAGTCCTGGTATAGACGTATCGACGGTTTTTCACCCCGCATGCGCATGACCGCGGACTACGCCGCATCACTGCGCCTGTTCTCCCACCCTTTCTTCAAAGCGGTTTACCTCGCGCAGCCTGTGGTCCGCCAACGGTTGACGACTCCGAGCTTGCGCCTGCTGCGTCGTGCGCTGATCGCGCCAAGGGAAGAGTTGAAGGCGCTGCGCTCCGCCCAGGTCGGTGGATGGCAGGCTCTGTTGTGGAACCGCATTTCGACCATCGAAGAGTGGTTGTGAAGAACTCTGCGCTTGACCACCATCCCTGAAGTTTCGAGTTGGAACACATGAAGGCCTATACAGTTCAAAGCGCAGAACGGATTCTTTTGGTGGGCGATCAGTCCGCAATCGGAGCAGCGCTGATCCAGCGCCTGCTTCATCTGGGACATCCCCGCAGTCACATTCAAGTCACCTCGACCACCTCCGCCAACTGGTCTGACAGCGAAGTGGTTCATGCTCTCATGCGTGAGATCCTGCCCGATCTGGTGTACGTGGTCGAAGCCAGCGATTGTCCGTTTGACACAGAAGCCAGCGCGATTTCCTCAACTGCGCTGATCTCCGCGGCCGCAGAGGCAGGCGTCGCAAATCTCATGTTCGTCGGAACAGTGGCACCGCTGGCAGGTCCCATCACTGCGATCCCAGGCGGAACCGTTTTCCCACATAACTGTGGAAATCACGCCGCGGCGCTTCAGCTCTGCAACCTGCTCGCATCTCAAGGAATGAACTACCGCAGCGTGATCACCTGCGAACCCTACGGACCTTGCCGCCCTCCCAAGGTTCCGACCAGTAAATCGCACGCAGCGGGTCTCATCGAAGACTTGCTTTCGCAGTTCACCACGGCTCTTGTGCGCGGCCTTCACCACGTAACGATTCAGGCCCATCCCCACGACCGGTTGGAGTTGATGTACCTCAGTGACATCGCCGAGGCCATTGTGCATGTGATGGATCTGCCCCAAGCCACACTATCGGCGACAACGCAGCAACGCTCGTTGCACATCGACATCGGTGCCGAACAGGTGGTCTGGATTCTTGAACTGATCAAGGCGGTTGCGGCTGCAGTGGGCTTTCGTGGAAGGTTCCAGCTGGACCCCACGCCGGTTGCCCGTTGCTCGCCCAGACTGGACCATCACACGCTGGCCAATCTTGGGTGGCGCCCCCTGATATCCCTGGAAACAGGCCTTGAGTTGAGCGCGATGGACTTCCGCTTGCGGCACCGGACTTTTCAGAGCACGGTGTGCGTTACCTGAGGATCAACTTGAAACACAGCAGCAAGCCGCGGTTGCGCAAGGACTTGATGGAAGGTTCGCTCACCCCCACCGTTCGAAGTTTTCGGCGCAACTGACTGAGGCGAACATTCATCGAGGCTTTGTGCCGGTCCTCCAGCGTGAGGTTCAAATGCAGGGCAACCTCCTCTCTCGTCAGGGTGTGCTCTGGTGCCTGTACCAAGGCAGCAAGCAGACTGACCTCAGGGTGCGTGAGCTGCGACTCCGCGCCAGACGACTTAACGGTCAGTGAAGCACGCTCCAGCCACCACTCGTTGACGGCCTGGACAGGAAAGAGCCGCGCTTGCAGTGATCGCACCACCGCCAGTAATTCCTCGGGCTCCACTGGCTTGACAAGATACACGTCAGCGCCACTGCGATATCCCTCGACTCGGTCCGGAATCTCGGATCGTGCTGTCACCATCACGATCCCGGCGCCCGGCTGAGCGTGGCGCAGCTGCTTCGCCAATTCGAGCCCGCTGGCTCCAGGCAGGTTCACGTCGACGATGTACAGCTTGGGATACACCGAGACTGGCGCGCTGAGCATCGCCTCGGCACCTTCCCAGCCAATGGCATGAAAGCCGCTCTCCTGCAGCATGTGCACCGTGGCTTCGCGCAAAAGATCGTGGTCCTCGACCACGAAAACAGTCAGTTGGGCAGCCACAGTTCAAACCTCACTCGTCTATTGGCCACAGAACATTCAACGCTACCCCCCAGCGCCTTGACGAAAACCTGGGTCAGGTACAGCCCCAATCCGGAGCCGGAATGCCGTCTCGCCAGAGGATTTCGGTAGTATTTCTCGAACACCTGCGCCAGATCGGGAGCACCAGCGGCTCCCTCTTCGTTTTCCACCCATAGACGCAAGCCCCGCTGGGGCGCCTCGGTGGTCTCCACACCAAGTTGCACCACGCTGCCCACCGGGCTATATTTCATGGCGTTGTCCAGCAAGTTGCCCATCACCATCTGAAACACCTGTGCGTCCGTGTGCCAATTCAAAAGAGCGGGGCATGTGACTTCGATGCGGTCAGGATCTGCGGTACGGGCCAGTGTTAACCTGACACACAGAGGCACATCAATCACTTGCAGTTGCAACGCCAGCGTGGGCTCGTGCGTGCGTACCGACTGAAGACAGCGTTCGATCACATGGTTCATATCGGCAAGCATCCGGTGCAGGGTGGCGTTGGCATTGGGCGGCGTGGTGCGGAGACTCACCAGCATCTTCATGGCCGCCAGCGGGGTTTTGAGCTCATGCGCCAGCATGGCCAGCAACTTCTGGTGTTCCTCCCGGTGCGCTCGCTCCCGAGAGGCATGCTCCTGCGCAATGGCCAGTTGTGTCACGGCGTGCGTGCGCTTGAGAATGTGGCGTTTGGTTCGTACATAGAGCACCGCCGCCATGAGCAGGCCCACCAGTAGCTGCTGCAGCATCACCGAGCTCAGCGGCATCGCAGTGGTTTCGAACAAGCCCAATGTTGGCACCACCGCCAGCGACATCAAGACGACGCGTACCGCGTAAGTGACAACCAGCACAGAGCGTGGCAGCAGGGGCTGCACGCCTTCGTCTTGCGCGCCTGATGGGGTGAGCGTCAACGCAATCAGCAGCCCTGCCACCGGCAGCAAGGCCAGGGTGAGGAATAGCAGATCCAGAGCGAGCTGAACCCGCGCCAGCACGAGGAGCATAAGACACGACAACACCGTCAAGATCGTCCGCATGAACAAGCGAGCCCAGCGAGGAAGGTTCAACTCGGAGAGAAAAACGTACTCAAACCAAACGCCTGTGAGCACGGCCAGGAACAACAGCACGTTGCCGATGTCGTTGATCCAAAGAACGGGTATCCAGCCATCCAGCGCGATGCGCAAGTAGCCCAGATAAGACAGACCAAACGCAAGAGCGGAGGCTTGGCGCATTAAAAAGGCGGACACCAGCCGGTCGGGCTCTACAAACCAGTTCAGGACCGCGAAACCGAGGAAAAGCAACATCGCGCCAAGGTACACACTGAAGACGAGCTGCTGTCTTGTCTCGACCTTCCAGAGACTCTCCAGGGTATGCAGATCAACGTGTACCCTGCGTGTGCTTTGGGTTTCGATGCGCAGCCACACATGGCGGGGCTCTTCCCCTCGCGGAATGCGAAAGGCAAAACTTAGAGACGGGTACTCCGACTCGCTCCAGGCGCGTTTATCGCCAGACAGGCGGGGACGCAGACTCGGGTCGAGGGGATCGAACAAAGCAACCTCATCGAGCAGTGTCGGCCACACCCGCAGTACCAGGGTTTCTTCGGGATCCCAAGCTCCACCGCCCTTGTCCGCCTGAGGATCGATCAAC
>NZ_JBLYYB010000200.1:0-14211 GCF_048549895.1 Hydrogenophaga sp.
AAGAGCATGACACCTCTCCGGACGCTGTGCCCGGCTCCTTCCCCCTCTGGGGGAAGGCTGGGTTGGGGGCCCGCCTCATGCAAAGTGCCCATGCAGATACCAAGCCGGCGCCTCGTCCAGCCGCGTCTGGAAGATCCACAACACCCCCGCCTTCGCCGACAGCGCCACCCAGTAATCCCGCACCACATTGCGCGTAGCCCCCACACCCTCCACCCGGTCCCACCAGCCGCCCTCCACCCGCTGCGGGCCGGCGAGCAACTGCAGCTCCCCTTGGTAAATCGGCCGGTTGCCACGCACCAGCAGCTTCAGCGGCTCGGGCAGCACGAAGCTGGGTTGCGGCAGGCCGGTGTCGGGCGCCGCGGACTTGCTGGATTTGCGCGGCAGCGGCTCGGGTGCGCTCTGCCAGCGGCACATCCATTCCTGGCGGTGGTCGGGCAGCACCACCGGGCGCAGCACGCGCCCCGGCCCCAGGCGCGCGGCCAGCCGCTCCAGCACCAGGTGCAGCGTCTCGCCCTGGCGCACGGTGTCGGGCAGCAACGAAGCGCTGGCCTCCACCAGCGGCTGCACCTCGATGGCCAGCAGGTGCAGGTCGCCCACGGGCGCGAGCAGCTGCACATGGGCCAGGTGCTCGGCGAGCAGGCGGCAGAGGTGTTCGGTGTCGCGCGTGGGCTCGGCGGTGCGCACCGTGATCTCGCCGCCCTCGCCCGCGTCGCGCGCGCGCATGGCGTCGTGCGCCCAGCGCAGCGTGAAGGCCGTGACACCCGCGCGCCGCGCCGCCAGCCAGCCGCTCATGACCAGCAGCAAACGCCGCGCGCCCCACAGCAGGGCCGGCGCCTGCTCCACGCGGGCCATGAGCTCCAGCCGCTCCTCGAACCGCTCGGGCAGCGCCACCCACACGTGGGCTTCGGGCTCGGCGCCGTAGGCCTGGTCGAGCGCCTGCAGCAACTGCTTGTCAAACCGCCGGCCCACACCCCCACGCGGCAGCGCGCGCACGTCGCCCAGCGTGCGGCAGCCGATGTGCGCGAGCGTGAGCTGATGCGGGTGCACCGCGCTCAGCACCTGCATGGGCAAGGCATCAAGCAGCAGTGGCAGCGGTTGTTTGAAACCGTTTTCAAGACCCGCGCGCGCCAGCGCCAGCGCGGCAAGGCTGTTGGGTGCCCAGGCCACCTGCGTCACGCCCACGTCTGCGCTCTCGGCCACCACGCGGTCGCGCAGCGCGCGCTTGCCGCCAAACAGGCGCACGCTCGCCGCCACCTCCATGAGCACCGCACCGTCGGCCAGCGTCACGCGGGGCGTGAACTGCAAGGCCCAGGTGGCCACGGCCCGGCGCGCCGCCTCAGTGGACGGCGCGGTGGGGGCGGTCGGGAGCAGGAGTGCTGACCACAACATGGTCTGTCTCTCGGGACATGTCGGACGGCAACAAGCGGCTGGGGAAACGCAGCCGCGGCGTGAGGATGGCGCGCAGCCCCCCGGGCACCGAGCCCAGGCGCAGCGTGTCCTGCAGCGGCGGGCCCTTGCGTTTGAAGATCTCCAGGTGCAGTTCCCAGTCCAGCCCCACGCGGGCCATCAACCGCAGCGGAGCCGCCGACGATTCGCGCACCGCCGCACTGGGCCGGCACAAAAACACCGGGCCCTCACAACTGGCGGCCAACACCTGCAGGCGGCGCACCTGCTCGGCCCGCGCCTGCGGGAGCCACACCACCAGCGCACCGCAGGCGTTGGCCTTGATGAGTTGTTCGGCCGACCACAGGCGCTCGGCCGCCGTGTCGGCCCGCACCCAGACCAGGTGGCGTTCGTCGATGCCCTCGAAGCGCAGGCCCGGCAGGTGCGGCGCCTTGGGCGGCCCCACCACCACCACCGCGCGGCCGGCGGCACACACCTGGCGCAGCGCCGGCCCGAGCAGGCGCCACTCCAGCATGCCGCTCTGCGAGGCGAGGATTTCAATGACGCCATGGCAGGGCCAGCCGCCGCCGGGCAGCTGCGCGTCCAGCGCCTCGAAGCCACTGGACAGCACCGCCGACACCGGGCCGCCGAGCTGGTCACCGCGCCAGATGGCCGCAGCCACGGCCATGGGCAATTCACCCGGCAAACGGGCCAGGCGTTGCTGTTTGGGCGGGGGTGAAACCATCGGCGCGGAAGACAGGTCGTCCTCCTGCCAGTCGAGGGCGGGATGCATGGCGGGGTGTCCGGGTGGGGTTGGAGAGAGCAATAAATACTGTATGTGCGTACAGTATATGAAAGGCCGGTCGGTGTCCAGCGGCAACACAGCCCGCATGGTTTGCCCCCTTGCCGCCACCATCCAAACTCCTCACGATGCGGGGCACCACTTCACAAGGAACGCCATGGCCGTGCACGACACCGACTACCTCATCGTGGGCGCCGGCGCCACCGGCCTGGCCTTTGCCGACACGCTGCTGCAGGAGAGCGATGCGCACCTCACGCTGGTGGACATGCACGGCCAGCCCGGCGGCCACTGGAACGACGCCTACCCTTTTGTCTCGCTGCACCAGCCCTCGGCTTTTTATGGGGTGAACTCGCTTCCGTTGGGCACCGGCCGCCAGGACACGGTGGGCCACAACGCCGGCCTGTACGAACTGGCCAGTGGTGTCGAGGTGAGCGGTTATTTCCAGCAGGTGATGCACCAGCAACTGCTGCCCAGCGGCCGCGTGCGCTACCTCCCCATGAGCCGCTTCGAGGGGCTGGCCGCCGGCACCGCCCGCGTGACCTCATTGCTCTCGGGCGCGGAGTCCAGCATCACCGTGCGCAAAAAACTGGTGGACGCGCGCCACTTCAGCCCCACCGTGCCCGCCACCACACCGCCGAAGTTCAGCGTGGCCGAAGGCGTGCGCCTGGTCACGCCCACGCAGCTCACCCAGCTCTGGCAAAGCGCGGCCGAGCGCCCTGCCCGCTTCTGCATCCTGGGCGCCGGCAAGACGGCCATGGACACTTGCGTCTGGTTGCTCGAATGTGGTGTGCCGCAAGACGCCATCAGCTGGGTGATGCCGCGCGACTCGTGGGTGGTGAACCGGCTCACCACGCAGCCCGGCGAAGCGTTCTTCAAACACTCCATGGGCGGGCAACTGGCGCAGATGAAGGCGCTGGCCGAGGCCAGCAGCGTGACCGATCTGTTCGAGCGCCTGGAGGCCAGCGGCCAGATGCTGCGCATCGACACGCAGCACACGCCCCGCATGTTTCACTACGCCACGCTCTCCGAAGGCGAGGTGCAGGTGCTGCGGCAGATCCAACACGTGATCCGCAAGGGCCGCGTGCTGGCCATCGAGCCCGGTGCGCTGGTGCTGGAGCAAGGCCGCGAAGCCCTGGCCGACAACACACTCTGCATCAACTGCACCGCCTCCGCCGTGGAGCCGCGCGACATTGAGCCCATCTTCCAGCCCGGCAAGATCGTGCCCCAGTTGGTGCGCGCCCCACTGATCACCTTCAGCAGCGCCATGTGCGCGTATGTGGAAGCGCACCACGACGACGACGCCACCAAGAACACGCTCTGCACCCCCGTGCCCTTTCCACGCAACGTGGGCGGCTATGTGCAATCCACCCTGGTCAGCCTGGCCAACCAGATGCGCTGGAGCCAGGACAAGCCCTTGCGCCACTGGATGCGCGAAAGCCGCCTCGACGGCTTCGGCAAGATGACCGCCAACATCGACCCTGCGGATACGGAAAAAACCGCCATCGTGGCCGAGCTGCGTCAGCAGGCGATGGCGGCGGTGGGCAATGTGAAGCGGCTCATGGCCGGATCAGCGACATGAGTTGATCCGCTCCGTGCTGAACCGCCTCACTCGATCACGACCTTCGCTTCCTTGACCAGCTTGCCGAATTTTTCGGTCTCGTTGGCGATCTGCTGCGCCATCTGCGCGCTGGTGTCGCCGATCGGCTCGGCGCCGATCTCGGCCATGCGGCTGCGGAACTCGGGCGACTGAATCACCTTGACCATCTCGGCGTTGAGGCGGGCCACGATGTCCTGCGGCGTGGCCGCCGGGGCGAGCACGCCGAACCAGGTGCCGATGTTGAAGCCCTTGAGGCCGGCCTCCTCCAGCGTGGGCACGTCGGGCAGGGCCGCCGAGCGCTTGGCCGTGGTCACCGCGAGCGCGCGCAGCTTGCCCGCCTTGATGTGCGGCAGCACCGGCGTGATGGTGTCGAAACTCATCATGATCTGACCGCCCAGCAGGTCGGTGGACAAAGGGCCGCTGCCTTTGTACGGGATGTGGATCACGTCGGTGCCGGTGAGGTTCTGGAACTGCGTGCCGATCAGGTGCTGCGCCGTGCCGTTGCCGTTGGAGCCGTAGGCCATCTTGCCCGGGCTGGCCTTGAGCAGGGCCACCAGTTCGTTCACGTTCTTCGCGGGCGTGGTGGCGTTGACCACCAGCACGTTGGGTACCAGCGCCACGGTGGTGATGGGGGCCAGGTCTTTGGAGAAGTCGTAGGGCAGCTTCTTGTAGACGCTCGACGCAATGGTGTGGTGCACCGCGCCCATCAGCAGCGTGTGGCCGTCGGGCCTGGCCTTGGCCACGAAGTCGGCACCGATGGTCGCACCCGCGCCGGGTTTGCTCTCCACCACCACCGGCTGCCCCAGGCTTTGCGACAGCTTGTCGGCCAGCGCGCGGGCCAGCACGTCGGTGGTGCCGCCGGCCGCAAACGGCACGATCAGGCTGATGGGCCGCGCGGGCCAGCTTTGCGCCATGGCACTGCTGCCGACAACGGCCAGGCCCAGGGCCATGGCTTGCACCACACGGCGGCGGGTGAAGGAATGAATGGCTTGCATGCTTGTCTCCAAAACGGCGCGCTCAGCGCTCTGATGAACCGGGCTCTGCGGCCCGGTGGGGGTTTCCGGAACACGGAACCCGTGCGTCCGGCATGAACGTCAACTCAGGCGGCCAGGCGTTGCTCACGCACGCCGAGCAGTTCGCACACGGCCTGGGTCACCTGCGCCGTGGTGGCTTTGCCACCGAGGTCACCGGTGTGCAACGCGGGGTTGGCCGTGACCTGTTCGATGGCGTTCATGAGGCGCTGGGCCGCATCCATCTCGCCCAGGTGTTCGAGCAGCATCACGCAGCTCCAGAAGGTGCCGACCGGGTTGGCCAGGCCCTTGCCCATGATGTCGAAGGCCGAACCGTGGATGGGCTCGAACATGCTGGGGTAACGGCGCTCCGGGTCGATGTTGCCGGTGGGTGCAATGCCCAGGCTGCCGGCCAGCGCGGCGGCCAGGTCGCTCAGGATGTCGGCATGCAGGTTGGTGGCCACAATCGTGTCCAGCGTGGCCGGGCGGTTCACCATGCGGGCGGTGGCCGCGTCCACGATTTCCTTGTCCCACTTCACGTCCGGGAACTCGCGTGAAATCTCCAGCGCGATCTCGTCCCACATCACCATGGCATGGCGCTGGGCGTTGCTCTTGGTGATCACGGTGAGCTGCTTGCGCGGCCGGCTCTGCGCCAGCTTGAAGGCAAAGCGCATGACACGCTCCACCCCCACGCGGGTCATCATGGTCACGTCGGTGGCGGCTTCGATCGGGTGGCCCTGGTGCACGCGGCCGCCCACGCCCGAGTATTCGCCCTCGGAGTTCTCGCGCACGATCACCCAGTTCAAATCGTCGGGCTTGCAGCGCTTGAGCGGTGCGTCGATGCCGGGCAGGATGCGCGTGGGTCGCACATTGGCGTACTGGTCGAAGCCCTGGCAGATCTTCAGGCGCAGGCCCCAGAGCGTGATGTGGTCGGGAATGTCCGGGTCGCCCGCCGAGCCGAACAGAATGGCGTCCTTGTGGCGCAGCGCATCCAGGCCATCGGCCGGCATCATCACGCCGTGTTCGCGGTAGTGGTCACCGCCCCAGTCGAAATTCTCGAAAGCAAAGCGGAAGTGGCTGGAGGCGGCCAGGGCTTGCAGCACCTGCTGGCCGGCAGGCACCACTTCCTTGCCGATGCCGTCTCCAGGAATCGTGGCAATGGCGTAAGTTTTCATGAGTTGGCCTCCGTGTGTGGTCATTCGATGGAGCGAATGTAGGTCTTGCACGGCGTGCAAATTCGCCGCTAAAGTGAATCCATTGTTTACTTTGATTCAACAGTGGAACGCCCATGAACAACGCCATCCAACCCGCCGACCTGGGCTTTTTCTCCGTGCTGGCCGGTGCCGGCAGCCTGAGCGCTGCAGCCCGCGAACTGGGCGTGACCACGCCCGCAGTGAGCAAGCACCTGGCGCAGATGGAAACCCGCCTGGGCGTGTCGCTGGTGAACCGCACCACCCGGCGCATGGGCATGACGCCCGAGGGGGAGCTCTACCTGGAGCACGCGCGCCGCATCCTCGGTGAGATCGACGGCATGCAGGAACTGCTGGGTGTGTCCAAAGGAACGCCCAAGGGCCTGCTGCGCGTGAACGCCACGCTGGGCTTCGGGCGCAGCCACGTGGCGCCGCTGATCTCGCGCTTCGTGCGCAAGCACCCGCAGGTGGAGGTGCAGCTCCAGCTCTCGGTCAACCCACCCGCACTGACCGACGACTCCTTTGATGTCTGCATCCGCTTCGGTGCACCGCCCGACGCGCGCGTGATCGCCCGCCACATCGCGCCCAACCGTCGCCTGCTCTGCGCCTCACCGGCCTACCTGGCGAGACACGGCACGCCCAAGGTGCCCAACGACCTGATCAAGCACAACTGCATCGGCATCCGCCAGGGAGAAGAGGCTTACGGCCTGTGGCGCCTGAGCACGGGCCGCGGCAAGAACGTGACCACCGAAGCCATCAAGACCCGCGGCAACCTGACCACCAACGACGGCGAGATCGCGGTCAACTGGGCGCTGGACGGCCACGGCATCCTGATGCGCGCCGAGTGGGACATCGAGCGCTTTCTTGCCAACGGGCGGCTGGTGCAGGTGTTGCCGCAGCACGCCACACCCGACGCCGACATCTACGCCGTCTACCCCCAGCGTCACCAGCTCGCGGTGCGCGTGCGGGCGTTTGTGGACTTCGTGGCGCTGGCGTTCAAGAAGCAGGTGGGCACGGCGTAGCCTGGCCCTTGGATGAATGGAGCCCGGCGCGCGGACCCACCTGTTTGAATAGGACAATCGACCGGATGCACCTCACGACAGTCTCCCCAGCGCTCGGGCAATTCCCTGAGCGCAGGCGCATGCCGTTTGCGCTGCTGTTCTCGTTGGTGTTCCACGCATTGCTGCTGGGCCTGACCTTTGGTGGCCAGGGCATCGGCCTGCCGGGCTTCGGCCTCCCCTGGCAAGACCGGCGGATCGAGGTGCCCAACCTGCGCATTCTGCTGAATGCAGCGCGGGGCACGGCGGCTGAGCCGTCGACCGAGCCGGTGGCGCAGCCGCTGCCGCCGGTGCAGGCTGTGACGCAGAAAGCGCCCATGCCCGAAGCCGCATCGCCACCGGCTCCATCGACTCCAGCTCCAGCTCCAGCGCCCAGCGAAATCGCGACCGCGCCCAGCGCCCCTCAGCCGACCGCTCAACCCGCTGCGGTGGCGCTGGTTGAGCGCGCCGCGCCAGAGGAACAGGCACAGGAAGCCCCCAGGCAGGAGCTTGAGCGTCTCGAAGCTGCACAGCGAGAAGTGGTCAGACAGGTGGCTGCACAACAGGAAGCGGAAGCGGCCTGGCAAGAGGCCGCGCGGCTGGAAACCGCGAAGCTGGAGCTTGAACGGCTGGAAGCGGCTCGGCAAGAGCTTGCGCTGCAGGCAGCAGCGCAGGAGTCTGCCCGGCAGGAACAGGCCCGGCAGGCACTGGCTCAGGTGGAAGCCAACCGACTGGAAGCCGAACGCCAGGAGACCGCCCGCCAGGCAGCCGCGCAGGCCGAAGCCGCACAGCGGGTGGAGGCCGAACGGCAACGGGCCGAGCACCAGGCGGCTGCGCAGCAAGAGGCCACCCAGCAGGAGGTCGCCCGCGCGGAGGCGGCCCGGCGCGTTGAAGCGGAACGCATCGAGGCCGAGCGTCAAGCCGCCGCGCAACGGGAAGCAGCACAGCAGGAAGCCGCCCGCCTGCAGGCGCAGCGCGCCGAGGCGGAGCGGCTGGAGGCCCAGCGTCAAGCAGCAGCCCGGCAAGAAGCCACCCGACAGGAAGCCGCTCGCCGGCAGGCGGAGCAGGCCGAAGCCACACGGCAGGAGGGCGAACGCCAGGCCGCCGCACAACAAGCGGCCGCCCAGCAGGAGGCGGCTTCCCGCCAGCAGGCCGCGCCATCCGAGGCTGCACGCCTGCAGGCCGAGCAGCAGGAGGCGCAAGCCAGACGCGAAGAGCGGCTGCGCGCCATCGGGCGGCAGTTGAACGAAGAAGCCGACCGGCGCGATGCGGCGGCCAAGGCGGCGAACCAGTTGCCCTATTCGCTGAGCACCGCGCGCCGTGCGCGGCTCTTCGGGCGTTCCGACCCCAACACCGATCTCATCCTGTATGCCGAGGCCTGGGCCCGCAAGATCACGATGAACATGACCATCGACATGGTTCGCGAGGCGGCCAGGCAACCGCACACCCAGCCGGTGGTGACGGTGGCGATCCGCAGCGACGGCTCGGTGGAGGCGGTGACCCTGGTGCGCTCCAGCGGCGTGCCGGCGCTGGACGAAGCCATCGAGCGCATCGTGCGCAGCCAGGCCAGCTACCCGGCGTTTTCGCCTGCCCTGGCCAGCCAGTACGACGTGGTGGAGATCCGCCGCACCTGGCACTTCGACGTGGCGGTGCGGCTGTACTGAGCCTGCGGTCAACGCCTGATTTTTGAGCATCCCCCGCATCGTGAGGCGGGCGGCGGGCTGTGGCGGTTGTCCACGTTGTTATCCACAGCGTAGGGCACAGTCTCTGTGCGCAACACGCCCTGAGGTCACGCGCTCACGACAAGCCCAGCATGTGCCCCAGGCGAGCGTCGCCTCGCCCGCCCAACACCAGCGCGTGCGCGGCCTGCACGGCGTCCGTGCCGCGGTGGTGTTGCACCACCACCCATGGCGCATGGGGATGGTTCACCTGGGCGATGAAGGCGTGCCAGGCCTTCGCCATGCGGTCGTTGAAACCGGCCGTGCCCCAGTCGCCGTGGCGCTTTTTGGCCTGCGCGGGCGCGAAGAACAGCACCGGGCGTGGGCCGGCGAGGTCGCGGCCCCCCGCGAGCTGGTCCACATGCGTGCCGCCGATGGAGCAGCTGTAGGCCAGCGCGCTGAAGCGGGCGTGGATGGCCTTGCGCAGCGCACCGTTGCCGGCGAAGTCCACGTACGCGCAGGGCGTGTCCTGCGGCAACTGGTCGAGCTGGTCGTAGGTGAACACGCGGCTGTAGACACCCAGGCTTTCGCAAAACGCCACGTTGCCCGGCGAGGTCAGACCCACCACCTCCACCTCGGGCCGCTGCGCCAGTTGCGCGGCGGTGGCATACGCGGTCTTGCTGCTGGCCGACGAGAGCAGCATCACGCCGCGCTTGCCGCCTTTGTTCGTGCCGAAGAAATCGTTGTCGGCCAGAAAATCATCGATCAGCCAGGCGGTGAGGAAGAGCGGTCGCAGCAAGGCCTGCAGCGGCTCGGTGGCGGGGTCGTACAAAGGGTCCACCGCGCAGCGCAGGTAGTGGTTGTAGACCGGGTGCAGCGCGCTGCGGTGCGGTGCGCTGTCAAAGAAGCCCTCGGGCGAGAGGCGCGCGGGCTTGAGCACCGCGTGCGAGGCCATGGGCCAGTAGCCGTACAGGCGTTCGCCCACGGCCACGCTGGCGCACTGCGTCTGCTCCACCACGCCGAAGCCCCACACCGGTACCACGCCCCACGCGGCCTCGTCTGCGGCCTGGGGCGTGACAGGAAAGAACTGCCAGTAGTTCATCGTGTCGCCGAAGGCGGCATAGGTGATGTTGTTGGAGGTATAGGCAAAGTGCTCGATGCGCACGCGGACCTCGCCTTCGGCCAGCGGCGCGTCGGGCAGTTGCACGGTGCGGGTGGTGGCGAGCTGGTCCTTGCGGACCTGGAACTGCAGTGTGGTCATGGTGAAACCTGCGAAGTGGAACGGGCGTCGACATGGTGCACCGATCGGGCGACCAGGGTTGTCACGCGCGTTTCCTGACGGCGCGAAGACGCACATCCGCTCAGAAGCCAGTGTCAGGCGTCGGAATCCGAACGCACCGGTGCCGGCTTTCTCACCTGTCGGCGGTTCAGCACCCCCTGAGCCACCAGCGCCACGCTGCCCAGGCCCAGCATCAGCCAGCCCAGGTTGACAGCGCCATGGTGCGGCACCAGGCCCACGGCGTAGCCGCCCACCGCGCCCATGAGTTGCTGCGCCAGGCCCGCCACCGCGGCGGCCGAACCGGCCAACGCCGGCACCAGGCCCACCGTGCCGGTGAGCGCAGGGGGCACCAGAAAACCGTTGCCCAGGCCCAGCAACATGAGCGGCAGGGCAAAGGCCAACGGCGTGTCCACATTGGCCAGGGCGAGCACCAGCATGAGTGCGATGCCGCCCACCGAGAACACCTGGCCCAGCATCATCATGGCGCGGTCGCCGGTGCGGTGCACCAGGTGCGTGGTGAGGTAGTTGCCCACGATGTAGGACAGCGGCACGACCATGATGTAGTAGCCAATACCCGCCGGCCCCACGCCATAGCTGCCCAGCACGATGGGCGCGCCCGCGAGGAACGCATAGAACGTGGCGGTGGTCATGGACAGGATGAGCACGAACAGCAAAAACGAGGGCTCTCGCGCCAGCCGCGCATACGACGACAGCATGGCGCGCAGCCAGTGCGGCTGCACCGTGGTGCTCGGCTCGTGGTCGGGCAAGCCCTTCCACGCGGCCACAAACAGCACCACCGCGAGCACCGCGATGAGCACGAAATTGGCCTGCCAGCCCAGGCGCACATGGATCTGCCCGCCCAGGATGGTGGCGGTGGGCGGGATCAGCCCCATGGCCATGCCCACATAGGCCATCACGCGTGTGCGCTCGGGGCCGGTGAAGAGGTCCTGCACCATGGCGCGGCCCACCACCATGCCGGCCGCGCAGCCCGCGCCCTGCAGCACGCGCGCCGCCGTGAGCCACGCCAGGCTGGGCGAGAGCGCCGCCAGCACCGAGCCCAGGCCCGCCAGCGCCACGCCGAACATCAGCACCTTCTTGCGCCCCCACCGGTCCGACCACGGGCCGTAGAGCAACTGCAGGCCGCCGTAGGCCACCACATAACCGCTGAACGTGAGCTGCACGCTGGCCTGGTCCGACCCGAACATCGCGCCCCACTCCTGCATGGACGGCAGGCAGATGGTCATGGCGAGCAGGCCAAAGGCGAGCTG
The DNA here is from genome assembly GCF_048549895.1 of Hydrogenophaga sp. Classification (GTDB taxonomy): domain Bacteria; phylum Pseudomonadota; class Gammaproteobacteria; order Burkholderiales; family Burkholderiaceae_C; genus Hydrogenophaga. The sequence continues at coordinate 11,225 of NZ_JBLYYB010000200.1, forward strand.
CGCGATCAGGTTGGCGACCAGCGGGGCGTGAGAAGGCTTGGGGGATGCGGTGACGGACATGGGCAGGGCAACACGGCGAGCGTGCCGTGGGTCGGGACGCGGGTCCCACAAAGGCGAGGCGTGAGTCTAGGGCCTGTCGCTTCAGGTCACCGGCGCAGGGTTGAACAGCACCAGCGCGTTGTGCAGCTTCCAGCGTTCGGCCCAGGTTTTCTTGCGACCACTGGCCACGTCGAGCATCAAGCGAAACATCTCCCAGCCCACGTCCTCGATGCTGGCCGAGCCGTCGGCAATCGTGCCGGCGTTGATGTCCATGAGGTCGTGCCAGCGCCGCGCGAGATCACTGCGCGTGGCGACCTTGATGACCGGCACAGCGGCCAGGCCATACGGCGTGCCGCGCCCGGTGGTGAACACGTGCAGGTTCATGCCGGCGGCCAGTTGCAGCGTGCCGCAGATGAAGTCGCTCGCGGGCGTGGCGGCGTAGGTCAGGCCTTTGGACTTGAGCTTTTCGCCAGGCGCCAGCACGTTGGAAATCGGCGCGCTGCCCGACTTCACGATCGAACCCATGGCCTTCTCCACGATATTGGACAGGCCACCCTTCTTGTTGCCCGGCGTGGTGTTGGCGCTGCGGTCCACGCTGCCGCGCTGCAAATAAGCGTCGTACCAGGCCATCTCGCGCACCATGGCCTGCGCCACCTCGGGCGTGGTGGCGCGCGCGGTGAGCTGGGCGATGCCGTCGCGCACTTCGGTGGTCTCGGAAAACATCACGCTGGCGCCGGCGCGCACCAGCAAATCCGTGCAGAAGCCCACAGCGGGGTTGGCGGTGACGCCACTGAACGCGTCACTGCCGCCGCACTGCACGCCCACCACGAGTTCGCTGGCAGGCACGGTTTCGCGGCGGCGTTTGTTGAGGCGCTGCAGGTGTTCCTCAGCCTGGCGCACGATGGAGTCCACCATGCTCATGAAGCCCACGTGGGCATCGTCTTGCAAACAGACCACGTCCAGGTCGGGCGCTGCACCACGCTGATCGGCAATGGGGATGCTGCCCGGCGGCAGCAGCCGCTCGGGCTGCAGCTTCTCGCAGCCCAGGCTCACCACCATCACCTCACCGCCGAAGTTGGGGTTCAGGCTGATGTGGCGCAGCGTGCGAATGGGAATGATCGCGTCGGGCGCGTCGATGGCCACACCGCAGCCATAGCCGTGTTCGAGTGCCACCACATCGTCCACGTTCGGAAAACGCGGCAGCAGCTCGGTCTTGATGCGCTGCACCGCGAAGCTGGTGACGCCGGCCACGCACTGCACGGTCTGGGTGATGGCCAGGATGTTGCGCGTGCCCACCGAGCCGTCGGCGTTGCGGTAGCCCTCGAAGGTGTAGCCCTCCAGAGCCGGCAACGGCTCGGGCTTCACGGTCGCCATGGGCAGGTTCTCCAGGCCGCGCGCGTCGGGCATCTGCAGCAGGCGTTCGTGCACCCAACTGCCGGCGGCAATGTCGGCCAGCGCGTGGCCGATGGGCACGCCGTAGCGCAGCACCACCGCGCCTTGCGGCAGATTCACCAGCGCCACCTTGTGGCCTTGCGGCACCTTGTCGCGCAGCACCAGGCCGCCGGGCAGTGGCGTGCCAGCGGGCAAGCCACCGTCGTTGGCGACGATGGCCACGTTGTCGCTGGCGTGCATGCGGATGGTCAGCGGCGCGGCCGTGCGTGCTGCGGGGGGTGGTTGGGTTGCGTGAAGGGCTTGTGACATCCCTGTCTCCTAAGATTGCGGGGTTCAGCGTGCGTCGGTGGCCATTTCGGCATACGATCGCCATGCATTTGGTACCGGTACCATTTCAAGCCCCGATTAAGCCTCAAATGAAAGAAACCGACAACTCCCGGCGCGCGCGGCGTGGCAGCGGCGCCATCACCCTGCGCGACGTGGCCAAGCTCGCCGGCGTGGCGCCCATCACCGCGTCGCGCGTGCTCAACACACCCGAGCAGGTGTCGGTGGACGTGCGGCAGAAAGTGCTGGACGCGGTGCAACGCACCGGCTACGTGCCCAACCGCATGGCCGGCGGCCTGGCCTCGTCGCGCAGCCGCCTGATTGCGGCGGTGGTGCCGAGCACGGTGATGTCGGTCTTCATGCCCACCATCGAGGCGCTGAACGACACGCTGTTCGACGCCGGCTACCAGCTCATGCTGGGGCAGTCGAGCTACTCGGCGGCGCGCGAGGAGTCGCTGCTGGAGGCCATCATCGGCCGGCGACCCGACGGCATCTTCCTCACCGGCATCCTGGGCCCGGGCCTGGGCCGCACACGCCTGATGGCATCGGGTATTCCGGTGGTGGAAACCTGGGACCTCACGCCCACCCCGATCGACATGCTGGTGGGTTTCTCGCACGCCGACATCGGCCGCGAGGTGGCACGTTTTCTCTTGGGCAAGGGTCGGCGCAAGCTGGCGCTGATCCGCGCCGAAGACGAACGCGCCGACCGCCGCGCCAGCGCCTTCACCGACGCGGTGGTGCGCGCGGGTTTCGGGCCGGTGTCGGTGGTGAATGTGGGTGCTTCGCGCTCCTTGCAGAGTGGACGCGAGGCCCTGGGCCAGCTGCTGGCGCAGGCGTCCGATGTGGACGCGGTGTTCTGCAGCTCCGACCTGTTGGCACTGGGTGTGTTGACCGAAGCTCGCGTGCGTGGCATTTCGGTGCCCGATCAAATGGCCATCATGGGTTTTGGTGACGTGCCGTTTGCGGCCGACATGGCGCCCGCGCTCAGCACGGTGCACATCAACGGTGTGGACATCGGCCGCCTGGCGGCGCGCAGCCTGATCGATCGGGCCGAGGGGCGCGAGGTGGCGCAGCGGGTGGTGGACGTGGGGTTCTCCATCGTCGAGCGGGAGACCTCCTGAGGTTCTCTCGGGTTTGTTTTCTCCGGGCTGGTCCGGTCATCGGCGACCACGGGGCACGGCTCCGCGAATGTCCCCCGGGGCCTTTGGCCCCTCCTCCTTGATTTCGCTGCG
>NZ_JBLYYB010000201.1:0-16041 GCF_048549895.1 Hydrogenophaga sp.
CGGTCACGATGAACCGACAACGGAGTCGGTCACGATGGGCCGAAATCCTCGGTCACGATACCGAAACCAGCGGTCACGTTGGTCCGAAATACCCAAAAGTCACTGGCCACAAAACCACACGCATGCTTGCGAGGTATTACCACCCTCGGGCCACTGATCTGGCCAAGAAGCTCGACTAAGATATTCCACTTTTGCCGCGTCGCCCTCTGTGGCTGGTAGTCCATAACGAGGCGGGTTGCTTGTGCCGCCTGACTTGCAGCTCCATGCCGTCTCAGCCTCAGTGAGACCATCCGCACGCGGTCAACATTGATTTGCCTTACGGATCCTTTGTAAACGCGCCGGGCAAGTTGATGAAGGACGGCTTCAGGGTTGTGCGGGTTTTTTCCAGTGTCAGTGGAAGCCACAATGTGAATACACATCCCCCTTCGAGTAGATCACTGACATCGACCGTGCCGCCGTGGTTTTCTGCAATCGACTTGACAAGGTGAAGGCCCAACCCGAAGCCATGGTGCGTTTCTGAAGACTTGCCCCGATAGAAGCGATCAAAGATAGCGGTCCGCTCGCTAGGTGGCACACCCCTACCCCGGTCAATCACTCGAATGGACGTTCCCTCACGGTCAGGGACGACACCAAGCACAACTTCTGATCCTTCCGGGCTGTGACGCCGTGCGTTCTTCAATAGGTTTCTGACGGCGATCCGGATCAGTGAGGGATCGCCCATGATGTGGAAAGCGTCTGGAATCTTCAACACAACAGCAGGTCCCTGGCTCTCTTCGAGCTCTTCCACCACTCCACGGCAAAGCGCATCAACATCGAAGCTGTGGATCTGAGGGCTAACAGAAGACAGCAAAAGCCGCTCATTGGTGAGATAGCCTTCCATGAGGTCATGTAGACGTTCATGCGCGCGCACGATTTTCTGTAGGCGGCGTTGCGCCTCCGGCGCCAACGTTGCTTCAGTCAGCAAGTTTTCGACTGCTGTGGCAGCAATCGTCAACGGAGTGCGAAATTCGTGCGACATCATGGCCATCAACTCCCGTTGCTCTTCTCCCAGCCGCCTTTGCGAGGCCAAGCGGGCCGCTACCTCTTGTTGCGCCCGTTGGTCTCTGCTGAACTTCACAAAAAGGCCCACACTCATCACCAGCATGTGAACAATGGCACCAATTTGGTAGCTGTGGTCGTTGAAGAAACTGGGTTCCAACCAACCCATGTTGCGAAGGTACCGCCAGATGACGCCCGCGTAAAATGGGCTGAAGGCGAACAAGAAAAACCAGCCAGCCCGTCGGGCGCGTGTTGCTTCGATAATGGCAAGTGAAAAAAACGTCACGATCAGCGCCATGGTGGCACCTTGCACCAAAGGCATTGCAGTACGGTAGTGGTCGGCAACAACCAGCAAAACACCGGCGATGGAAACTACGACAGATGCAACCACCAAAGCTCTTCGGATTCTTGGCCAGCGCTGATGCAGTTCGAGCAAAGCACTGCTGAACAAAACCCCGGTCAGAGGAGCCAGGCTGATCCACAGTCCCAGCAGCAAGACCAACACATCCCCGTTTAGCTCGGGCCAAATCTGCAAGGGCCAGGTGTCAGTGAAGAAGGCCGCCAGAAAGTTCACGGTCACATACGCCGTGTAGATTCCAAGCGGGGCAGTGCGATTGACCACCCAGAAGCTCAGATTGATGGCGATGGTGATCACGAAGAACCCGTAGATGCATCCCCAAAAGAGCGCTTCCGTGGCGAAGGTTCTCACCAACTGCTCCGGTTGCCAGACTGTCAGCGTTGTGGAGAGCGCAGTCTTTGCTGACAGCCTCAACAAGAAAGTTCGAGGCCTCTCGTCAGGGATTACGATTTGAAAGACCCTGCGCCTGTGCTCTTGCGCTGGCTTTATCTCCAAACCAACCAAGGGCCCGTTGAACGATGATTCGAACAGTCGGATGTCACGGAGCAGAGGGTTGCTTGCACTCAACCACCACTCGCGCGGAGAACCTCTACCTTCCCTGCGCAGAGTGAATCGCACCCACACGACCTGCGAAGTAAAGCCTTCGCTGACAGGTCCGTCGATCTCTTCAAATATCAAATGCTGAGGGAATGCTGCGCCAGAGGGATCCTGAACGGCCACTTCCAACGAGTCCTCTAGTCTGTGAGGCGCAGCTGTGTCGAGGACGGTCTCGCTAGCGCAACTGTGAGAGATCGAGAAAAGCAGCGTGCAACACACCAAACCGACGTTAAGCCATCGCTGAAGGTTGAGCGCACCTCGCCTGCACAGCGGGAAAATTCGCGGTTTGATCATTTTTGGCACTGATCGTAAGCGCTCGTCAGAAATGCCAAGCGACAGTCAGCGCCAATTTTTGCGAAAGTGCCACAAATTCAACAGAACGCAGGACTTTGCTCATACCAACGATTGGCAACTGTCCAGCATGCCGTCAAGGGTGTCGAGCCAGTGCACCCGGCTCTAACGCTATTGCTCAAAGCTGCCGCATAGCCACCAGTGCAGCGATGAAGCCTTGCAACCAACGCATGTCCACGGGTTTCTGAATGGTGACTGACTGAGCCGGCAAGCCACCGCGTTCGGCAATTTCCGCGGAAGAGAGACCGGTCATGGCGACCACCACCATGGAAGAAAAACTGGGGTTGGCCCGCAAGGTGCGCAACAGCTCAAAGCCGTCTACCCCAGGCATCTTCAAATCCGTAATCAACAAATCGGGTCTGATTGTGTTGATGTCAATCAATGCCTCCATCGCAGAAGACATCAGGGAGCAGTCAACGGGCAACGTCCAACCATCGATGGTGGACTTGAACACCTCCAACATCGCTGCATCGTCTTCCACCACCAGAACTTTCAGGTAGCGCGTCTTCTCGGGAACCTCGGCAAGACCGTGCTTACGCTGGTATTCACGGATGGACTGCATAGAAATTCGCCGATGCCCACCCTGGGTCTTCCAAGCCTGCAACTCGCCCTTTTCGACCATCGTTTGGATGGTACCCACCGAAAACCCAAGCAGTTTTGCTGCAAAAAACGTCCCGCAATAGTCTTCTTGTTGTAGGGGGGCATTCATATCAGATCCTTTCAACGCAAACATTTTTTTTAGTTTAGCTGAAAGTTTAAAGAAACTGCAGCGAGAGATGAGCAAGAGGCAGCGTCAAGCACTCATTGGGCTATCACTTTTTAAAGATATTGCATTTTTTGTCATTTATGACATATAAACGTGTCAAGACACAGTCATGACTGACTGAGTGAGCCATTGAAAGTCCTGTAGATCTCCACGAGATGAGCCTGGCGTCCAGCACTGCGCCCCACAAAGCGACGTAGACGTACCAGTTCTCTACAACATAGGCCAGACGCTGTGAACACACTCGTATTCGAAAACATCGGTGGAAAAGTTGTTCGTACCAAGAGTGAGCCGCTCTTACTGAACCAAGCGGGCCTTGTGGCCGGCGCATTGGCGTTGGTGGACAGCTACACGATAGAGGCGACCGGACAAACGCTGGACATGTACGAAACGTCAGTATTGCCAGCCGGTACTTGGTTGCAGATCGATGACTTAGAAATGTCGGTCGACGAGAACCTGTCGCAGGATGAAGTCGCACAGTGCATTTTTGCCATTTGCGGGGGTGATCTAAATAGAGAAGATGCTGTGGGCGAAACGTCGAGGCACTGGGTGTACTACAGCACTGAATTGAAGGGGCTGCTCGGTTTGTCACCAAAACCGACCAAGGGGAGCTGAACGCCATGCTCCGCGAGTCCACCAAACCCAAGGTCGGCAACTCTCAGCAGGGCACACCCCGAGGGAGGGCCACTGTTCCCACGACTCGAATGAATGGTGAACTGGGGGTGCGTGGACTCTCTGGACCATCGGACAGGCGCGCAGTTCCTGCTCCATATCGAGCTTTCTCCGCACCGAAGTTCGATTTTGTGTCCATCGCGCTGTGCGTCCTGATCCTTGTCTCACTGTACGTCTTTGTCCTGTGATCTGGAGAGCAGTGTCCTCAGGGAGAAACAAAACTCTACAACTGCCACTTTCGCCAATACTTCACATTTTTGATGTTTTGAAATGTTTTTTTTGAGCGTCTGCCACTATGCTTGGGCACCCAGCCATCAGCTTGGCAGTACCAACATCTCGGCACACAGCAATGCACTCAGAACATCCATTTCCACACGCCGCGACAACGAGGCGTGTGCCGCTGAACAAAAAGAGCGCCAGGCAAAAGCCAGTGATGGGCTTACTTGCTGCTCTGATCTGCATGGCATGTTCCGCTCAGGGGTCGACGGCTGCACTTACTCTGGAGGATGCACTTCGTATCTCCGCGGTAGAGCATCCCAGTGTGCTGGCGCGTCGCAGCGAAAGAAATGCTGCAGATGCACGGCTTGATGTCGCTGAACGCCAGCAGTATCCCAATCTGTCGTTTCAATCGACTGGCGATGGTTTAGGAGGCCGTGCCAACACGGTGCGGGTCGAACAACCCTTGTGGTTGGGTGGACGTATCAAGGCGGGAATCGACTCAGCCAATGCGTCTATCCAGCAAGCTGATGCCAGCGTGGTACAGGCACAGACGGACATCATGCTCAAGGTGGTGGCATCCTTTACAGAACTTGGACGAATTCAGGCTCGTCAAGTAGCCGCACGTTCCAATGTACAGGAGCATGCGAGGCTGGCGCAGATGATTCAGCGGCGGGTGGAGAGCGAAATCAGCCCATCAAGTGACAGCACGCTGGCCACCGCCCGATTCTCTCAGGCACGCGCCGAACTGAACCAACTGGACTCCCTTGCCGTGCGAGCCCGATCCACGCTAGGACAAGCCATCGGCAAGCCCGTAGCCGACATTGTGCTTCCGGTTCAGCGTGACTTGCTCCCCTACACGCTGGATCAACTAACCCAGGCCGCACTGGACTTCTCGCCAGCGATACGCCGGCTAGAAGGCGAAACAGAGGCTGCCACAGCGGAGATCAGCGCGCGTCGCAGCGATGCCCTCCCTCAAGTCAAGCTGCGTCTGGACCGCACGAACAGCCGCTCCAGCTCGGATACCCAGATTTACGTCGCATTGGACGTCCAAACGGGCGCCGGCATGTCGGTGCAAGCCTCGATTCGAGAAGCGCAAGCCCGCAAAGACGCCCTGCAGTCACAAATCGACGCCACACGCAGAGAAACCATCGACACTGTGAGCGCCGACTGGGCTGACCTGAAGTCTTTCTCGGAACAGGCGCGGGACCTCCAAAAACAAGTTGAAAGCACCACATCAGTCTTCGACTCGTTCGTACGCCAATACGCCATCGGCCGAAAAGGCTGGAATGATGTTCTCAACGCACAACGTGAAGTGGCACAGGCCCGATTCCAGTTGGCCGACGCCACTTGGGGAGAGCTCAGGGCATCCATGAGATTGCACCTGCTAACCGGCCTGATCACGGGCGAGCGAGTTGCACTGACCGGACCTACCCGATTCGATCAGGCAATGCCGACCGAATCCTCTAGCGTGCCCCAGCCATCGCCGTCCACCCAGGCCACATCGTCTGCGCCTCACATCACGAGCACTGTCACCCCACCCGCGCACCAGGAAACTTTTAATGGACGTGCCATTACTGCCTGGGACCTGATCACGTTGCCCACTCCGACACGACCACTGGACAGAGCATTGACCTCGCCAGTTCCGACCGTGGTAGTTGCTGAATCGCCCGTCGGCCCTGCAGCGTCCCTGAGCGACGCCGTGCAGGTACAGCCTGCGGTGACCGCTCCTCCACCTTCTCCCCAGTAAGGCTTCCATGGACATTACAAATCAGGCGGAGACTCAAAGCTCCGATCTGAGGCATACGCTTGCTCTCTTGCTGGCACGCGTTGCTTCACTTCAAGGCCAGTCAGTTCCCTGGCACAGGTTCTCCTTGGTCGCTTCAACAGGCGACGGTGTTCAGCTATCCGACCTGAGCACCGAGTCTCAAGCCATCGAGCTGTGGCGTTCGCGCTTTTCAACGGGGGAGGCGTTTCGTGCGTCCTGGCCCCTGACAGCGGGCATGACGCCAGCCCTCTGGATTGGGCCAGACCCGAGCACCGTGCTGCCGGCTCCAGGAATGCTGGTGATCCGCGGATTGCTTTCCAGCGGTGCGTTGAGCTGCCTGGATGCACAAGGCAAGACTCATGAGATCCCTGCCGCCCTGGCCAAACAGGGAGTGCTGATCGTGCTTCGCTCCGATGAAGCCGTCTCAGCCGACCGCGACGAAACGCGCCTGATCACTGAGGGGCGCAGCACCACAAAGCGCATGACCGCGCGCCAGTGGTTCAACCATGCAATTCGCAAGCGCTGGCGAGTTTTTTCGGAAGGGGCGATTGCCACACTCACGCTCAACGTCATCGCCCTCGGCTCGTCGTTTTACAGCATGCAGGTGTACGACCGAGTCATTCCGACCCAGGGTCATCAGACGCTGTGGGTGTTGACGTTCGGGGTCGGCATGGCCATCGTCCTTGAGCTGGTGATGCGACAGGTCAGAAGCCGCCTGGTGGATAGGGCCTGCAAAGCGATTGACGAAGAGCTCTCAAGCGTCTTCTTCGCTCAAGCACTGGCCATCCGGATGGACCAGCGACCGCGCACCGTCGGCACCTTCGCGGCCCAGATTCGGCATTTTGAGATGGTCCGAAACTTCATGACATCCACGACCCTGTTCGTGTTTGCCGACGCGCCGTTTGCGCTCTTCTTCGTGGCTGTCATCGCGCTGATTGCCGGTCCGGTGGCACTGGTTCCCCTGGCTTTCATTCCGCTGTCCATCATTGCCGGCATGGCGTTCCGCAAAAAGCTAGCCCGCCTCACCGAAGTTCACATGGAGGAATCCAACCGAAAAAACGGCCTCCTGATCGAAGCCATTGACGGTATTGAATCCGTCAAGGCGGCCGGTGCCGAGTGGAAGATGCAGGACCGCTGGCGACAACTCACGAAGGTGCTGGCCCAGGACGAAATCGCAATCCGCGATCTGACCGGACTCTCCAGTAACCTGACCCAGACGCTGCAGCAACTCAGCTATGTCGGCCTCGTGGCCGCAGGTGCACTGGCCATTGGCGCGGGCCAGCTGACCATGGGAGGTCTGATCGCTTGCACGATCATCAGTGGGCGCGCGCTGGGACCCATTGCGCAGATTGCGTCTCTCATCGTCCAGTGGCAGCAGGCCAAGGTGGCGCTGAAGGGGCTGGACGCCATCATGGCCATGCCGACCGACGTCATGCCGGGCGAGCGTCGCGTGGTGCCGGATCATTGCCGTGGGCAGCTCCGCATGGAATCGGTTCGCTTCGCCTACGGCAGTGATCAACCTGCACTGCAGGTTGATGCACTGAAAATCAGTCCGGGCGAGCGGGTCGCGGTATTGGGCCCGGTCGGGTCTGGTAAGAGCACGCTGGTCAAGCTGCTTTCAGGCCTCTACCGCCCCAGCGAGGGACGCAGCTTTCTTGATGATGTGGACATGGCCAACCTGGCGCCCGACTTTGTGAGGGAGCACGTTGGCTACCTCTCCCAGGATGTCCGGCTGTTCCAGGGAACCCTGCGCGAAAACATCGCACTGGGTCTGCCCTCACCCACTGATGAACAGATCCTTGATGCGGCTCGCATCACCGGGCTCGACAAACTCATCGCCTCCCACCCAAGAGGCCTGAGCATCGAAATCAGCGAAGGAGGCCGGGGCCTGTCGGGCGGGCAGCGGCAATTGCTTGGCTTGACACGGTTGGTGCTTGCTCGGCCACGGGTCATGCTGCTCGATGAGCCCACCGCATCCATGGACCCTCAACTGGAAGAGCTGGTAGCAGAGCGCGTGTTCGGCATGAGCCCGCAGGGAACCACCTTGGTGGTGGTTACACACAAGCTGGGCATGCTCAAGCACTTCAACCGCATCGTCGTGGTCGACAAGGGCCGAGTCGTTGCTGACGGACCGCGAGACGAAATGATCGCCCGCATGAAGGGCGCTGCCGCCCAGGCAGCCCATGCAGCGCCCGCGGCTTCATTGGGAAAAACACCGCGGGCACAACCCAGCGCTGCAACTGCCTGATCCATTACCTGAACACCCACATCAAATGACGACGTCACCTAGCAATGATTCCACCCGTGGACTTCGCCTCAGCGTGTGGTTCAGCGTCCTGGCCATCGGACTTTTCGGGACATGGGCCTACCACGCAGAGATTGACCAACTCACGCGCGGTCAAGGCCAGATCATCGCCAGTTCACGAACCCAAATCATCCAAGCGCCTGACGGCGGCGTCATCGAAGACCTGCGCGTTCGAGAAGGCGCGCAGGTCCAGAGGGGCGAGGTGCTAGCCGTACTTGAAAGCACAAAAGTCGAAGCCGCTTACCGGGAGTCCGAGTCCAAGGTCGGCGCGCTGAGCGCGACCGTGAGTCGCCTGCGGGCCGAGGTGTTTGGCGGAGCGCCGACATTCAACGAAGAGTCTGAAAGCTTTACCGAGTTCCGGCAGAACCAGTTGGATCTCCTCAGAAAGCGTCGCGAGTCCCAGCGGCAGGAGCTCGCCAGCATCGAACGTATGCGAGCACTGGCCCTGAGAGAACTGGAGATGAACGAGCCACTGCAGGCCACGGGTGACGTCAGCATGGCCGACGTGCTCAAACTCCAACGCCAGGTGGCTGACCTCGAAGGTCAGAAAAGCAACCGTCAAAACAAGTACCTACAGGAAACGCAAGCCGAGCTTAACAAGGCCGAGGAGGAATTGTCCACGGCTCGAGAACTGCTCATCCAGCGCAAAGAACAGGTCAACAACACGGTATTGAAGGCACCACTGAACGGCACCGTGAAAAACGTTCGCGTGACCACGCTGGGAGGAGTGCTGCGCCCGGGCGACGAACTGATGCAGATCGTTCCTGAAGAAGACAACCTGTTGGTCGAAGCCAAGGTCAAGCCCGCGGATGTGGCCTTTCTCAAGCCGGGCCTGCCCGTCACCGTGAAGATCGACGCCTACGACTACACCATCTACGGCAGCCTTAACGGCAAGCTCACCTACATCAGCGCAGACACGATGAGCGACGAACTCAAACGCGACGAACAGGCTTCGTACCGGGTACAGGTGAAAACAGACTCGCTGCAATTCGACCGCAACCCTGGCAAGGAATTGCCGTTGCAGCCAGGCATGACCGCCACTATCGAAGTGAAGACTGGCCGCAACACGGTGTGGAGCTACATCCTCAAGCCGATCGTGAAAACCTTGAACGAATCAATGGGGGAGCGCTGAGGCCTTGACAGCGGGGAGTTCCATCTTGGCGAGCGACGCGGGCCCTGCTCAAGAAGTCCTGACTCGCGGCGAGCATGGCGAGCTCGTCGATTTCTTTGACGGCAACGGGCTGGTGAATCACTTCTCCGGACAGCTAGACGATTTAGAGAAGAGAAAACGGCATGGATTCTTGACTTGGCAGCGTGCCATCGGACGATTCGACTCGAAACGAATCTGCTGGCCACAGCAGTTGATCTGGATCAACGGTCTTCTAGGTGGTACAGACCGATTTTCCTCCAATCCCCGAACCCAATATCGCGATCCATTTCCTTAACACTGCCTCAACCCTTAGAGATCAAATTAACCACAAAGAACTAACCCAGTCATGCATTGTAGTGATATCTCGAATTGATAAAAGCTATTCAAATCAAGTACTTATCTGACTCCATGGTGGCTCAAGATTCAGCCAGTTTCGCCGTAATGTCTCAGTAATGAATCCACAATCCCCTCAACGCTTGGCACTCGATCTTCAGAGGGCCTATCTCGATCTGAAGAAGGAACGCGAACGCACCGATCTGCTGCTCACAGAGGTCAATCGCCTTCAGGGTGCACTCGAGGGCGTCATGGGATCAGCGCGGCGTGAGGTTGACAGCCGGTTGCAGGCCGAGGAAGCGCTGAATGAAACGGAGGAGCGGCTACAACTCGCAGTGGAAGCCAGCGGCTTGGCGCTGTGGGACTATCGTTTTCCATTCACCGACGTCTACCTGACCGCACGATGGGGGGAACTGATCGGCGACGTGGCGATGGAGGGGAGCTGGAAAACGGACGCCCTCGTCGGTCGCCTGCATCCGGACGATGCGCTACGAGTCGAGCACGAACTGCGCCGTCTCATCAAAGGGGAGGTCCATCGCGCATCGGGCGAGTACCGCTTCAAAACTGCGGAAGGCTGGATATGGCTTGAGACCCACGCCATGGTGGTTGAAACCGATGCCAAAGGACGTGTCAGTAGGCTGCTGGGCACACACGCCGACGTGACCCAGCGGAAACAACTCGAAGAGAAAGCTCTGCACGCCCGGACGCTGGCTGAACAAGCCAGCCGTGCAAAGAGCGAGTTTCTTGCCAACATGAGTCACGAAGTCCGCACGCCGCTCAATGCCATCATGGGACTCAACCATCTGCTTCAACAAACCCAGCTGACCAGTGAGCAACGGCAATGGCTGGGCTTGATGGAAGACTCTTCGCGAGCACTGCTCAGCCTGCTTAACGACGTGCTGGACCTATCCCGCATCGAAGCGGGCAAGCTGCAGCTGGATTTTGTTGAGTTCCCAGTTCAGCCCCTTTTTGACAACATATTTGCCCTCTACGAACAGCAGGCCCGCCTCAAACAGGTAAAGCTGTCGATGTCGTTGTCGCCGGAACTGCCGCCTCAGATGAGCGGCGATCCGTTTCGGATTCGCCAGATATTGACGAACCTACTGTCCAATGCACTGAAGTTCACCCCGGAAAGTGGCCGGGTTTCATTGTCGGTCGGGCTGGAGAGCGCGGGCGAATCATCCAGGGAAATGGTGATCCGGATCGCTGACAACGGTATAGGCATTGCACTTGAACAACAGCAGTCCATGTTCGATGCGTTTACCCAAGCGGATGCCTCGACGGCGAGACGCCACGGTGGCAGTGGTCTGGGTCTGGCAATCTGCTCGAGACTGGTCAAAATGATGGGGGGCCGAATCGAACTTCAAAGCTCACTTGGCGTCGGCAGTACCTTTGAAGTCCACCTTCCCCTGCGTCAAGCGCCACAAGCAAACGCCAATGATCCGACGGGCGTGCATATTCTCGCTAAAGATCTGGTGTCTGCTCGCAAGCGGCTGATGAATGCGCGAGTGATCCTGGCCGAGGACAACGCCGTCAACGAACTGCTGGTTCGCAAAATTCTGGAAGACGTCGGGTGCGAGGTGCGCATTGCACAGAACGGAGCAGAGGCCTTTCGGCTTTGGAAAGAATGGGAGGTTGATCTCATTCTGATGGATGTTCAGATGCCTGAGGTTAACGGCATGATGGCCACAGCACGCATACGGGAAGAAGAGCGCGCCGTTCACCGGGCCCCCACCCCCATCCTGGCTGTCACAGCCAATGCCATGCCGGGCGATCGCGAAGCTTACATGGCTGCCGGCATGTCGGGCTATGTCGCCAAGCCGATTGAAGTCAGTGTGTTGCTGATGACCATGATGCAGGTTATGCGCAAGCGCGAGCAACCTGACCCCCCTCATCTCGCGAGTATCGGTGTATCGGGAAAGCCAGAAAATTTGCAGAAACCTTCTGCACGACCAGAGAAAACATTCGCTCCAGATTTGTATGACAGTTGCAGCTTGGCAGAGCTAAGGGATCGAGTCGAGGGAGGCCAGCAGCGCCTGAGAGGCGCGCTCGCTGCTCAGGACACGGTGAGCGCCAAGGCTGAACTTGAGCAACTGAAGCAGGCATTCGATTACCTGGAGGCTGACAGAGCTCTTCGCATTTGCCGTGGCCTCGACATGGCTAGACATGCTGGCGAATGGGGCCTGTTCTCGCGTGCTCTGCCCTTGCTCGAATCCGAAGTGAGCGCAATCTTGGTGCGGTTCAGCACAGCTACAGACTGACCGTTGACAGAATCCCTCAAATCAATCTGGAACAGCGACCTACATGAATAAGTCACTGCCCCCTCAACACAGACCATCGCCCACAAGCACTCCTCTTATGCCCGACCAAATCTTGCATATCGATGCCAAGCCCGACATTCATACTCTCATGGAGATGGTCAAGGCTGTACTGAACATCCCGGCGGATACGCCCGATCCCATCGAGTCTGCGCACATCGAAAAAGCGGGTGAGCTGGTCAGAAAAATAGGGCCCGACGTTATCCTTTTGAACATCCATGCTCCTGGTCTGGACAACAGGGAGGTCTTTGAACGCGCAGAGAAGAACCTGTCCTTGCGCGGAATTGTGCATATGCTTGCGCTGGCACGCGGCAAGGGTCTGAAGCCGACGCCGACGCCGACGCCGACGACGCGCGAGGGGTGCGTGACCTACATCTCGCAAAAGGCGAACAAGATTCAGCGGCCTTGACAGGAAGACGGGTTCGCTTCGTCAAGACAAGCGAACAACCAAGCGCTTAATTAGGGCTTCTAACGGCTCGGAACTGGTATCGATCTCACAGTCGGGCGCCTCCGGTGCCTCATACGGACTGTTGACGCCGGTCATATTCGGGATCTGACCGGCCCGGGCGCGCTTGTAGAGGCCCTTCACATCCCGTTGTTCGCACACCGCCAACGGCGTGTTGACATGGACCTCCAAAAAGTTGTCAGCTCCAACCAGTCCGCGCGCCAGCTCTCGCTCTTGCCGATAGGGGGAGATGAATGCTGTCAACACCACCAAGCCGGCGTCCATCATGAGCTTGGCAACCTCCGCGATGCGGCGGATGTTCTCCACCCGATCGGCAACCTCAAAGCCCAAATCCCGATTCAGACCCTGACGCACGTTGTCGCCATCAAGGATGAAGGTCCGCACCCCGCGCGCATGCAGCTCAAGCTCCAGTGCATTGGCCAGCGTCGATTTTCCCGAGCCCGACAACCCGGTGAACCAGATCACCCGCCCTCTGTGTCTGTTGAGCCGTTCTCGGTCCTCCCGCGCAACTGACAGCGCCTGCCTGTGTACGTTTTGTGCACGGCGAAGGCCGTGACGAATCATGCCGGCTCCCACCGTGGCTTGGGTGAATCGGTCCACCAGAATGAAGCTGCCCAAGGTGGTCGAGTTTGCATAACTATCAAAGACCAGCGATCGGGTGGTGGCCAGGTTGCACACAGCAATGTCGTTGAGCTGGAGGGATCGGCACGCCTGGCGGGACAGGTTGTCCACGTCCACGCGGTGTTTGATCTCGGTGATGGACACCGACGTCCATTGATGCGCCAGCTTGAGGTCGTACTGGCGACCGGTCAAGCCCTCGTCTTGGTGCATCCAAACCACCGTCGCCTCGAACTGGTCGGTCATCGACAGAGGCATGCGGCTCAGCGAAAGCACATCGCCGCGCGAGGCGTCAACATCGCGGTCCAGGCACAGCGTGAGGGCCTCACCCGCGCTGGCACTCGACAGCGAGCCGTCCATCGTCACGATGTCGGCCACCAACGCGAGTTGACCAGATGAGCTCACCCGGATTTCATCGCCCACCCGGACTGTGCCCTCGGCCAACGTGCCGCTCAATCCACGAAAGTCGGCGTGGGGCCGGTTCACCCGCTGCACGGGGAATACCATGCGTTCGCCAGGAGCACTGTGCACTGGCACAGAGTCGAGGTAGGCCATCAAGGTTGGGCCTTTGTACCAAGGGGTGTGCAGCGAACGTTCAGTCACGTTGTCGCCCCTGAGCGCACTGAGCGCAATCGCGGTGATCGACTCAAAGCCCAGCCCACACGCAAAGTTCTCGAACGCAGTTTGGATATCGCAGAATCTTTCAGCGCTGAAGTCCACCAGATCCATCTTGTTGATCGCCAACGCCACGTGACGTATGCCCATGAGCGACGCCAGAAAGGCGTGGCGCCTGGTCTGCTTAAGGAGACCTGCACGCGCATCCACCAAAACAATGGCCACATCTGCGGTCGACGCCCCGGTCACCATGTTGCGCGTGTACTGCTCGTGCCCCGGCGTGTCGGCCACGATGAAGCGTCGCCGGGCGGTGGCAAAGAACCGGTAGGCCACATCAATGGTGATGCCCTGTTCACGCTCTGCTGCCAGGCCATCCACGAGCAACGCAAAGTCGATGTCCTGCCCTTGGGTTCCGTGCTTTCTGGATTCCGCTCGCAGTGCGATCACCTGGTCTTCCAGCAACTGCTGGGCATCCCATAGCAGGCGACCCATTAGCGTGCTCTTGCCGTCGTCCACGCTGCCGCAGGTGATGAAACGCAGCAAGTCCTGTCCTTGCTGCGCGGCAAGGACATCCTCTATCGCGCGAGCGTCCACCGATCTATCGGCGACTGGAGCTTTGGCTGGACGGCGGGCGGTTCGGGTTCTGGTGAGAGATGAACGAGGCATCAGAAGTAGCCCTCCTGCTTCTTCTTCTCCATGCTGGCGGAGGCGTCGCGATCGATCGCTCTGCCCTGCCGCTCAGAATGCCGCGTTTGCATCAGTTCCAGCACGATCTCGGGCAGGTTTTGGGCGCTCGACTCCACCGCGCCCGTGAGTGGGTAACAACCCAGTGTGCGAAAACGCACCCGCTTCTCAACGATCTGCTCCCCTGGCAGCAGGCGAAAACGCGCATCGTCCACCATCAGGATCATCCCATTGCGAACGACCACCGGACGCTCCTTGGCGAAGTACAAGGGCACCACCGGAATGTCCTCCTGATGGATGTATTGCCAGATGTCCAGCTCCGTCCAGTTCGACAGCGGAAACACCCGGATGCTTTCGCCCGGCTTTCTGCGAGTGTTGTACAACTGCCAGAGCTCCGGGCGCTGTTGTTTGGGGTCCCAGCGGTGGGTGGGGCTGCGAAGGGAGAAAATGCGCTCCTTCGCCCGCGACTTTTCTTCGTCGCGGCGCGCACCACCAAACACCACATCAAACCTGTGCTGATCCAGCGCCTGTTTCAGACCCTCCGTTTTGGTGATGTCGGTGTGCATGGCCGAGCCGTGGTCGAACGGATTAATGTTCTGGGCAATGGCCACCGGGTTGATGTGCACCAGCAACTCCATTCCACTGGCCCGTGCCATGTGGTCGCGGAACATGTACATCTCCTGAAACTTCCAGCGAGTGTCCACATGCAGCAGCGGAAACGGCGGCGGTGCCGGGTAAAACGCCTTGCGTGCCAGGTGCAACATCACCGAGCTGTCTTTGCCCACCGAATACAACATCACCGGGTTGTCGGCTTCGGCCACCGCCTCGCGGAGGATGTGAATGCTCTCGGCTTCCAGCCTGCGCAGGTGAGGCGTGGAGTCTCGTGGACACTGAATCCTGGGGGATAGATCCAACGTGGGCAGATAGGCCAGTGGATTGAGCGTGATGCCATCCACTGCGTGGGCCAGCCGCAGCGGGCCAGCCAACGCGCCGTGCGGAAACACCACGATCTGCTTACCAACATGCTGCTGTACCTGTTGCAGCCCGGTCAATGCAACCTCGGCGGTCACGGCCTGTGAGCCAAGCACTGTCAGCGGCAACCAGTAGCGTCCGCCGCGCGCGTCCTGAGCATGCAAGCAAATCCCACCTGTTGCCAATGGCCACAACCGAACGAAGAGCACGAGGCGGCGCTGGCGCCGTGCGCGCTCCAGCGCGGCACGCAGCACAAGCGAATTGCAAGGCCGGCCCAACTCATCCTGCAAGTCGGACGGTGCCAACTCAGGCGGCCACATCTGCCAATCGTGAAGCCGGCGCAGCGCCGTGCGCAGAGAAGCGGCGAAACCCAATTCGACCAAGCTCTGGCAGGCAGCCTGGGTGTCCCAAACCCGTATGGCATTCAACCCACACCTTTCCACAAGCCGTGCTGCTGTCTGAGTTGTCATTTTGATGTTATTTGACAGTTGATAACAATATTTGTCATCATTCTACAGAGCAGGTGATTGAATATACGCAAAGTGAGACATGTCTACGTCGGCATGCCCACTGGAAAAACCGCCGTGTTCGGTGGGTGCGCTACGTCAAGGCTTTCGTGTAACCGAATCGAATACTTAATGTTTTGCACATGTTCATCATTGACATGATATTTAATGATCAATCATGATATTGCTGATCTGCAAGCACGTGCGCTTCATCACGTGCGTATTTCGGCGAATGTGACCGGTCATTTCGGCGCATCGTGACCGGTGGGCTGAGCGATGTTCTCAGCGCCGTTTCGGTAACGTGACCGCCC
>NZ_JBLYYB010000202.1:0-90668 GCF_048549895.1 Hydrogenophaga sp.
GGGTTGCTGCTTCAGTTTCTTGATTCCTGTGGTCTCCAGATTGACGGTCGGCGACGCATCAACCGGACCAGCCACAGAGCCGGTGACGGACACAGAAAGAGCGAGATGAGTTTGATCCCGAAAAAAGGCACTGTTTATGTCGTTGATGACGACGAGGCGGTGCGCGACTCACTTCAATGGCTGCTCGAAGGCAAAGACTTCCGGGTCCGCTGCTTCGAATCGGCCGAGGCCTTCCTCAGCCGCTACGACGCCCGCGAGGTGGCTTGTCTGATCGCCGACATCCGCATGGGCGGCATGACTGGCATGGAGCTGCAAGAGCGGCTGATCGAGCGCCAGTCTCCCCTGCCCATCGTCTTCATCACCGGCCACGGCGACGTGCCGATGGCAGTGGAATCGATGAAAAAAGGCGCGCTCGACTTCATCCAGAAGCCGTTCAAGGAAGATCAGCTCGTCACGCTCGTCGAGCGCATGCTCGAACATGCCCGCGGAGCCTTCACCACCCACCAGCAAGCGGTGAGCCGCGACGCCCTGCTCTCCAAGCTCACCAGCCGCGAAGCCCAGGTGCTGGAGCGCATCGTGGCAGGCCGGCTGAACAAACAGATCGCCGACGACCTGGGCATCAGCATCAAGACGGTGGAAGCGCACCGCGCCAACATCATGGAAAAACTCGGCGCCAACACCGTGGCCGACCTGCTCAAGATCGCGCTGGGACAGACCCCGGCCAAGGCCTGACACACCGACTCCACACACCCGATCAACGCCCGCCCTTACCGGCGGGCGTTTCCGTTTCAACCGCAGCCCGCTCACCCCATGACCGCACAACTCATCGACGGCAACGCCCTCTCCCGCCAACTTCGCGCCGACGTGACCGCGCGCGTCACCGCCCTCAAAGCCAAGAGCGTCACGCCGGGCTTGGCGGTGATTCTGGTGGGTGAGAACGCGGCGTCGCAGGTGTATGTGCGTAACAAGGTCAAGGCCTGCGAAGACACCGGCATGCACTCGGTGCTGGAGCGCTGGCCCGCCACCATGACCGAAGCCGAGCTGCTGGCGCGCGTGGACGCGCTCAATGCCGATGCCACCATCCACGGCATCCTGGTTCAGTTGCCGCTGCCCGCACACATTGACGCGCAAAAGGTGATCGAGGCGATCTCACCCGCCAAGGACGTGGATGGGTTCCACATCGCCAGCGCAGGCGCCCTCATGACTGGAATGCCCGGCTTCTGGCCTTGCACGCCCTACGGCTGCATGAAGATGCTGGAGAGCATCGGCTACGACCTCAAGGGCAAACACGCGGTGGTGATCGGGCGCAGCAACATCGTGGGCAAACCCATGGCGCTCATGCTGCTGCAGCAAAACGCCACCGTCACCATCTGCCACAGCGCGACGAAAGATCTGAAGGCGATGACGCTGCAGGCCGACGTGATCGTGGCCGCGGTGGGCAAGCGCAATGTGCTCACCGCCGACATGGTCAAACCCGGCGCGGTGGTGCTCGACGTGGGCATGAACCGCAACATTGAGGGCAAGTTGTGCGGGGATGTGGACTTTGCCGGCGTGAAAGAAGTGGCCAGCTACATCACCCCCGTGCCGGGCGGTGTCGGCCCCATGACCATCACCATGCTGATGGTCAACACCCTCGAATCGGCCGAGCGGCTCGCGGACTGACCGCCGCTACTGCGGCTTGATCTGCACGAAGGGCGTGGCCCCACCCGTGACCTGGGGCAGCTTGCCGTCCCATTTCCGGATAGCCTCGGATTCGTTCTCAAGCTGCTTGAGGCGCAGCAGGTCGGGCGTGATCTCCAGGCGCTTGGCCTTCAGGGCCTCGGCCTCGCCACGCGCCTTGGCGAAGGCCTGCTCGGCCTCGACCTTGATGCGCTCGAGATCGCGCTCGGCGGTCAGCTTCTTCTGCTCCGCTTCCACCTTGGCCTCGATGGCCTTGTCGAACACGCTGGAGAAGTCGTAGTTCACCGCGGCGAGGGTGTCGACAACCACGCCGTGGCGCTTGAGCCGTTGGTCGAGGGCGTCGCGGATCTTGAAACTCACGTCGATGCGCTTGGTGACCAGCTCTTCGGCGGTGTATTGGGCGGCCACCGCTTTGGTAGCCTCCTGTGCGGCGGGCTCGATGACCCGGGCCGCCACGGCCTGCTCATTGCCGATCTTCTGAAACGTGTCCGCCACCAGGGCTGGATCCAGGCGCCAGTTCAGGG
Source organism: Hydrogenophaga sp. (assembly GCF_048549895.1). GTDB lineage: Bacteria > Pseudomonadota > Gammaproteobacteria > Burkholderiales > Burkholderiaceae_C > Hydrogenophaga. The sequence goes on from NZ_JBLYYB010000202.1 coordinate 2,205, forward strand.
CTGCGGAGATCTGCACCTGCTGCAGGTCGCGTGAGGCCGCCACGCCCTTGCCTTCGTTCTTCTGCAGGCGCACGTCGATTACGTGCACCCGGCTCACAAAGGGCATCACGAAGTGAATGCCTTCACCCAGCGGCGTGGGATCGACCTTGCCAAAGATGGTCAACACACCCCGGGTACCCGCCTGCACGATGCGAATGGGATTGACCGCGATCAGGAAAACCACCAGCGCCACAAGGCCCAGACCCACCTTGACCAGCCACGAAGCCACGCCATTGCCCGTACCGTCCTCCCTCCTCGTTTGAGCCCGGATTATCGGGCCTGATTCTTGACCCCCGAGGCGCCCGACACTCGCCAAAGCACCGCCCCCGCGCACAGCCACTGCCCCAGCACCATCGCGCTGCCCACGCCATGCCACAGCCGGAGATTGCCGCCGCTGGCGCGTGCGGTCACGATGTTCTGGGCCACACCGAACTCCTGCACGAGGGCGAGCAACATGGCGAACAACACGATGCCCACTGTGGTGAGTGCGGCGGGCGCGATGCTGGCGCCTTCAACGCGCCAGCGGCGCAGGATCAGCAGCAGCGCCATACCCAGCACCAGGCCGGCCCAGCACTGCAGCGAGAAGATTTTTGCAGCCACCGGTCCGGCAATTGCCGGGCTGCCCAGCGTGGCAAAGAGCAGCGGTACCGCCAGAAAGCTCAGTGCCGAGAGACCGCCCCACCACAAGGCGGCCACAAAAACAGCGACCCGTTGCAGCGGCATCAGGCGTAGCGCACAGCCACGATCTCGAAGCGTTTGGTGCCACCTGGCGCCTGCACTTCGGCCACATCGCCTTCTTCCTTGCCGATGAGCGCGCGTGCAATCGGGCTGCCGATATTGACCAGCCCCTGCTTGAGATCGGCTTCGTCTTCGCCCACGATCTGGTAGGTCACGGCCGCGCCGCTGGCTTCGTCTTCCAGTTCAACCGTCGCGCCAAACACCACCTTGCCACCCGCGTCCACCGCAGTCGGATCAATGATCTGTGCGGCCGAGAGCTTGCCTTCGATCTCGGCGATGCGGCCTTCGATGAAACCCTGGCGGTCCTTGGCGGCGTCGTACTCGGCGTTCTCGCTCAGGTCGCCCTGCGCACGCGCTTCGGCAATCGCGTTGATCACCCAGGGGCGGTCCACGGTCTTGAGGCGGTGCAGCTCTTCCTTGAGTTTTTCAGCGCCGCGCTTGGTGATGGGCAGGGTGGCCATGGGGTCCTCCGGAAATCGGGATGCAGCCGTCTTTGCGACTGCGTCGGTGCAAAAGGAAACCGCCGAGCGTTGCCGGTCGGCGGTGTATAGGAGTCGATTATGCCCCCGTCGAGCCTGTGCTCAACCGGGATGAACCCGGATCAAGCTGTGAGCTGCGCGTGCATCTCCTGCACCGAAATCACGCCCAGGCTGTCCATGTACTTCATGCCTTCCACCGCCGCTTCTGCGCCGGCGATGGTGGTGAAGGTGGTCACCCGGGCCAGCAGGGCCGAGGTGCGGATGGCACGCGAGTCGGTGATGGCGTTGCGGCGCTCTTCCACCGTGTTGATCACCAGCACGATGTCGCCGTTCTTGATCGCATCGACGATGTGCGGGCGGCCTTCGGTGACCTTGTTCACCATCTGCACCGCCACACCAGCCGCGCTGATGGCCGCAGCCGTGCCACGCGTGGCCACCAGCTCGAAGCCCATGTCCACCAGTTGGCGTGCAATCTCCACCGCGCGCGGTTTGTCGCTGTTCTTCACGGTCAGGAACACCTTGCCGGTTGAACCGTTGGCGGCCTTGCCGGGTCGGGGCAGCTTGGTGCCGGCGCCCAGCTGGCTCTTGACGAACGCCTCACCAAAGGTCTTGCCCACGCCCATCACCTCGCCGGTGGACTTCATCTCGGGGCCGAGGATGGTGTCCACACCGGGGAACTTGACGAACGGGAACACGGCCTCCTTGACGCTGAAGTACGGCGGCGTGACCTCAGTGCCGATACCCTGCGCGTCCAGCGACTGGCCGGCCATGCAGCGCGCCGCCACCTTGGCCAGCTGGATGCCGGTGGCCTTGGAGACGAAGGGCACGGTGCGCGAGGCGCGCGGGTTGACTTCCAGCACGTAGATCACGTCCTGGCCGTCCACCTCTTGAATGGCGAACTGCACGTTCATCAGGCCGATCACGTTCAGGCCCTCGGCCATGGCGGCGGTCTGGCGCTTGAGCTCGTCCACCGTGGCCTTGGCCAAGTAGTACGGTGGCAGCGAGCAGGCGGAGTCGCCGCTGTGCACGCCGGCCTGCTCGATGTGCTCCATCACGCCGCCGATGAAAACACGACCGGTGTGGTCGCGGATCGCATCCACGTCGCACTCGATCGCGTCGTTCAGGAAACGGTCGAGCAGCACCGGCGAGTCGTGGCTCACCTTGACCGCTTCGCGCATGTAGCGCTCGAGGTCGCGCTGCTCGTGCACGATCTCCATCGCACGGCCGCCCAACACATAGCTCGGACGCACCACCAACGGGTAACCCAGTGCAGCCGCCTTCTCCAGCGCCTCGGGCTCGGCACGCGCGGTGGCGTTGGGTGGCTGACGCAGACCCAGGGTGTGCAGCAGTTGCTGGAAACGCTCGCGGTCTTCAGCAGCGTCAATCATGTCGGGGCTCGTGCCGATGATGGGCACGCCAGCGGCCTCCAGACCGAGCGCGAGCTTCAACGGCGTCTGGCCGCCGTACTGAACGATCACGCCCAGCGGCTTTTCCTTGTCCACGATCTCCAGCACGTCTTCGAGCGTGAGCGGCTCGAAATACAGGCGGTCGCTGGTGTCGTAGTCGGTCGACACGGTCTCGGGATTGCAGTTGACCATGATGGTCTCGTAACCGTCTTCGCGCATGGCGAGTGCCGCGTGCACGCAGCAGTAGTCGAACTCGATACCTTGGCCGATGCGGTTGGGCCCGCCGCCGAGCACCATGATCTTCTTGTTGGTGGTCGGCTCGGCTTCGCACTCACCGTCTCCGTGGCCTTCGTACGTGGAGTACAGGTAAGCGGTGTCGGTGGCGAACTCGGCCGCGCAGGTGTCCACGCGTTTGTAGACCGGGCGGATGTTCTCGGCGATGCGGCGTTCGCGCACGGCCTGCTCGTTGGTCTTGAGCAGCTTGGCCAGGCGGCGGTCGGAGAAACCCTTTTTCTTCAGGCCGCGCAGCGTTTCGGCGTCGATCGCTTCCAGGCTGGTTTTCTCCAGCGCGAGTTCGATCTTCACGATCTCTTCGATCTGCACCAGGAACCACGGGTCGATCTTGGTGAACTGGTGCACCTCGTCCATGGTCCAGCCGGCGGCAAACGCGTCGCCCACGTACCAGATGCGGTCCGGGCCGGGTTCGCCGAGTTCGCGTTCCAGCGTCTCGCGGTCCTGCGTCTTCTCATTCATGCCGTCCACACCGACCTCCAGGCCACGCAGGGCTTTCTGGAACGACTCCTGGAAGGTGCGGCCCATGGCCATGACCTCGCCCACGCTCTTCATCTGCGTGGTCAGGCGGCTGTCGGCGGTGGGGAATTTCTCGAACGCAAAGCGCGGGATCTTGGTGACCACGTAATCGATCGACGGCTCGAACGACGCCGGCGTGGCGCCGCCGGTGATCTCGTTGCGCAGCTCGTCCAGCGTGTAGCCAATGGCCAGCTTGGCCGCGACTTTGGCGATGGGGAAGCCCGTGGCCTTGGAGGCGAGTGCTGACGAGCGCGACACGCGCGGATTCATCTCGATCACCACCATGCGACCGTCGGCCGGGTTGATGGAGAACTGCACGTTGGAGCCACCGGTGTCCACGCCGATCTCGCGCAACACGGCCAGGCTGGCGTTGCGCAGGATCTGGTATTCCTTGTCGGTCAGCGTCTGGGCCGGGGCCACGGTGATCGAGTCACCGGTGTGCACGCCCATCGGGTCCAGGTTTTCGATCGAGCACACGATGATGCAGTTGTCCGCCTTGTCGCGCACCACTTCCATCTCGTACTCTTTCCAGCCGAGCAGCGACTCTTCGATCAGCAGTTCGCTGGTGGGCGAAGCTTCCAGACCGCGCTTGCAGATGGTCTCGAACTCTTCCGGGTTGTAGGCAATGCCGCCGCCGGTGCCGCCGAGCGTGAAGCTGGGGCGGATCACCACGGGGAAGCCCACCGTCTTCTGCACGCCCCAGGCCTCTTCCAGGCTGTGGGCAATGCCCGAGCGCGCCGAACCCAGACCGATCTTGGTCATGGCGTCCTTGAATTTCAGACGGTCCTCGGCCTTGTCGATGGCCTCGGGCGTGGCGCCGATGAGCTCCACGTCGTACTTTGCCAGCACACCGTGACGCCAGAGGTCGAGCGCGCAGTTGAGCGCCGTCTGCCCACCCATGGTCGGCAGGATGGCGAAGCCTCCCGCGGCGAGCGGACGCTCCTTGGCGATGATCTTCTCCACCGTCTGCCAGGTGATGGGCTCGATGTAGGTGACGTCGGCCGTGGCCGGGTCGGTCATGATGGTCGCGGGGTTGCTGTTGATCAGCACGACCTTGTAGCCCTCTTCGCGCAAGGCCTTGCAGGCCTGCACGCCGGAGTAGTCGAACTCACAGGCCTGGCCAATGATGATCGGGCCGGCGCCGATGATGAGGACGGTTTGGATGTCGGTTCTTTTGGGCATGGGGTTCGCGGTGGGTTGCGCAGGCTCAGGCCTGACGCTGGGTGTCCAGTGTGTTCAGCAAGGCCTGCAGTCGCTCGGCCGGCACGTTTTTCTGCATCAACTGCAGCAGGCCGTCGCCTTCGATCAGGGGGCGCAGCACCTCGACTTCAGCGTCGTAAAAACGCGCCTCCCAGGCCGCCAGTTCGGTGTTGAAGGTCTCGTCGTCCCAGGTCTTGCCTTTGGCCAGCAGCGTCACCAGCGGCATGGCCTTGTTTTCCAGGAACGCCTTGCGGTAGGGCTTCTGCGCCCAGCGTTGGGCGAACCAGTCCTTGTGCGGCGCCTCCAGCGTCAACATGCGCTTGCCGATGGCTTTCTCGATGGCGAACACAGGAAAACTGAAGAGCTTCATGGCGGCGGCCTCAGGCGGTTGCGCTCACGCGGGCTTGCATGAGGTCGATGAACCGGTCGAACAAATAACCGATGTCGTGCGGGCCGGGCGAGGCTTCCGGGTGGCCCTGGAAACAGAACGCCGGCTTATCGGTGCGGGCCAGGCCCTGCAGCGTGCCGTCGAACAGGCTCACGTGGGTGGCACGCAGCGTGGCGGGCAACGTCTTCTCGTCCACCGCGAAGCCGTGGTTCTGGCTGGTGATGGAGACGCGGCCGCCGTATTTGTCGTCGTTGGTGAGGTCTTTCACCGGGTGGTTGGCCCCGTGGTGGCCAAACTTCATCTTGAAGGTCTTGGCGCCGCTGGCCAGCGCCAGAATCTGGTGGCCCAGGCAGATGCCGAAGGTGGGCACGCCGGCTTCAACAATCTCGCGCGTGGCGGCGATCGCGTAGTCGCAAGGCTCCGGGTCGCCCGGGCCGTTGGAGAGAAACACGCCGTTGGGCTTGAGCTTGAACACGTCGGAGGCGGGCGTTTGTGCCGGCACCACGGTGATCTTGCAACCGCGCTGCGCCAACATGCGCAAGATGTTGTTCTTCACGCCGAAGTCGTACGCCACCACGTGGAAACGCGGCACGATCTGCTCGCCGTAGCCAAAGCCGAGTTGCCACTCGGTCTGTGTCCAGGCGTAAGGCTCGGTGGCCGAGACCACCTTGGCCAGGTCTTGGCCAGCCATGTTGGGCGCGGCTTTGGCGGCAGCCACGGCAGCCGCGCGATGCGCGTCGGTGATGGCCTCGCCCGCGGGCAGTGCAACGATGCAGCCGTTCTGCGCGCCGTGGGTGCGCAGGCGGCGGGTGAGCGCGCGGGTGTCGAGGTCGGCAATGGCCACGGTGCCTTCGCGCTGCAGGTAGTGCGAGAGCGTTTCGGTGCTGCGGAAGTTGGAGGCCAGCAGGGGCAGGTCTTTGATGATCAGGCCAGCGGCGTGGATGCGGCTGGCTTCGACGTCTTCGGCGTTGATGCCGGTGTTGCCGATGTGCGGATACGTGAGGGTCACGATCTGCTGGCAGTAACTCGGATCGGTGAGGATTTCCTGGTAGCCGGTGAGTGAGGTGTTGAACACCACCTCACCCGTGGTCTGACCGGTGGCGCCGATGGAGACGCCTGTAAAGACCGTGCCGTCGGCGAGCGCGAGAAGGGCTTTCGGGTGGACGGGAAGCACGGATGGGACTCCAGAAGTGGGGCGAAACGCAGGCCACCGGCGGTTGGTGCCGCGCAGGCTTCGCACCCGCCCTGCCCCTGACTTTCGGGGGACTCGAACGGAAAGAAACCTGGGGTGAGGAACCGGGGTGAGCGCGCGTTGCGCTGATTGCGGGTAAACCCCGGAATTATATGCTGCCCCCACGCTCCACCGCTGCGCGGGTCGCTGCCCCCCGAGGGGGCTGGGCCTGCCTTGGGGGCGGCCCGGCGGCTGGCCCGCTGTCCCCGGGCTTCCCCGTTGATTAACTGGACGTCGCCGCGCTCGCGTGCAGGCAGATCGCTGCTGCAGCTGCGACGTTGAGCGACTCTTCACCACCGGGCTGCGCAATGCGCACCGACTGCGCAGCCATGGCTTCCAGCACAGAACTCACGCCCTGCCCTTCGTGCCCCAGCACCCAGGCGCACGGCCAGGGCAACGACGCCTGGTGCAGCAGATCGCCCTGGTGCGAACTGGTCACCAGCAAGGGCACTTCCAACGCGGCCAGATCGGCGCCCGACAGGCCTTCAACGAGTCGCAGGGCGAAGTGCGCACCCATGCCGGCGCGCAGCACCTTGGGCGACCAGAGGGCGGCCGTTCCTTTGAGCGCGAGCACCTGGCCAAAACCGAAGGCCGCCGCGCTGCGCAGGATCGAACCCACGTTGCCGGCGTCTTGCAGACAGTCCAGCACCACGGCGGCCTGGCCTGCGTCCAGCGCGGTGACTTTGGGCAGGTCCCACACAAAGCCCACGCCGGCAGGCGATTCGAGCCCGCTGATGGACGCCATGAGCGCGCGCGGCACGGTCACGGTGTGGTCGGACGCATCGCGCAGGTCGTGCGGCGCCTGCACCCAGAAATCGTCGGTGAACACGGCCATGGCGGGCCGGTGGCCGCGGGCCAGCAAGGCGCGGCAAAGGTGATCACCTTCCAGCCAGACCTGTCCCTGCTTGCGGTAGGCGGTGTTGTCCTGCGCCAGCACGCGCAGGCGCTTGAGCAGCGGGTTGTCGCGCGAGGTGATGACGGTGGGTTCGCTCATGCGGGTGCGTTCTGTTGTTGGCCGACGAGGGCCAGCGCCCGCGCCACCGGTGCAAACGAGCGCCGGTGCACGGGCAAGGCCCCATGCGCCTGCAGCGCTCGCAAATGTTCGGCCGTGCCGTAGCCCTTGTGCCGGTCAAAGCCGTACTCGGGGTGCTGCAGGTGCAGTTCGCACAACATGCGGTCGCGCGTGACCTTGGCCAGGATGGACGCTGCCGAGATGCAGGGCACCAGCGCGTCGCCCGAGACGATGGCCTCGGCCAGCACGTCCAGCGCAGGCAGGCGGTTGCCGTCCACCAGCACCTTGGTTGGCTTCAGCCGCAGGCCCAGCACCGCGCGGCGCATGGCGAGCATCGTGGCCTGCAGGATGTTGAGCTGGTCGATCTCTTCCACCGAAGCCTGCGCGATGCTGCAGCACAGCGCCTTGGCGCGGATTTCGTCGTACAGGCGCTCGCGGCGCAGCGCGGTGAGTTGTTTTGAATCGGCCAGGCCCTTGATGGGCTTGAGATCGTCCAGGATCACGGCCGCGGCCACCACGGGGCCGGCCAGCGGTCCGCGTCCGGCCTCGTCCACGCCGGCCACCAGCCCCGGAACGTCCCAGACCAGATTGGCCTGCTCAGCCTTCAAGAACTTTTTCGATCGCATCGGTGGCCAGTTGGGCGGTGTCGCGCCGCAGGGTGTCGTGCAGCGCAGAGAAGCGCTGCTGCAAGGCCCCGATTCTCTCAGGCGCGTCGAGCCAGCCGAGCACGCTCTGAGCCAGGGCTTGCGGCGTGGCGGCGTCCTGCAAAAACTCCGGCACCACAAAGTCATTGCACAGGATGTTGGGCAAGCCCACCCAGGGCTGCAATTGCTTGCGCCGCATGATCTGCCACGACAACCAGTTCATGTTGTAGGCAATCACCATGGGCCGCTTGAACAGCGCCGCCTCCAGCGTGGCCGTGCCGCTGGCAATCAAAGTCACATCGCAGGCGGCCAGCGCGGTGTGGGACTGGCCTGCGATCACCTGCAACTCGGCGCCCAGCCCAGCGCTTCGGACCGCAGCCTCGATGCGCTCGCGCAGCGCGGGCACGGCCGGCACGACGAAGCGAATGCCGGGGCGTGCACTGCGCAAACGCACAGCGGCTTCAAAAAACACCTGGGCAAGGTACTGCACCTCGGAGGCCCGGCTGCCCGGCAGGATGGCGACCACGGTGTCTTCTTCGCGCAGACCCAGGGCAGCTCTGGCGGCAGCACGGTCGGGCTCCAGCGGAATCACATTGGCCAGTGGATGGCCCACGTAAGTGGCGGCGATGTCGTGTCGGGCGAGCAGCTCGGGCTCGAAAGGAAAGATGCACAACACATGGTCAACACTGCGCCGAATCTTCTCGACACGTTCGGCGCGCCAGGCCCAAACAGACGGGCAAACAAAATGCACGGTGCGCACGCCGCCCGCCTTCAGGTTGGCTTCCAGGTCGAGGTTGAAATCGGGTGCATCGACGCCGATGAACACATCGGGCCGGTCGGCGGACAGCAGGCGCTGCTGCAGTTGCGCGCGGATGCCGACGATCTCGCGGTAGTGGCGCAGCACCTCCACATAGCCGCGCACCGCCAGCTTCTCGCTGGGCCACCAGGCCTCGAAGCCTCGCGCCGCCATTTGCGGGCCGCCGATGCCGAAAGACTGCAGATCGGGCCATCGCTGCCGCACCCCTCCGAGCAACAGGCCAGCGAGCAGATCACCCGACGTTTCGCCCGCCACCAGGGCAAAACGTTTTGAAGAATTCATGTCGGGATCAGCGCACGATGCCGCGCTGGGGCGACACCTGCCCGAGGAAGTCCAGCATCATGGCCACGTCGGGAGCGGCTTCAGGCGTCTTCTCGGTCAGCGCACGAATGCGCTCCACCGACTGATCGAGCTTCAGGTCTTCGCGGTAAAGCGCCTTGTGCATGGCCTTCACGGCCGCGATGCGCTCGGGCGAAAAGCCGCGGCGGCGCAGGCCTTCGAAGTTCATCGAACGCGCCTGGGCCGGCTGGCCCTGGCACATCACAAACGGTGGCAGATCGGCAAACAGCAGCGAGCACATGGCCGTCATGGCGTGAGCGCCGACGCGCACGAACTGGTGCACCACGGTGAAGCCGCCCAGGATCACCCAGTCGTCCACCACCACGTGGCCGGCGAGCTGCGAGTTGTTGGCAAAGATGGTGTGGTTGCCCACCACGCAGTCGTGCGCCAGGTGCACGTAGGCCATGATCCAGTTGTCGTTGCCGATCTGGGTCACCGCGCGATCACCAGGCGAGCCGATGTTGAAGGTACAGAACTCGCGCACCGTGTTGCGGTCGCCGATGACCAGCTCACACGGCTCGCCCGCGTACTTCTTGTCCTGCGGCACGGCACCCAGCGAGTTGAACTGGAAGATGCGGTTGTCGCGACCGATGGTGGTGTGACCCTCGATCACGCAATGCGCGCCGATGGTGGTGCCCGCGCCGACCTTCACATTCGGGCCGATCACGGTGTAGGGGCCGACCGCCACCGAGCTGTCGAGCTCGGCGGCTGGGTCCACCAGCGCGGTGGGATGGATCAGAGACACAGAGCGCCCTCCCCCACCGTCAGGCGATGGTGCGCATGGTGCACATCAGCTCGGCTTCACACGCCACCTGCTCGCCGACGCGGGTGATGCCCTTGAACTTGAAGATGCCCGCTTTCATGCGGTCCAGCGTCACGTCCATCACGAGTTGGTCACCCGGCTCCACGGGGCGCTTGAAACGCGCACCGTCGATACCGGCGAAGTAGTACACCGTCTTGTCGTCGGGCGTCACACCCAGCGTGTCAAACGCCAGCAGGGCCGCAACTTGCGCCATGGCCTCCAACATGAGCACACCCGGCATCACCGGGCGGTGGGGAAAGTGGCCCACGAAAAACGGCTCGTTGATGGTCACGTTTTTCAGCGCCTTGATGCGCTTGCCCTTGTCGAGCTCAAGCACCCTGTCCACCAGCAGGAACGGATAACGGTGGGGCAGCTGCTTGAGAATCTGGTGAATGTCCATCATGGCTTTGTGTTGTTCTGGAGGGCTTGTTCGATCGCATGCTCTGCGGCCTTGAGACGTTCGCGAATGCGGTTGAGCTGCTTGAGGGATGCAGCATTTTTTTCCCAGTTCGCATTGTCGTCGATGGGGAACATGCCGGTGTAGTGGCCAGGCTTGAGCAGCGACCGGGTGACCACCGAGGCCGCCGACACGTGAACGCCATCGGCCAGCTTCAGGTGCCCCAGCACCACGGCACCGCCCCCGATGGTGCAGCCCGCGCCGATGGTGGCACTGCCCGCCACGCCGACGCAGCCGGCCATGGCCGTGTTCGTACCCACGCGCACGTTGTGGCCGATCTGGATCAGGTTGTCGAGCTTCACGCCGTCCTCAATCACGGTGTCGTCCAGCGCGCCGCGGTCGATGCAGGTGTTGGCACCAATCTCCACGTCGTTGCCGATGCGCACGGCGCCGAGCTGCTCGATCTTGATCCATTGCCCCTGGTGCGGCGCAAAGCCAAATCCGTCCGCGCCGATGACCACGCCCGAATGGAGCACGCAGCGGTCGCCCAGACTGCAGCGCTCGCCCACCGTCACGCGGGGGTGCAGCAGGGTCAGTGCGCCCACCTGCACATGGTCGCCGAGCACGCAGTGCGCGCCCACGCGAGCACCAGCACCCACGCGCACGTGGGCACCAATGACGGCAAACGCACCCACGTCCGCGTCCGAGGCCAGTTCCGCTGTCGGGTGCACCGACGCGGTCGGATGAACGGCGGCTGGAGCGGCGACAGCGTGCTCGCGCCGCCACCACTGGGTGAGGCGGGCGAAGTACAGGTAAGGGTCGTCGGTGACGATGCACGCACCGCGCGCGCTGGCCGCACCACGCAGCGAGAGCGGAACGATCAGGCAGGCTGCGCGGGTGGTGGCGATCTGGGACGCGTAGCGGGCGTTGGCAATGAAGGCCAGCGCATCGGGCCCGGCAGTGGCCAGCGGGGCCAGCCGGTGGATGGGGGTGTCGGGTGCGCCGACAAGCTCGCCACCAAGGGCTTCGACAATGGAGCCCAGTGGCCGCGACACACCCGGACCCTGCGGCTTACTTGCTGCCGTTCAAGCCGCTGAGCACCTTGTCGGTGATGTCGTGCTTGGGATTGATGTAGACGGCTTCCTGGATGACCAGGTCGAACTTCTCGGCCTCGGCCACTTGGCGGATCACGCGGTTGGCGCGCTCCAGCACGCTTTGCAGTTCTTCGTTCTTGCGCATGTTCAGGTCTTCCTGGAACTCACGCTGCTTGCGCTGGAAATCGCGGTCCTGCTCGACCAGTTGGCGCTGGCGCGTGGTGCGCTGGCCTTCGGGCAGGGTGGGCGCTTCGCGCTCGAACTTCTCCGACGCCGACTTCAGCTGGGCCGCGAGGCCCTGCACTTCTTTCTCGCGCCGGGAGAACTCCTGCTCAAGCTTGGTCTGGGCGGCTTTGGCCGAATTGGAGTCGCGCAGGATGCGCTCCAGATTCACAAAACCGATGCGCAGGTCTTGCGCTGCGACGCCAAGCGTTGCGAGCCCCAGGGCCACGGCAACGAGCGTCTTGCGGTTGAACAGGCTGGATAGTGTCTTCATCAAAAGGAGGTTCCGATCTGAAACTGGAATTTCTGGATTTTATCGCCGGTGAATTTCCGGATGGGATTGGCGATGGCGAATCTGAGTGGGCCGATGGGCGAGATCCAGCTTAGGCCCAAACCAACCGAGGCGCGCAGGTCGGTGGCATTCACACGGGTGTCGTTCTCACCAAACACGTTGCCAATGTCCACGAATCCGAACATGCGCAGGCTGCGGTCATTGCCAGCACCGGGGAAGGGTGTGATGAACTCGGCGTTCAGGGCAATGCTGCGGTTGCCGCCAATGTTGACGGTCTCCGGGGATCCCGTCACGGGGGACACCGGGCCAAGCGTGCCTTGTTCGAAACCACGCACGGAACCCAGGCCACCACCGAAGAAGTTCTTGAACACCGGATAGGGTCGACCACCCAGGCCTTTGCCGAAGCCCAGTTCGCTGTTCAGAGCCAGCGTGTACTGCTTGCTCAACGGGAAGTACTGCTGAAACTGGTAGTTCGCCTTGACATATCGGGCGTCACCTGCCACACCGAGTTCGGTGTTGAAACGCTGCAGACGGCCGCGGGTAGGGACCAGTGCACTGTCGCGGGTATCGCGCGACCAGCCCACCGTCAGAGGCACGGTGTTGCTGGTTTCGCCAAACTGGTTTCTGTAATCCTGGTAAGCCACTGGCAGGAAAATGCCCGGCTCGATCGTTGTCTGCTCAACGCCCACGCCGAAGAACACCGTGTCCGCTTCGGTGAAGGGCACACCAAAGCGAATTGAAGTGCCTTTGGTGATCAGACGGTAGTCGCCCGTCTCGGACTGGCTGTCATAAGGGCGCGTCGTGCGGTAGTAAGCGTCGATGCTGCGCGAAATGCCATCGGGCGTGAAGTAAGGGTCGACCGTGCTGAGCACCAGCTGCCGGTTGAACTTGCTGGTGTTGATGTCAATGCCGAGGTAATTGCCCGAGCCGAACACGTTTTCCTGCCGGATGCCGGCGATGATGGAGAGCTGTTCGGCCTGCGAATAGCCCGCGCCGAGCGATAGGTTGCCGGTGGGCTTTTCCGCCACCGAGATCGTCAGGTCGACCTGGTCTGGCGAACCGGGCACTTGCTGGGTGTCGACACCGACTTCGGTGAAGAAACCCAGCCGGTCAACCCGGTCGCGCGACAAACGGATGCGATCACTGTCGTACCACGCCGATTCAAGCTGGCGGAATTCGCGGCGCACGACTTCATCGCGCGTGCGGTTGTTGCCTTCCACGTTGATGCGGCGCACGTACACACGCCGTGCAGGCTGACCACGCACCACGAAGGCAACACGTTTGTTCACGCGGTCGATCTCGGGCGTGGCCTCGACCTGAGCGAAGGCGTAGCCGAAGGCACCGAAGTAATCGGTGAACGCCTTGACCGTGCTAGTCACGTCTTCGGAGTTGTAGGCCTCGCCAGCACGCAAGGTCACAAGCGACTTGAACTCTTCTTCCTTGCCCAGGTACTCGCCTTCTAGCGTCACCGACGACACCACGTAGCGGTTGCCTTCGGTGATGTTGAGCGTGATCGACATGTCCTGCTTGTCGGGCGAGATGGCGACCTGCGTGGAGTCGATGCGGAACTCGAGGTAGCCGCGCGTGAGGTAGTACGAGCGCAGGGTTTCGATATCGGCGTTGAGCTTGGCGCGTGAATACCGGTCGGATTTGGTGTACCAGCTGAGCCAGCCGCCTGTGTCCAGATCGAACAAGTTGCGCAAGGTGGATTCGGAGAAGGCCTGGTTGCCCACGATCCGGATGTCCTTGATCTTGGCGATGTCACCTTCGACCACGCTGAAGTTGAGATTGACCCGGTTGCGTTCGCCGGGTGTGACGGTGGTGACCACCTGCGCGGCGTACATGCTCCTGCTGATGTACTGACGCTTGAGCTCCTGCTCGGCCCGGTCGGCCAGCGCCTTGTCGAAGGGCCGACCTTCGGTCAGACCGATATCGCGCAGCGCTTTGGTCAGCACCTCGTTGTCGAATTCCTTGATGCCGGAAAAGCTCACATCGGCCACTGTGGGGCGTTCTTCCACGATCACGACCAGCACGTCGCCGTTGATCTGCAGCCGGATGTCGCTGAACAAGCCGAGGCCAAACAAGGAGCGGATCGCCGTGGATCCCTTGTCGTCGTTGTACTGGTCGCCGATGCGAAAGGGCAACGAGGCAAACACGGTGCCAGGCTCAACCCGCTGCAGGCCTTCCACGCGGATGTCGCGCAAAGTGAAAGGGTCAACGGCCCATGCAGGCAACGCGCTCAGCAAGGCGGTCGCGAGCACTGAAAGGGTCAGGCCACGCAGACCGTTTTTGTTTTTTGTCATGAGGAAAAGTGTTCAGCCAGCCAAGCGGGCCACATCATTGAACAAGGCAACGGACATGAGCGCCATGAGGACCACGACACCACCGCGCTGCAGGCGCTCCATCCAGACGTCAGATACGCTGCGACCGGTCACACCCTCCCAAAGATAATACATCAGGTGCCCCCCGTCCAAGACGGGCAGAGGCAGCAGGTTCAGCACGCCCAGACTCACGCTGATGAGGGCCAGAAACAGGATGTAAGAGGTGATGCCCAGGCTGGCGGATTTACCCGCGTAATCGGCGATCGTCAGCGGACCGCTGAGGTTTTTGACCGAGGCTTCCCCGATCAGCATGCGCCCCATCATCTTGAGCGTGAGCCAAGACACTTCCCATGTGCGTGCTACCCCCTTGAGCAGGCCGTCGACCGGGCCATGGCGCACCGTCATCATTTCGGGCGCCGCACCAATGTAGGCTCCCACGCGCCCCACCCACGCATCACCTTGTTTCTCGGGCACCGGCTTGACTGACAACTCAAGGCGTTGGCCGTTGCGATCGACCGACCATCGCTGCTCGCGCGCCTCGCCTGCCGGGCCGGTGGAGGCCCGTATGAGCGCACGCAGCCGCTGCCCGTCGGGTACGGCAGCGCCATCAACACTGCGCACCTTGTCACCGGCAAGCAGGCCCGCAGCCGCAGCCGCACCACCTGCCATCACCTCGCCCACCACGGGTTGGGTCCATGGACCGGTGATGCCGATCTTCTGGAACAGCGAGGCGTCGGCTTCGCGCACATCAAGCCCAGCCAACGGCAACACGACCACGCGTGGTGCGCCGCCCTCCTCGTTGCTCACCCGCAGCGTCATGTCTTCGTTGGACAGCGCCGCCTGGGTCAGGCGCCAGCGCAGGTCTTCGAAGGATCCGACATCGGCCAGGTTTTCTTCATCGGCTCCAGCCTGCGACACCCATTCCCCGCCGCGCAGGCCAGCTGCCTCGGCGAGTGAGCCGATGGCCGGGCTGGCCAGCACGGGCTTGGGCTCTTCGACGCCGCTCCAGTTCACCACGGCATACAGGGCCACCGCCAGCAGCAGGTTGGCCGCCGGACCGGCCGCCACGATGGCCGCGCGCGAACGCAGAGGCTGGGTGTTGAAGGCCAGATGGCGCTCGGTGGCATCCACCGGCGCCTCGCGTTCGTCGAGCATGCGCACATAACCGCCCAAGGGCAGCATGCAAAGCACGAACTCTGTGGGACTTCCCTTTTTCCGCCAGGTGAGCAACGGCTTGCCAAAGCCCACGGAGAAACGCAGCACCTTCACACCGCAGGCCACAGCCACGCGGTAGTGACCGTATTCGTGCACCGCAATCAACAGACCGAGGGCAACCACAAAGGCAACGAGTGTGAGCATGGCGGACGGGTCGTGAAGTTGAAGGCGCTTGCCTCAGCGTCTGCGAGGCAGCGGGTTCAGCGCAACAGGCGTTCGACCTGACGCTGGGCCAGATCGCGGGCCTCCTGGTCAATGGCCAGCAAGTCCGGCAGGTCGCAAGGTTTGGAGGGCACCAACGCCTGCAAAGTTGCATCGTTGATGACGTGGATCTGATCAAAGCGAAGCCGCTGATCGAGAAACGCCGCCACCGCGACCTCGTTGGCCGCGTTGAGCACGGCGGTGGTGCCCACCGGGCCGGCCAGGGCATCCCAGGCCAGTTGAAGTCCCGGGAAACGCTGGGCATCCGGTGTTTCAAAAGTCAGCGCTCCGAGGGCGCCGAAATCCAGCGGTGCAGCGCCCGAGGCCATGCGCTCGGGCCAGGCCAGGCCGTAGGCAATCGGCACACGCATGTCGGGCGTGCCCAGTTGCGCCACCACCGAACCATCGGTGTACTGGACCATGGAGTGAATCACGCTTTGCGGATGGATCACCACCTCGATCCGCCCCGGGGGAAGACCGAACAGGTAGCAGGCCTCGATCACTTCGAGCGCCTTGTTCATCATGGTGGCGGAGTCCACCGATATCTTGCGCCCCATCACCCAGTTGGGGTGGGCGCAAGCCTCGTTCGGCGTCACCTGGGCAAGCGTCTGCAGGTCGCGCGTGCGAAATGGCCCACCCGATGCGGTCAACACAATCTTCTCCACCCGGCGCGACCACGACGCCGGGTCTTCGGGCAACGACTGGAACACGGCCGAATGTTCGCTGTCGATGGGCAACAAGGTGGCACCCCCGTCGCGCACCGCCTGCATGAACAAGGCACCGCCGACCACCAGCGCTTCCTTGTTGGCCAGCAGAAGTTTTTTGCCGGCCTGCGCAGCGGCCAGGCTGGGCGCGAGGCCCGCCGCACCCACGATGGCGGCCATGACCGCGTCCACGTCCGGGTCGATACACACCTCGCACAAGGCCGCTGCACCCGAAAGCACCTGCACCTTCAGGCCGAGTTCACTCACCCGGTCGGCGAGCTGCCTGGCATGCGCCGGGCTCACCATCACTGCATACCGGGGAGAAAACTGCCGACATTGCTCCAGCATCAGGTCGACCTGTGTGGCGGCCGTGAGGGCGAACACCCGGTAGCGATCGGGATGGCGTGCCAGCACGTCCAGCGTGCTTTTGCCGATGGAGCCGGTGGAGCCGAGGATGGTGATGGACTGCGTGGCGTTCATGGAAATCAAAAAGTGGTGAGCATCATGGCCAGAGGCAAGACCGGCAGCAGGGCGTCAACACGGTCGAGCACGCCGCCGTGGCCAGGCAGCAGGCCGCTGGAATCCTTCACCCCGGCACTGCGCTTGACCAGCGACTCCACCAGGTCACCGACCACGCTCATGCAAACCATGAAGGCGAGTGACGCCACTGCGGGTAACGGTCCGAAAGTCCACAGGCGGGCGTACAGGCTGGTCGCGCTGCCAGCGCCTTGCCCATCGGCCCAGAGCCACGCTGCTGCCAGCAAGAACACGCCCACGAGCCCACTGAAGGCACCCTCCCACGATTTTCCCGGACTGATGGAGGGCGCCAGTTTGCGCCGCCCCAGTGTCCTGCCGCCTGCGTAAGCCGCAATGTCGGCGACCCACACCAGCAGCAGCACCGACAGCAAAAATTCCAACCCCACCAGGCGGGCCTGCACCATGGCCAGCCACGCGCAGCCGATCAGCACCAGTCCCATCCACAGGCGCAGACCGGCTGGCCATGCCCCCCAACCCGGGACACCGCGCACGAGCATGGCCACAGACAGCAACACCCACAACGTTCCAACCACCATCCACAAACCACGCCACGACTGCATCAGCCCGTCCAACATCCAGATGGCGGCCATCAACGCACCCAGGCCGCAGCCCAGCGCAAGCGACAGGCGTGAGCCCGCCCCATTGAGCCGCGCCCACTCCCAGCCGGCTGCCACGATCAGCAACAGCGTGAGGGCGGCAAAGGGGGCGATAGAGGGATAAAACAGCGCGGGCAACAACACCGCCAGCAGCAACACGGCGGTGATGACGCGCTGTCTAAGCATGTCGATCGCCACCCGCAGCCAGCATGGGCTCGGCCTGGCCGACTTGCTCCGATGTCTGGCCGAAGCGCCGCTCGCGGTTGGCGTATTCGAGCAGGGCGCGGTCCAGTTCAGCCGCATCAAAGTCAGGCCACAGGCATTCGGTGAACACCAGCTCTGTGTAGGCGGCCTGCCAGAGCAGGAAGTTGCTGATGCGCAGCTCACCCCCAGTGCGGATGAGGAGATCGGGATCGGGCACGTGCGCCAGGGCCAGCTCACCGTTGAGGCTTTCTTCCGTGATCTCAAGCCCCTGCGCCGCCAGCCGCTGCGCAGCCTGGGCCATGTCCCAGCGGCCTCCGTAGTTGAAACAGACGTTGAGCACCAGCTTGTGGTTGTGGGCGGTATCGCGCTCGGCCGCCGTGAGGCCTTGCACCACTCGGTTGGACAAACCGCGTCTGTCGCCGGGGAAGTGCAGGCGCACGCCGTTGCCACTCAGCGAGGGCACCTCTCTCGACAGAGCAAGCACCAGCAAATCCATCAGGCTGGACACCTCTTCCACCGGTCTGTTCCAGTTTTCGGAAGAAAACGCAAACACGGTCAACACGCCAACGCCGCGTTCCAGGCAAGCCTTGACGATACGGCGCAGCGCCTCGACGCCCTGCTTGTGCCCGGCCACACGCGGCAACCAGCGCTTCTGCGCCCAGCGACCATTGCCGTCCATCACGATGGCCACGTGCCGGGGCAATGAAGCGGGTGATGCGTTGGGCGTGGGACTGGGCGGGGCCATGTGTCGCGGTGCGAGGGGTTGCGCAAACAGACGGGCGGTCAAACCGCCATGATGTCCTGTTCCTTGCCGGCCACGAGGCGGTCCACCTCGTTGATGACCCGGTCGGTGAGTTTCTGGATGTCTTCCTGCGAACGGCGATCGTCGTCTTCAGACGCCAGCTTTTCCTTCACCAGCTTCTTCACCTGTTCGTTGGCATCACGGCGCAGGTTGCGGATGGCGATCTTGGCGGCTTCGCCATCACCCCTCACCACCTTGGTGAGTTCCTTGCGGCGCTCTTCGGTCATGGGGGGCATCGGCACACGAATCAGATCGCCCTGGCTTGACGGGTTCAGGCCCAGATCGGACTCGCGAATGGCTTTCTCGATCTTGGCGCCCATGCCCTTCTCCCAAGGTGCCACGCCGATCGTGCGCGAATCCAGCAAGGTGAGATTGGCCACCTGGGACAAGGGCAACATCGCGCCGTAGTAGTCCACGTGCACGGTGTCGAGCAGCGCCGGGTTCGGACGGCCGGTTCGGATCTTGGTCAGGCCGTTCTTGAAGGCCTCCACCGATTGCATCATTTTGTGCTCGGCGGTTTTTCGAATGTCGTCAACGCTCATGAAAACTCCTCAAATCAGCAAGTGGTGCGGGCCATCGGGCGTCACACGTGAACCAGCGTGCCTTCGTCTTTGCCCATCACCACATCGCGCAGCGCGCCGGGCTTGAAGATCGAAAACACCTTCACCGGCAGTTTCTGGTCACGACACAAGGCAAACGCTGTGGCATCCATGACCTGCAGGTTTTTGTGCATGGCCTCGTCAAAGGTGATCGATGCATACCGCGTGGCGTTGGGGTCTTTGTTGGGGTCGGCACTGTACACACCATCCACCTTGGTGGCCTTGAGCACGATTTCGGCGCCGATTTCGGCACCCCGCAAGGCAGCAGCCGTGTCGGTGGTGAAAAACGGGTTGCCCGTGCCGGCGGCAAACACCACGACCTTGCCCTCTTCGAGGTACTGCAGGGCCTTGGGGCGCACGTAAGGCTCGACCACCTGCTCGATGGCAATGGCCGACATCACACGGGCCACCAGGCCAGCCTTGTCCATCGTGTCGGCCAGCGCCAGCGAATTCATCACGGTGGCCAGCATGCCCATGTAGTCGGCGGTGGCTCGGTCCATGCCGACCGACCCACCCGCCACACCGCGGAAGATGTTGCCGCCACCGATGACGATGGCCACCTGGACACCCAGGCGGGTGACTTCTGCAATTTCTTCCACCATGCGCACGATGGTGGCCCGGTTGATGCCGAAGGCGTCGTCGCCCATCAGGGCTTCACCCGACAACTTCAACAGAATCCGTTTGTAGGCAGGCATGTGACAACTTTCAGGTAGCAAAAACACAAGATTCAGCCGGCAAGTGTACCGAGGAGCGGCGCTCCTTCGGTGTCGGTGGCACACAAGACAACGGGCCTTGCGGCCCGTTGTCTTGTTCAGAGCAGCAGCCTGGGCTGCTGCGGCAGGACGTTCAAGCGCCCTTGGCTGCGGCCACCTGAGCGGCCACCTCGGCAGCGAAGTCGTCCACCTTCTTCTCGATGCCCTCGCCCACCACGTACAAAGTGAAACCCTTGACGGTGGTGCCGGCAGCCTTGAGCATGGCCTCGACTGTCTGCTTGTCGTTCTTCACGAAGGGCTGGTTGAACAGCGACACTTCCTTGAGGTATTTCTGCACAGCGCCATCGATGCGCTTGGCCACGATCTCGGCGCTCTGCGCGGGCTTGCCGGCGGCTTCGAGTTCCTTGTTGGCTTCGTCGGCCTTGGCCGTGGCCACCGAGCGCTCGCGCTCGATGAATTCGGCGGGCACGTCGCCGCTGGTCAAGGCAACAGGCTTCATGGCGGCCACGTGCATGGCGACGTCCTTGGCTGCAGCTTCTTCGCCCTCAAACTCCACCACCACGCCGATGCGGGTGCCGTGCAGGTAGCCAGCCAGCTTGCTGGCGCCGCTGTAGGCCTTGAAGCGGCGGAACGACATGTTCTCGCCGATCTTGCCGATCAAACCCTTGCGCACGTCTTCCAGCGTGGGGCCAAAGCCGTCCTGGCTGTAAGAGAGCGCACCCAGGGCGGCCACGTCGGCCGGCTGGTGCTTGGCCACGAGTTCGGCTGCGGCCTTGGCGAGTGCCAGGAAGCTGTCGTTCTTGGTGACGAAGTCGGTTTCGCAGTTGACTTCGATCAGGCCACCGGTCGTGCCCTCGATGAAGCTGGCGACCACGCCTTCGGCGGTCACGCGGCTGGCGGCCTTGCCGGCCTTGGTGCCCAGCTTGACGCGCAGCAGCTCTTCGGCCTTGGCCATGTCGCCGTCGGCCTCGGTCAGGGCTTTTTTGCACTCCATCATGGGAGCGTCGGTCTTGGCGCGCAGTTCAGCGACCATGCTTGCGGTAATTGCCATCTGTCTTCTCCTTGGCGCCGCTTCGCCCCGTTGGGTGAAGTCGGCCATGTTCAATGATCGGTTTTCGGTGCGAAAAAGGGGCTCACGAGCCCCTCTTTCGTGGGAACAGCGCCTTCAAGCAGCGGTGTTTTCCTTGACTTCGACGAACTCGTCGGCGCCTTCGGCGGCAACGGCTTTCACGACGTCGTTGACGGCGTTGCTGCGGCCTTCAAGGATTGCGTCAGCGATGCCACGGGCGTACAGCGCCACGGCACGGGCCGAGTCGTCGTTACCGGGGATCACGTAGTCGATGCCCACGGGCGAATGGTTGGTATCAACCACGCCGACCAACGGGATGCCCAGCTTCTGCGCTTCGAGCACGGCGATCTTGTGGAAGCCCACGTCGATCACGAAGATGGCGTCGGGCAGCGAGGTCATGTCCTGAATGCCGCCGATGTCTTTTTCCAGCTTTTCCATTTCGCGGGAGAACGTCAGTTGCTCCTTCTTGGTCATGCTGTCCAGGCCAGCTTCTTTTTGGGCCTGCATGTCCTTCAAGCGCTTGATCGAGGTCTTGACCGTCTTGAAGTTGGTGAGCATGCCGCCGAGCCAGCGCTGGTCGACGAAAGGCACGCCTGCACGGCGGGCTTCCTGGGCCACGATGTCGCGCGACTGGCGCTTGGTACCCACCATCAGAATGGTGCCGCGGTTGGCGGAGAGTTGACGCACGAACTTGGCTGCGTCTTCAAACAGAGGCAGCGTCTTTTCGAGGTTGACGATGTGGATTTTGTTGCGGTGACCGAAGATGTACGGAGCCATCTTGGGGTTCCAGAAGCGGGTCTGGTGGCCAAAATGGACACCGGCTTCCAGCATTTCGCGCATGGAGATTGACATGAGTTAACTTTCCAGAGGTTGAGTCTAAAATCCAGCCCCGATCCCCTGTTGGCCACCCCGTCTGATGTGATTGGGTTGCCGCAGACGACACCCGGTTGGGCTGGTTTGCGATTGTCTTTGCGAGGTGGCTGAAGCTCCTGCCCAAGCCGTGATCTGCAAAGCCTGTCGATTATAGCAGCCCACCTCCCTTCAGTACCTTCCAGCGGTCGCGCCGCCTTCACCGCACACGCCCCTTTCGTGTGCCTCACCCATGCTCGACACCTTGCCCAGCCTCCTGTGTGCCGATGCGCGCGCGCCTCTCGCCTGCACAATGCAGCTTTCCGGGAGCCTGGTTTGAAAATTGCGATCGTGGGTGCGGGCGTCGTGGGCATCAGCTGCGCGCATGAGCTGACCGTGGAAGGTCATGAGGTGACGGTGTTCGAGCGGCGAAGCACGGTGGCCGAAGAAGCCAGTTTTGCCAATGGAGCGCTCATTGCGCCGGGCTGGACAGCGCCCTGGACGGTCGACCACCAGCGCCTCGCATGGCCCTGGTCTTCCCAGGGGGCCAGGCTGAAGCTGTCTCGCCTGCCCAGCGCCGGCGAATGGGGCTGGCTGCGGCAGTGGCGCAAGGCTGGCCAGGGCCCGCAATGTGTGTCGAACCACGCGCAGATTCACCGATGGCTGCGCTACAGCCAGGAGCGGCAACAGGCGATCACAGACCAGTACCAGTTCGAACACGACCGCAGCCACGGCATGCTGGTTCTGCTGCGCACCGAGCAGGAGGCCACCGCAGCCAACACACCACTTCAGCAACTGCGCGACCTCGGCCTCGCGGCCAGGATGCTCTCGGCCGAGGAGACGCGCACCCTGGAGCCCTCGCTCAACGCTGAAACGCCGCTGCACGGCGCTGTCGAGCTCGGCGGTGAGGCGGTGGCCAATTGCCGGAAATTCGCGGTGCTGCTGCGCGCCCAGACCCAGCGGCTGGGCTGTCAATTCGAGTTCAACACCATCGTCAGTCGCATCGAGCCACAACCCGGTTCGGGTGTGAACCTCACCCTCACACTCACCGCGTCCCATCCAGGAGGCGCGTCAAGCGACCGTGGCGCGCGCTTCGACGCGGTGGTGATCTGCGCGGGCCTGGCCGCTGTGGGCATGCTCGCTCCGTTGGGGCTGAGATTGCCCCTGCAAGCCGTGGTCGGGCACTCGCTGAGTGCAGCGGTTCGCGAACCGATGGACGCCCCGCAATCGGCGGTGCTGGATGCACGGCACGGCATTTCGATCGCCCGCCTGGGTCAACGCGTGCGCGTGGCCGGCGGTGCCGAATGGGGGCGCGAGTCTGGCGCGCCGTCCAAAGCCGCGCTACAACGTTTGTACAGCGCTCTCGCAGACTGGTTTCCGGGCGCTGTGCGCCTGGGCGGCCCGGCGGGCAGCGTGCAGGAATGGCGAGGTGTCCAGGCCACCGCGTCCGATGGCATGCCCTTGATTGGTGCGAGCCGGCTGCCGGGTATCTGGCTGAACCTGGGCCACGGGCAGGCCGGATGGTCTGTGGCGTGTGGTGCCGCCCGGGCACTGGCCGACCGCATGGGCGGCCGAGCGCCCGACATCGATCTGGCCGCCAGCTCACCCCAACGCTGCGGACTTTGAGCCAGACTCAGGCCCATGCGACTCATCACCAACGATCGGCCTGAGTCTCTGTTTGACACGGCAGCCACGCGCGCCATCGAGCAAACCGCACAGGCCGCCCTGCCCCGCCACGCCTTGATGGCGCGGGCGGGCGAGGCGGTGGCGCGGCTTGCGCAGGCGCTGGCGCCTCACGCGCGATGCATCTGGGTGGCTTGCGGCCCGGGCAACAACGGTGGTGATGGTCTGGTGGCGGCCACACACCTCCACACGTGGGCTCGGCGGTCGGGCAGCGCCTTGCGGGTGGTGGTGACGCACACGGCGAACGACGATGCGTCTGTTGCAAGGCTGCCGCCCGACGCACGCCAGGCACTTGTGGCAGCGCAGGCCGCAGGGGTCGCGTTTCAGACCACGCCACCCCGGGACGCCGACTTCGCCATCGACGCGCTGCTGGGCATCGGAACGCTTCGACCACCCACAGGCGTGCTGGCAACGTGGCTGGCGTGGCTGCGCACCACAGCAGCGCCGGTGTTGTGTGTGGACCTGCCCAGCGGACTGCACGCCGACACGGGCGTGCTGGCTTCGATCGCACTTGAGAGCCACAGCCTCTCGGCTGGCACGCGTCCAGGACCGCGCCACACCCTGTCATTGCTGACCCTCAAGCCAGGGCTGTTCACCGGGCAGGGGCGTGATGCGGCGGGCCAGATCTGGTTTGACGATCTGGGCACCTCGGCTGTCGATGTGCCTGTGACGGCCCGGTTGGCGGGCCAGGCTCCGCATGCGCAGCCTCGGCAAACCTTGGCGCACGCCAGCCACAAGGGCAGCTTTGGCGACGTGGTCGTGATCGGTGGACAGGGCGTGGGCTCCACAGGTGCGGGCATGACGGGCGCAGCCATCCTGGCTGGCCGGGCAGCGTTGCACGCTGGCGCAGGACGGGTGTTCATTGGCCTGCTGGAAGCGGGTTTGCCCTTTCAAACCACCTGGGATCCGGTGTGCCCCGAGCTCATGTTTCGCCGGCCAGACACCCTGCTCGATGCACCTCTGCTGCAGCAAGCCAGCGTCGTTGCGGGCTGCGGCGGCGGTGCAGCGGTGGCGGCGATCCTGCCACAGCTGCTGGCCGGCGCCCCCACGCTGGTGCTGGACGCCGATGCCCTCAACGCCATCGCTCGCGATGGCCAACTGCAAGCTTTGCTGAGCCACCGCCGCTCGCGCGGCTGGAGCACTGTGCTCACGCCGCACCCGCTGGAAGCAGCGCGGCTGCTCGGCACCGACACACCGCAGGTGATGTCCCATCGGCTGCAGACCGCCCAAACCATCGCCGAACGCTTCGACGCCATTTGTGTGCTCAAAGGCTCGGGCACAGTCGTCGCCGCGCCACACGAGATCCCGCGCATCAACCCCACGGGCAACGCCGCGCTGGCCACCGCAGGAACCGGGGATGTGCTGGCGGGCATGATCGGCAGCGCTCTGGCAAGACCACTCTCGTCAACTGCCGATGCCGTGGATCGGGTGGCCAGCGCCGTGTTTCAGCACGGCTGGCTGGCGGATCAATGGAGCCCGGGTGAGGCGCTGGTGGCCGGTCGTCTTGCACTGCGAGTCAGACCCGTCGCCTGACCGCGAGGCTCAGGCTCAGCCCAGGGCCATCAAGCCGACCTGCAGCAAGATGATGAGCACCAGCACCGACAGGTCGACACCGCCCACAAGCGGAATCACGCGGCGAATCGGGCGCAGCAACGGCGCCAACAGCCGATCGAGTGTGGCCATCACCGGCGACTGCGGCTGCACCCACGACAGGATGGCGTAACCGATCAACAGGACCATCAATCCCTGCAGCAACGTGCGCACCAGGATGCGCAGTGCCATGGTCAGGATGGTGAGCACCCAGGTGATGGGCGAGGCCGAAACCTCCGACACGCCGGACGCCAGCATCAGCCAGATGCCGCCATACGCCAACGCCAGCAAGATCGCCGACAGCAGGCTGCCCCAATCGATGCGGCTCTGCGCCAGCGCTCGCGGGAGCATGCGTCGCACAGGCTGGACCAGCCAGTCGGTCACCGCGATGGCAAACCGACCGGGCTGGGCCGACATGTGCACGCGCAGATGGTTCATCCAGGCCCGCAGCAAAGCCAAGGCCATCAGGAAAAAGAACAGGGTTTCAAGGAGAAAAAAAACGATGCTCATGCGTTGCAGTCTTGTTGTGGGGGTCGGCTGTTGATGGCCTGGGAATTGAAGGTCAGTCGCCCGACAGCCTCAGCGGCGGACGAGGCACGCGCGGATCGGGCTCGCGGCCCGAGCCCAGCCGCTCCATGGCCGCTGCCCTGGACGCCTCCAGGAAGTCCAGCATGATCGGCGAACTGTCGGCCAGCGCGTGCCGACCGTGGTGGAACTCCGGATGCCACTGCACGCCGCGTGCGTACGCATCGCCCGTCCAGCGAATCGCCTCCACCATGCCGTCCAGCGTCGACACCGCCTCCACCACCATGCCCTTGCCCAGCTGCGCCACCGCCTGGTGGTGGATGCTGGTCACGCGCAGTTGCGAAGCATGGGGATACAGCTTGGTCAACGCCGTGCCCTGCAGAAAAGTCACGTCATGTTCGAGCTGGTCGTACAGATCGGTGTCCACGTGGGCGTGGGCCGCCGGGCACTGCGTGGGAATGTCCTGGTACAGCGTGCCGCCGAACGCCACGTTGAGCAGCTGCGCACCACGGCACACGCCCAGCACCGGTTTCTTCTGCGCCAGAAAAGTCCTGAGCAAGGCAAGTTCGTATTTGTCGCGAACAACGTCGCCCTGCCAACGCGGGTCGATTGGCGCTTGCCCATACGTCTGCGGCGCCACATCGGCCCCGCCCTGCAGCACCAGCGCATCGAGCTCCTGCACCACGTGCTCCACCCTCAGGTGGCGCGCCGCGTGTTTGCTGTCGTGCGCGACGGCGGGCACCATGAAGGCGATGGCACCGTGCTCCATGATCCAGTGCGCCAGCGACTGTTCGATGTACTGCAGGTTCTTGTTGCGAAACCCGAGCTCCGAGGGCACCTGGTAGAGCAAGCGGGCCGACACGCCGATGCGCAACGGGCGGTCTGCTGACACCGTGGCCGCTTTGGCAACCCGCTTTTTTGCCGGGGCTGGTGCCGGTTTTTTCACCGCTGCGCTCACCACATTCGAGGCACTCAACGGCGGCTCTTGCGTGGCTGGTTGGCGGTGCTGCGGGCTGAACCACGGTCCGACTTCTTGCTCACCGCCTTTTTCCCAACCGGCTTTGCATCTCTCGACGGGACACGCGGTGACTGCTCCTGTCGGACGGCAGCGGCACCCTCAGCGCCGCGCCCCCGGTGCGCTTTGCCCCCACGCCCCGCGCCGACAGTGCTCTCGGCAACACCCGCCTGGCCGGTCTTGTCACGCATCGCGCGCAACACCAGATCGTCGTCTCCGCTGACCAGACGGAAGTCGATGCGCCGACCATCCAGATCCACACGGCTCACCTGCACCTGCACGCGGCTGCCCAACGCGTAGCGGATGCCGGTGCGCTCGCCGCGCAATTCCTGCCGCGCCTCGTCAAAGCGGAAGTACTCACCACCGAGTTCGGTGATGTGCACCAGACCTTCAACGTACATCGCATCAAGCGTGACGAACAGGCCAAAGCTGGTGACCGAACTCACGACACCGCTGAACTCCTCGCCCAGGTGCTCGCGCATGTATTTGCATTTGAGCCAGGCCTCCACATCGCGGCTGGCTTCGTCAGCCCGGCGCTCGTTGGCGCTGCAGTGCAGGCCGGCAGCCTGCCAGGCCATCGTGTCAACGGACGGCTTCTTGACGACCTCCCCCACCGCCAAGGGTTTGGCGCGACTGGCCAGTCGCTTGCTCAGCTTGGCGTGCGCTTCGCCCGGCGTGGGCAGGGCTGGCAACTCGTAACGCTGACGCGCCAGGATCGCCTTGATCACGCGGTGCACCAGCAGGTCGGGGTAACGGCGAATGGGGCTGGTGAAGTGGGTGTAAGCCTCGAAGGCCAGACCGAAGTGGCCGCTGTTGACCGGCGTGTAGATCGCCTGCTGCATGGAGCGCAGCAGCATGGTGTGGATCTGTTGCGACTCGGGCCGGTCCTTGGTGGCCGCCGCGATCTTCTGAAAGTCGGCCGGCTTGGGGTTGTCGCCGATGGTCTGCGACACGCCCATGGCCTTGAGGTAGTTGCGCAGGATTTCCTGCTTCTCGGGCGTGGGGCCTTCGTGCACGCGGAACAGGCCGGTGTGCTTGCCTTCGCTGATGAAATCGGCCGAACAGACGTTGGCCGCCAACATCGCTTCTTCAATCACCTTGTGCGCGTCGTTGCGGGTGCGCGGAATGATTTTTTCGATGCGGCCCGATTCGTCGCAGACGATCTGCGTTTCGGTGGTCTCGAAGTCCACCGCACCGCGCTCGCCGCGCGCCGCCAGCAAGGCGCGGTACACGTCGTGCAGGTTGAGCAAGTAAGGCACCAGTGCCTTGCGCTGGCTCGCCTCAGGGCCGCGCGTGTTCTGAAGAATGGCCGCCACTTCGGTGTAAGTGAAGCGCGCGTGGCTGAACATCACCGCAGGGTAGAACTGGTAGGCGTGCACCTCGCCTTTGGCGTTGACCAGCATGTCACACACCATGCACAGCCGCTCCACGCCGGGGTTCAGCGAGCAAAGCCCGTTGGAGAGTTTTTCCGGCAACATGGGAATCACGCGGCGCGGAAAGTACACCGAGGTGGCGCGGTCGTAGGCGTCGATGTCGATGGCCGAGCCGGTCTGCACATAGTTGCTCACGTCGGCAATCGCCACCAGCAAGCGCCAGCCCTTGCCTTTGCCGACCTTGGCCGGCTCGCAATACACGGCATCGTCGAAGTCGCGCGCGTCTTCACCATCGATGGTGACCAGGGGCACATCACGCAAGTCAACGCGACCCTTGTGATCGGCTGCGCGCACGTGGTCGGGCAGCGCGCGGGCCTGCGCCATGGCAGCGTCTGAGAACTCGTGCGGCACACCGTATTTGCGCACCGCGATTTCGATCTCCATGCCGGGATCGTCAATCTCGCCCAGCACCTCTTTCACGCGCCCCACCGGCTGCCCATACAGCGCGGGCGGCTCGGTGAGTTGCACCACCACCACCTGACCAGGCTTGGCCGACCCGGTGGCGCCTTTGGGAATCAACACATCTTGCCCATAGCGCTTGTCTTCGGGCGCCACCAGCCACACACCGCTCTCTTGCAGCAGGCGCCCGATGATGGGGGAGTCGGAGCGTTCGACGATTTCCGTGACGCGTCCTTCGGGTCGGCCCTTGCGGTCCAGACGCACGATGCGGGCCTTGACACGGTCCTTGTGCAACACCGCCCGCATCTCGTTGGAGGGCAGATAAATATCGGCCTGACCATCGTCGCGGATCACAAAACCATGGCCGTCCCGATGACCGGAGACGACACCTTCATATTCGGCCAACAGGCTGTTTTTTTCGTTCACTTTTTCTCTGCTATAATTGCGTTTTTCCTGAAATGCCCAGGTGGCGGAATTGGTAGACGCACTAGTTTCAGGTACTAGCGCTGAGAGGCGTGGAGGTTCGAGTCCTCTCCTGGGCACCAATCATAAGGGCTTGCAAACGTGATGTTTGCAAGCCCTTTTCTTTTGTCTCAACGCAAACAAGCGGATGACCGCTTGCTGTTGCGCTGATCACGTGCTGCGAAATTCGCAGCATGCGTGGCTGGACAGATGCCGCGCTGCCTGGGGTCACCAAGAAGCGGGTCTCCGTCATCAAATCGGGACCGCCAACAAATCGTGTCCCTGCGCTGCGACGATCTTTGCCTTGGTGAACTCACCCACCTTCAAGGTCTTGCTGATCTTCTCGGGCGGCAGCAAACGCACCACCCCATCGATCTCTGGCGCATCGGCGTAGCTGCGGCCAATGCCGCCCTTCTTGCCCATGCCGGGCGCAGAGTCCACCAGCACCTGCATGGTCGCGCCCACGCGCTGCTGCAGCTTGTCGGCAGACACCGATTCCGCCACCGCCATGAACCGCGCGCGGCGCTCTTCGCGCAGGGCATCGGGCACTGGATCGGACAATTCGTTGGCGACGGCACCCGTCACCGGTGAGTAGGCAAAGCACCCCGCGCGGTCGATGCGCGCTTCGCGCAGGAAATCGAGCAGGTGGTCAAACTCGGCCTCGGTCTCGCCCGGGAACCCGGCGATGAAGGTGCTGCGCACCACGATCTCCGGGCACAACTCACGCCAGCGCGCAATGCGCTCCAGATTCTTCTCACCACTGGCCGGGCGCTTCATGCGGCGCAACACATCGGGGTGGCTGTGCTGCAGAGGCACATCAAGGTAAGGCAGGCACAGACCTTCGGCCATGAGCGGGATGATCTCGTCCACGTGCGGATATGGGTACACATAGTGCAACCGCACCCAGGCGCCATAACCTTTGGCGAGTTCGCCCAGTGAGCGCACCAGGTCGAACATGCGCGTCTTCACCGGCTTGCCATCCCAGAAGCCGGTGCGGTACTTCACATCGACGCCATAGGCCGAGGTGTCCTGACTGACCACCAGCAATTCCTTCACGCCGGATTCGAACAGCTTGCGCGCCTCGGTGAGCACATCGCCAATGGGGCGGCTCACCAGATCGCCACGCATCGACGGGATGATGCAGAAGGTGCAGCGGTGGTTGCACCCTTCGCTGATCTTCAGGTATGCGTAGTGCCGCGGCGTGAGCTTGATGCCTTGCGGCGGCACGAGATCCACAAACGGGTCGTGCGGCTTGGGCAGGTGCTGGTGCACTGCGGTCATCACCTCGTGCGTGGCGTGCGGGCCGGTCACGGCGAGCACGCTGGGGTGCATCTGCCGCACCAGGTTGCCGCCGCCCTCCCCTTCGCGCGCGCCCAGACAGCCGGTGACGATGACCTTGCCGTTCTCGGCCAGGGCTTCACCGATGGTGTCCAGGCTTTCGCGCACGGCATCGTCGATGAAGCCGCAGGTGTTGACGATCACCAGGTCGGCGCCGGCGAAGGTCTTGGAAGTTTGATAGCCCTCAGCGCTGAGCTGCGTGAGGATGAGTTCGGAATCGGTGAGCGCCTTGGGACAACCCAGGCTGACAAAACCGACTTTGGGGGCCGCGTTGGCGACCGGGACAAGCGTTTCAGACATCGCCCGATTGTCTCAGACCCGGCCCGATGTCGCTGATCTCAAGCCTATCGCTTGAGTCCGAGCGCCGCCAGCATCTGTTCGCTGTTCTTCTGCATCTGCTCCTGCATCTGCGTGAACGCGCTGCGCGATTGCTCCAGATACGTGCCCATCATGCCCTGCATCATGGGGGACTGCACATTCATGAACTGCTTCCAGACCTCGGGATTCGCGCCGCTGGATTGCTCCGTCATCTTGTGCTGCAGGTCCATGAAGATCTGAACGTTCTTCTCGAGATACGCACCCATGAAGTCCTGCATGGCGTGGCCGTAAAACCGGATGATGTTGGCCAGCACCTGCTCGGTGAAGATGGGCACGCCTGCGGTTTCTTCTTCCAGAATGATCTGCAGCAGGATGCTGCGCGTGAGGTCGTCGTTGGTCTTGGCGTCACGAACCACAAAGGGCTCGTTGTCCATCACCAGCGTCTTGACCTCGGCCAGCGTGATGTACGACGAGGTGTCGGTGTCGTACAGACGCCGGTTCGGGTACTTCTTGATGACGCGCACAGCGGGCTGGTTACCACTCTCGGCCTTGTTTTTTTGCACTGATCGATCTTTCAGGGAAGAAGAAGATGCTCCCCCAAATACGGCTGGGGGTTCTCAAGTCATTCTAGAAACGCTTGAAGCACCTCGTAGCATGGGTTTTCCCTGTGCATGCTAACGATCTGAGTGCATTTCAGGAGACCCTCCAGAGCCGGCCACAAAAAAGCCCGACTCAGGGTCGGGCTTGTTTGCGAGATGCCTGGCATCCGGAAAAAGTTTGGTAGGCGCGATTGGACTCGAACCAACGACCCCCACCATGTCAAGGTGGTGCTCTAACCAGCTGAGCTACGCGCCTACAAACGATTCGAAGCTGCGAAGTATAGCAGCACTGCGAGGGCACTTTCAGCGGCGGCGCACCTCACGCACACCGGCCACGTCACCCACCACGGCCATGGCCCTGGCCACCTGCCTGGCATCGGCCACTTCGATGGTGAACGTCATCCATGCAACACCCTTCACCGACTGCGTCTGCACCCCGATGACGTTCATCTTTTCTCGCGCAAACACGTCGGAGATGTCGCGCAGCAACCCCTGCCGGTCCTGGGCTTCGATGCCCACGTCCACCGGGTACACGGCAGCCTGGCCGTCGCGCCCTGCCCCGCCTTGCCCACTCCACTGCACTTCGATCACGCGGTCCGGGCTCTTGCGCTGCAGATGGGCGAAATCGGTGCAATCGGCGCGGTGGATGCTGACGCCCTTGCCGCGGGTGATGAATCCACCGATCTCGTCGGGCGGCGCAGGTTTGCAGCATTTGGCGAGCTGTGTCATGAGCGAGTCCACGCCCACCACCAACACACCCCCCGCCGACGCGCCAGAGTTCTTGCGGGGCTTCTTGAGCCACACAGGCAAATCATCCGGTGCCGCCACTTCCGGTGGACGCAGATGCATTTCGATGGCGCGCAGCGACAACTCGTCCTTGCCCACCTGCTCAAACAGCTCCTGCGCCGACGCCATGCCCATGGCGACAGCGAGATCGTCCAGCTTCAGCGCGGTCCGGCCTTCGCGCTGCAGCAGCTTTTCAACCGCCTCACGGCCGCGCGCCATGGTCTCTTCCATGGCTTGTGCGTTGAACCACGCGCGCACCTTGCTCTTGGCCCGGTGGCTGACCAGGTAGCCCAACTCAGCGTTGAGCCAGTCACGCGACGGCCCGCCTTCTTTTGCCGCCGTGATCTCCACGGTCTGACCGTTCTGCAGCGGCGTGTTGAGCGTGACCATCGCGCCGTCAACGCGCGCGCCACGGCACCGATGACCCAGGCTGGTGTGCACCGTGTACGCGAAATCCACGGCTGTAGCGCCTTGTGGCAGTTCGACAATGGCTGCGTCTGGCGTGAGCACATAAATGCGGTCGTCAAACAGTCCCTGGGCGGCACCGCTGAGATCTCGCTCCCAGGCCAGCAGCTGGCGAAGCACGGCGATCTTGGCGTCGTAGTCGGAGCTGGCCGACACGCCGGCGTAGCCCTTGGCGCCTGCTTCCTTGTAGGCCCAGTGGGCGGCTACGCCGTGCTCGGCATGGTCGTGCATGGCCTGGGTGCGGATCTGGATTTCAAAGGCCCGGCCTTGATCGTCGCGCACCACGGTGTGCAGCGACTGATAGCCGTTGGGTTTGGGCTTGGCGATGTAGTCATCAAACTCATCGACCACCGGTATGAACTGCGCATGCACATGGGCCAACACGGCATAACAGTCGTTCACCTGTGGCACCACCACGCGCAATGCACGAATGTCGAACACCTGATTGAAGTCGAGCGACTTGCCGCGCATCTTCTTGACGATGCTGTAGATGTGCTTGGGCCGTCCTTGCACGGAGGCCGATACGCCTTGGCGCTGCAGCTCGGTCTCAAGTTGCCGGCGCACCAGCTCCACATGGGCTTCACGCTCGGCGCGCTTCTCGTCCAGCAGCGTGGCCACTTCCTTGTAGGTTTGCGGCTCAAGAAAGCGAAACGCCAGATCCTCCATCTCCCACTTGATCTGCCAGATGCCCAAGCGGTTGGCCAATGGCGCGAACACATGCAGAGACTCGCTGGCAAGTGCCTCTCCGGGATTGCCTTTGATGGCGGCGAAATGGCGCAGCGTCTGCAGACGCGAAGCCAGGCGCAGCATCACCACACGCAGGTCGCGCGAGAAGGCCAGCAGCATCTTGCGCACGTTCTCGGTCTGGCTGGCCGCGAGTTCAGACACCGGCCCCTTGTTGGTCGCCGGCGCCGCCGGGTCCAGCGACGCCAGCCGCTCTTCTTCTTTCTTGGCCTGCACCTCGGCGGTCTTGATGCGCGCCTGGCGCTGCAGCTGCACAAGCTTGGTGGTCTCCAGCGCCAGCGCAGCGAAGTTTTCACCGAACGCCTTGGTGATCACTTCCTGGGGTCGGTTCAGGTACTGGCAGGCATAGACCAGATAAGCCGCAGCCTGCATGGCCTCGGAGCCGCCGATGTCTGAGAGCACCTTCGCCACGGCATCCGCATGCACGAGGATGTTTTCGCCGGTGTCGAGTTCTTCATGCGCCAGCAGAGGCTCGGCAAAGGCGCGCGCGCGCACCAGTGCCTGCGCCTGGTGCGGCAGGCTGTCTGCCGTGGCCGCGACGATGGCCGACGGCACCTCGACCGTTTCGGCCTGGCCCGGAGACGACGCGCGCTTCATGTCGATGGTCCGCTCAAACCGACCACAGAAAGTCCCGCACCGCCGCCACCTGGTCATCGGCCACCAGCGTCGGCGCATGCCCCACGCCGCCAAACGAGACCAACCGGGCTTTGGGGCCGCGTTGTGTCATTTGCAAGGCCGTCTCGGGATTCAGCAGATCGGATTGCGCCCCGCGCACCAACAAGGTAGGTGTCTGGATGGCGTCGTAAAGCCCCCAGAGCGCGGCCTCCCCGGCCTGCACCATCTGGCGTGCAGCCTGCTCGTCGGCGGCGGCTGTCATGGCCTTGAAAGGCACCCCAATCGCCGGGTCGTAGTGCAACCACCAGCGGCCTTCGCGCTCGCGCAGCAAGGGCAACGAGAGCGCACGCCACTGCTCGGGCGTGTGCGGACCAAAACCCGCAGAAATGGAAGCCAGGTAGTCCACCGCCGCCTGCTCGCTGTCGAACGAGGGGTTCGAGCCGATGTAGGTGCCGATGCGCTGCAGCGCCTCCCACTGGATCACCGGCCCCACATCGTTGAGCACCAAGCGGCGAAGCGCCACCTGTGGCTGGGCCGCCAGCGCCATGCCGATGAGACCACCCATGCTGGTGCCCACCCAGTCGATCGGCACACCGGGCGACTGCGTGCGCAGGTGCGCCAACACCAGGGCCAGATCGGCAGCGTAAGTGGCCATCTGATACCCCATGGGATCGGCCAGCCAGTCGCTATGCCCGCGACCCGCCACGTCCACCGCAATCACGCGCGAGCGCTGGCTCAAACTCCGGGCGAGGGTCTCGAAGTCCAGGCCCTGGCGCGACAGGCCGTGCACACAGACCACCACGCTGTGCTGATCGGCGGCCTGGCAGGGCCACTCCCAACAAGCCAGGCGACGCGGCGCACCGGTCGTCGAGGACGCGCCGCCCACGGTGAGAAACTGAAGTTGTGGAGCTTGCATGGTGCACAGAGATGGAGGAGCGAAAGGTGTCCGTGATAATGATCCGCACACCGTTCAATCAATCGTAATGGAAGTGGAGATTTCACATGCTTGCCAACAAAACCGCCCTTGTCACCGGCTCCACCAGCGGCATCGGCCTGGGCATCGCCAAGGCCCTGGCGCGCCAGGGCGCGAACATCGTGCTCAACGGATTTGGCGATGCCGAAGGCCCCAAGGCCGAGATCGCCGCGCTGGGTGCGAAGGTGGCCTACCACGGTGCCGACATGAGCAAGCCCACCGAGATCGAAGCCATGATGGCGTTCGCTGCAGCGACCTTCGGGCAGGTCGACATCCTGGTGAACAACGCCGGCATCCAGCACGTGGCGCGCGTTGAAGACTTCCCGGTCGAGCGCTGGGACGCCATCATCGCCATCAACCTCACCAGCGCCTTCCACGCCAGCCGGCTCGCGCTGCCTGCGATGCAGAAAGCCAACTGGGGCCGCATCATCAACGTGGCTTCGGTGCACGGCCTGGTCGGCTCGGCAGAGAAGTCGGCCTACGTGGCGGCCAAACACGGCATCGTCGGCCTGACCAAGGTCACGGCCCTGGAAAACGCCACCAGCGGCGTGACCTGCAACGCGATCTGTCCGGGCTGGGTGCTCACCCCTCTGGTGCAGAAGCAGGTGGATGCCAAGGCTGCCGCGCTTGGCATCTCCAACGAAGACGCCAAGAAGCAACTGCTCGGTGAAAAAGAGCCGTCGATGCAGTTCACTACGCCAGATGAGTTGGGCGAACTGGCGGTGTTCTTCTGCTCACCAGCGGCCAACAACGTGCGCGGTGTGGCCTGGAACATGGACGGCGGCTGGGCCGCCCAGTAATCACCCCCGCCGCGCTGCGCGCGACCCCTTCCAGGGGGCGGCTCCTCGGCAGCGCTGGGTTGGGCTTCCTCAGGCGAGGCGGTTCTTCACTTCAGCTGGACCGAGCCCGACACCGAAACATTGACCGTCGACTTGCCCGGCTCCACCGGCACCGCCGCGTCCGACATCGCAGCCTTGGCCTCCATGGCCATGGCGCGCGGCTGGAATGGACGGCCTTCCTGGTCCGCCGAACTGACCGACACCTCGCGCAGGCTGTAGCCAGCAAAGCCGAAGCCTTTGGCCACTTCACCCGCCTTCGACTTGAAGCGCTCGATGGCCATGGCCTGAACGTCGGATTCCAGCTTCAGCCGTGCTTCGCGTGAGAGCGAAAAACCCATGTTGCTCATGGTGAGCGTCTGGATCTTGCCGGCGGTGGTGCTGATGCGGGCGAAGTCGCGTCCTTCAAGGACCAGTTCGGTGCTGCCCTGCCAGCCGCTGATCTTGCCCTTGTCGGAATAGCGCGGATACAGACTGAATTGCCCGGTGCGCACGTCGAGTTGCTGAGGCTGGGCACTGGCGCGGGCCACGACGAGTGCCGACTCCAGAGCCGCTTTGAGTTGGTTCTGCACCGTGACCGCGTCGGGCCCTTCACGCGTGGTGCTCAGGCTCATGCTCAACCAGTCTTGCGGCGCTTCCAGAGAGCCGCTGGCTGAGAGATTGACCACGTTGAGGAGGGGAGGCTGAACGCTCTGGGCTTGCGCCAGAGAGCCAATGGCAATGAGGGCAGAGAGAAAAAGGGTGCGAAAGCGGGAAAGTTGAACGGTGTGTTGGGCAGACAAGGTCATGGTTTGAATTTGTTTTCGTGATTCGACTGGCCGCGAAGCTGCTCGCGCAGTCGCTGTCGCTCTTCAACGGACAAGCGATAAGGCTTGGCGTTGTCCTCCATGTCGTCAAAGGGCTGCCTGAGCACGTCCCGCAGACGCATGCCGCCGCCGCGAGGCTCGCTCTCGTCCACCGAGATGGGCATGACCATCACCGATGCATTGGATGGCAGCGGCTGGCTTCGCTGATCACCCGGGCCGGCATGCACCGGCCCGAGCGTCAACATGATCAAGCCCACGGGCAAATACGTTTTCATGGTTGGTCGAGTATCAACAATTGGTTCATTGTGGGATGTGCGCGAAGTGAACGGGCAGAGCTCGCGGGCAACATCTGTAACATCATGTCAGGAAAATAAAAATCCAGTGTTGACAAGCACTTGGCGCTGCCACAATCGAGTTTGTTACATATTCCGGAAGTTGCCTACATGCCACAAAACAACGCACGCCCCAACAAGATCCTGGTGGTCGACGACGATGTCCGCATCCGCGACCTGCTGCGTCGCTACCTCATGCAGGAAGGGTTTGAAGTGATGTTGGCCGAAGACGGCAAGTCGCTCAACCGGGTTCTGCAGCGCGACTCGGTGGATCTGATCGTGCTCGATCTCATGATGCCCGGCGAGGACGGCCTGTCCATCTGCCGCCGCCTGCGTGCCAATGGCGACCGCACCCCGATCATCATGCTCACCGCCAAGAGCGAAGACGTGGACCGCATCGTGGGCCTGGAAGTGGGGGCCGATGACTACCTCGGCAAACCGTTCAACCCGCGCGAGCTGCTGGCCCGCATCCACGCGGTGCTGCGCCGCCGCCCGCCCACCGAAGTGCCCGGCGCGCCGTCGCAAGACCAGGAGGTGGTGAACTTTGGCCCCTTCGAGTTCGACCTGAGCTTGCGCACGCTGCGCAAGGAAGGCGCCGACCTGCCGCTGACCACGGGCGAGTTCGCCATGCTCAAGGCGCTCGTGCGCCACCCGCGCCAGCCGCTGTCTCGCGAGAAGCTGGCCCAACTGGCTCGCGGCCGTGAGTTCGAACCCTTCGACCGCAGCCTGGACGTGCAGGTCTCGCGCCTGCGCAAGCTGATCGAGGAAGACGCCGCATCGCCGCGCTACCTGCAGACGGTGTGGGGCGTGGGCTATGTGTTCGTGCCGGACGGCAACGCCTGATGTCGGAAGAGTCGCGGGTTCCATTCGAGACCCAGCCCACCTCGCTTGAGACCGCGCCCGCCCCGCTGGAGCTGCGGCCCAGCCGAGGCTTCAGCCTGTTCTGGCGCACCTTTTTCTTCCTGGCCTTGTTGCTGGTGGGCTGCATCGTGGCCTGGCTGCAAACCTTTCGCGCGCTTGAGTACGAGCCGCGCGCCCTGCAAAGCGCCAACCAGCTGGCCTCGCTGGTCAACCTGAGCCGCGCGGCGCTGGTGCATTCGGATTCGATCGCCCGCGTCTCGCTCATCAAGACCCTGGCAGACGAAGAGGGCCTGCGCATCGCCCCCCGCGAGCCCAACGACACCTACCGCCTCTACAACACCGACGTGCTCAGCCGCAACGTGGCCGAGCGCCTGAGCGGACGCCTGGGGCCCGACACCCTGGTCGCACGCGAGGTGAATGGCACGCCCGGTCTGTGGATCGGCTTCACCATCGACGGCGACCCCTACTGGCTGCTCACCGATCCTTCGCGCATCGGCCCGGTGGCGGGCACCACCTGGCTGATCTGGCTGGGCACAGCCGCCCTGCTCTCGCTCACCGGTGCCGCACTGATCGCCCGCCTGATCAACCGGCCGCTGAAGAAACTCTCGTTCGCCGCCAGCCGGGTGCGCGAGGGTGACTTCAACGCCAGCCAGCTCAACGAGACCGTGGCCACCAGCGAGATCCGCGAGGTCAACATTGGCTTCAACCGCATGGCCCAGCGCCTGTCCAAGATCGAGCAGGACCGCGCGCTCATGCTCGCCGGCATCTCGCACGATCTGCGCACGCCACTCTCGCGCCTGCGGTTGGAAACCGAGATGAGCGTGGCCGACCCGCAGGCGCGCGAACACATGGCTGCCGACATCGAGCAGGTGAATTCGATCATCGACAAGTTCCTCGACTACGCGCGCCCCGACCACATCAAACCCGAGCGGGTGAGCCTGAACCAGGTGGTGGATGCTGCTGTGTTTGCGCTGGGCGACGACGAGCGCAATGTGTTCACCACCAGCATCCCGCCCGACACGACGGTGATGGGTGATGCGGTGGAGCTGCAACGCGTGTTTGCCAACCTGCTGGAGAACGCCTGCCGCTATGGCCGCGACCCCGCCACGGGCGTGGCGCGGGTGGAAATCGCCGCCAAGCCCAAGGACGACTGGGTGCTGATCAAACTGCGCGACCACGGCCAGGGCGTGGACCCGGAGATCCTGGAGCAGTTGACCCAGCCGTTTTTCCGGGGGGATGTCTCGCGAACCTCGGCCACCGGCACAGGCCTGGGTCTGGCCATCGTCGACCGCGCCATCGCCCGCATGGGTGGGCGCTTTGCGCTGGCCAACAGCAGCACGGGCGGCCTCTCGGCTCACCTGAAACTGCAACGCGCGCCGGCCTGATCCCGTCGGCGCTCAGGCCCGCACGAAGAGCATGGTCACGGCCCGCGCTTCAATGGACAAGCCCTGCCCCACC
Organism: Hydrogenophaga sp.; assembly: GCF_048549895.1. Taxonomy (GTDB): domain Bacteria; phylum Pseudomonadota; class Gammaproteobacteria; order Burkholderiales; family Burkholderiaceae_C; genus Hydrogenophaga. Next base: position 41,163 of record NZ_JBLYYB010000202.1, read on the forward strand.
GGACCGATCTTCTCGGCGGTCTTCGCTTTCACGTTCACCTGACCCACCGCCAGACCCAGCGTGCGCGCGATGGCGTCCACCATCGCCGGGATGTGTGGTGCCAGTTTGGGTGCCTGCGCAATCACGGTGCTGTCCACGTTGCCGATCTCGAAACCCGCCTCGCGCACGCGGCGTGCGGCCTCTTTCAACAGCGCGCTGGAATCCGCTCCCTTGAAGCGCTCGTCGGTGTCGGGGAAATGGCGACCGATGTCGCCGAGCGCGGCCGCGCCCAGCAAGGCGTCGGTGATGGCGTGCAGCAGCACGTCGGCATCGGAATGGCCGAGCAACCCTTGCGGGTGCGGGATGTGCACGCCGCCGATGATGAGCTTGCGACCGGGCACGAGCGCGTGCACGTCCCAGCCCTCACCGATGCGAAACATGGGGGCGGTGGTCATGCGCGGCTCCTGAAGATGGCTTCGGCCAGTGCGAAGTCGTCGGGGTAGGTGATCTTGAAATTGCGAACGCTCCCGGGCACCAACAGCGGGCGGTGACCGGCCATCTCCATGGCGCTGGCTTCGTCGGTGACACCGGCAAAGCCTTGCGCTGCGGTGGCGGCCAGCGCAGCGTGCAGCGCGCCCAGACGGAACATCTGCGGTGTCTGTGCAAGCCACTTGCCCGAGCGGTCCACCGTGGCGCCCACGCGGCCATCGGTCTCGGCTTTGAGGGTGTCGGGCAAGGGAATGGCGAGCAGGCCGCCGACCGGGTCGTGTTCGCAGGCTTCGATCAGCGCATCCACCATGGGCGCGGTGACCAGGCAGCGCGCCGCGTCGTGCACCAGCACCCAGTCCTGCGGGTTGGCGCCTTGATCCAGCAAGGCCTGCAAACCGTTGAACACGCTCTCGGCTCGTGTGCTGCCGCCGCAACGCAGCGCCTCGACGCCCAGGTAACCCGTGGTCCAGAAATCGTCACCAGCAGCGGCAACCACCACAAGGCGGTCCAGGCGCGACACAGCGCGCAAGGCCATCAAGGTGTGCAAGACCATCGGCAAACCGAGGATGGGCTGGTACTGCTTGGGGACCTCGGTGCCTGCGCGCGAGCCGGTGCCGGCGCAAGGCAGCAAGGCATGGCAGCGGACGCCGGCCTCTTGAGAGGGGTGGGGGGTCAATTCGTGGGCGGCATCGGGCATGGGTGGCTGCATTCTAAAATCACGGCTCACACACCCCCTGTTCGACTGGACCGGGGGTGTTCGTCATGGAAATACCGCCCGTCATGGACCTCCCCAAACTCACCCCCGGCAAACGCTTCACCCTGCCCCACCCCGGCGGCTCGGCCGACGCGTTGTTGCTGGCCAAGCTCGCCGCGCGCGACAAGGCTGCGGGCCGGCTCACGGCCATCATCACGTCGGACGCCAACGACGCGCAGCGCCTCATCGACGAGATGGCCTTTTTCGCACCCGAGCTGCGCTGCGCCCTGTTTCCCGACTGGGAAACCCTGCCCTACGACACCTTCTCGCCGCACCAGGACCTGATCAGCGAGCGGCTCGCCACGTTGTGGCGCATCTCGCAGCGCGACAAGGACACCGGCGCCGACGTGGTGCTCGTGCCCGCCACCACCGCGCTGTACCGCGTGGCGCCGCCCGCGTTCCTGGCCGGCTACACCTTCCAGTTCAAGCTCAAACAAAAGTTGGACGAAGCGCGCCTGAAGAGCCAGCTCACACTCGCAGGCTACCAGCACGTGACCCAGGTGGTGAGCCCGGGCGAGTACGCGGTGCGCGGCGGCTTGATCGACCTCTTCCCCATGGGCAGCCTCGTGCCCTACCGCGTGGATTTGTTCGACGACGAGATCGACAGCATCCGCACCTTCGACCCCGACAGCCAGCGCAGCCTGTACCCGGTGCCCGAGGTGCGGCTGCTGCCCGGGCGCGAGTTCCCCATGGACGATGGCGCGCGCGCGAAATTCCGCAGCCGCTGGCGTGAACTGCTCGATGGCGACCCGACCAAGAGCCGCATCTACAAGGACATGGGCAACGGCGTGGCCACCGCCGGCATCGAGTACTACCTGCCGCTCTTCTTCGACGACACGGCCACCGTGTTCGACTACCTCGGCACCGACGCCACTGTGGTGCTGCACGGTGATCTGGAACCGGCCTTCCAGCGCTTCTGGCAGGACACCAAAGACCGCTACCGCCTGGTGCACGGCGACCCGGAGCGCCCGGTGCTGCCGCCCGATTCGCTGTTCTTGAGCGTGGAGCAGTTTTATGCACGGGCCAACGAACACGCGCAGCTCGCTGTCAAATCCGTTCGCCCTGAGCTTGTCCTTCGACAGGCTCAGGACGATCGGGATGCTGAGGCTTCGACAGGCTCAGCCCGAACGGCGTATGCGCAGTTCAACGGACTCCCGGACCTCTCCGTGGTGCGCGGCGCCGAAGACCCGCTCTCGCGCCTGCAAGGCCACATCCGCAACACGGCGCAGCGCGTGCTGCTGCTGGCCGAGAGCGACGGCCGGCGCGAAAGCCTGCTCGACTTCTTGCGCGCCAGCGGCGTGAGCCCACCGGCCTTTGATTCACTGCTCGAATTCCAGACCAGCAGCGAAAAACTCGGCATCGCCACCGCTGCGCTGTCCACCGGGTTTTCATGGCTGGAAGACGGCATCGACTTCGTCACCGAAACCGAACTCTTCGCCGCCAGCCCCACCACACGTCGGCGCAAAAAACAGGAACAGGTCAGCGACGTTGACGCACTGATCAAGGACCTCTCGGAACTCAACCTGGGCGACCCGGTGGTACACATCGCCCACGGCATCGGGCGCTACCGCGGCCTGATCAACCTGGACATGGGCGAGAAGAACCCCGACGGCTCGCCCGCGCTGATGGAGTTCCTGCACCTCGAATACGCCGACAAAGCGGTGCTCTACGTGCCGGTGAGCCAGTTGCAGCTGATCGGCCGCTACACCGGCGTGGGCGCTGATGAGGCGCCGCTGCACCGCCTGGGCAGCGGCCAGTGGGAGAAGGCCAAACGCAAGGCGGCCGAGCAGGTGCGCGATGCCGCCGCCGAGTTGCTCAACATCTACGCCCGCCGCGCCGCGCGCCAGGGCCACGCCTTCCGCTACTCCGCACAGGACTACGAGGTGTTCGCCAACGACTTCGGCTTCGAAGAAACCGCGGACCAGCGCGCGGCGATTCACGCGGTCATACAAGACATGATCAGCCCGCGCCCGATGGACCGGTTGGTGTGTGGCGACGTGGGCTTCGGCAAGACCGAGGTGGCGTTGCGCGCGGCCTTCGTGGCCGTGACCGGCGGGCGCCAGGTGGCGCTGCTGGCGCCCACCACGCTGCTCGCCGAACAGCACCACCAGACGCTGGTGGACCGCTTCGCCAAGTGGCCGGTGAAGATCGCCGAGATGAGCCGCTTCCGCTCGGCCAAGGAAATCACCGCCGCCGCCAAGGGCCTGGCCGATGGTTCGGTGGACATCGTGGTCGGCACGCACAAGCTGCTCAGCGAGAGCGTGAAGTTCAAGGACCTCGGCCTGCTCATCATTGACGAGGAGCACCGTTTCGGCGTGCGCCACAAGGAGCAGATGAAGGCTCTGCGCGCCGAGGTCGATGTGCTCACACTCACCGCCACACCGATCCCGCGCACCCTGGGCATGGCGCTCGAAGGCCTGCGCGATCTGAGCGTGATCGCCACCGCGCCGCAGCGCCGCCTGGCGATCAAGACCTTTGTGCGCAACGAAGGCAACGGCGTGATCCGCGAAGCCGTGCTGCGCGAGCTCAAGCGCGGCGGGCAGGTTTACTTTCTGCACAACGAGGTCGACACCATCGAAAACCGCCGGCAGAAGCTCGAAGAAATCCTGCCCGAGGCCCGCATTGCGATTGCCCACGGCCAGATGCCCGAGCGCGAGCTGGAACGTGTGATGCGCGACTTTGTGGCGCAGCGCTTCAACGTGCTGCTGTGCTCCACCATCATCGAAACCGGCATTGACGTGCCCACCGCCAACACCATCGTGATGGCGCGCGCCGACAAGTTCGGCCTGGCGCAGCTGCACCAGCTGCGCGGGCGCGTGGGCCGCAGCCACCACCAAGCCTACGCCTACCTCATGGTCCCCGACATCGAGGGCCTCACCAAGCAGGCCGCGCAGCGGCTGGACGCGATTCAACAGATGGAAGAACTCGGCAGCGGCTTTTACCTGGCCATGCACGATCTGGAGATCCGCGGTGCGGGCGAGGTGCTGGGCGAGAACCAGAGCGGCAACATGCTGGAAGTGGGCTTTCAGCTCTACAACGAGATGCTGAGCGAAGCCGTGCGCTCGCTCAAAGCCGGGCGTGAACCCGACCTGCTGTCACCGCTGTCGGTCACGACCGACATCAACCTGCACGCACCCGCGCTGCTGCCCAGCGACTACTGCGGCGACGTGCACCTGCGCCTGTCCTTCTACAAAAAACTCGCCACCGCGCAGACCACCGACCAGGTGGACGGCTTGCTCGAAGAAATCGTGGACCGCTTCGGCAAACTACCCGCCCAGGCGCAGACGCTGGTGGACGTGCACCGCCTGCGGGTGCTCAGCGCCCCTTACGGCGTGGTGAAGGTGGATGCCGCGCCCGGTGTGATCCAGATCACCTTCCGCCCCAACCCGCCGTTCGATTCGATGCGCATCATCGAACTGATCCAGAAGAACCGCCACATCAAGCTCGCCGGCAACGAGAAGCTGCGCATCGAACGCGCGTTGCCCGAGGTGAAAGACCGCGTGCAGCTGGTGCGTGACATCCTGCGCTCGCTCGGTCAACCGACGAAACAACCCGCCACGGCCTGAATCCACCCACCCTTCCCGTTCGGGCTGAGCCTGTCGAAGCCCCTCCAAACATGACCTCCCCCACCGAATTTGCCCCCGGCCTCACCGTTCAAGGTTTTACCCCCCCACTCAAGCTCAGCGACTTCAAGCTGATCGCCTTCGACATGGACTCCACGCTCATCAGCATCGAGTGCGTGGACGAGATTGCCGACGCCGTGGGTAAGAAGGCCGAGGTGGCGGTCATCACCGAAGCCGCCATGCGCGGCGAAATCGCCGACTACAAGGACAGCCTGCGCCAGCGCGTGGCGCTCTTGCGCGGCGTCACCATCGCCGACATGGAGCAGGTCTACACCGAGCGCCTGCGCATCAACCCGGGTGCGGCCGAACTCATCACCGCCTGCAAGGCCGCGGGCCTGAAGGTACTGCTGGTGTCGGGTGGTTTCACCTTCTTCAGTGAGCGCGTGCGCCAGACCCTGGGCATCGACTTCACGCGCGCCAACGTGCTCGAAGTGGAGAGCGGCCCCAACTGCGGCCAGCTCACCGGGCGCATGGTCGACCAGCCCTGGGGCGACATCTGCGATGGTGCCGAGAAGCGCCGCACGCTGCTGGAGGTGGCCTCGCTGCTGGGCATCGAACCCTCGCAGTGCATCGCCATGGGCGATGGCGCCAACGACTTGCCCATGATGGGTGTGGCCGGTCTCTCGGTGGCCTACCACGCCAAGCCAGCGGTGCGCGCGCAGGCCATGGTGGCGATCAACGAAGGCGGTCTGGACCGCCTGCTCAGCGTCTTGCGCTGAAGCGCACCGCCCCTCTTGGCAAGGGTGCGTCACCGCACAGACGTCCCCGACAGCTCTTTTTAAAGTCAATACATTGGCGAGGGGCAAGCGTGCTCCGCGCCATGCGGTGACCTTGCGAGTTCATTGGGCAACGCGTCCCAACCGAATCAAGGCACGTCCAACGTCCTCCCGATTGAACCAAGGAAACCCATGCTCTATACCGTTGCCGTCGTTTTGCTCGTCCTCTGGCTGCTCGGCCTGGTCACCTCCACCACACTGGGCGGCTTCGTTCATGTGTTGCTGGTGATTGCCGTTGTCGTGGTGCTGCTGCGCCTGATCAGCGGCCGCAAGCCCTTCTGACCCGACCGCGGGTTCAACCGCCCGCGCGTTTGACGGTGTGACCCTGCGCCTTGAGCGCGCTCATCACTTTCTCCACGTGATCGCCCTGGATCTCGATCACGCCGTCTTTCACGGTGCCGCCCGATCCACAAGCCGCCTTGAGCTGCTTGCCCAATGCGGCCAGTTCTTGCGAACCCAAGGCAACACCCTTCACCAGGGTCACGGCCTTGCCACCGCGCCCCTTGGTTTCACGCGACACGCGCACCACGCCGTCGCCCGCCGGCACGGCCGTGGCCTGCTTGCACACACATTGCGCCACTGGCTGGCGGCAGACCGGGCACATGCGGCCGGCTTCGGTGGAATACACCAGACCGCCAGTGGAGAGCTTGTTTTTCATGGGGCTGGATCGTAGCGCGCTCCACCCGCCTGGGCATGCGCGACCGGTACACTGGTCCGAAACATTCCAACGCCATGCCATTCCACGCTCTGGGCCTCGCGCCCACCCTCGCTCAAGCCGCAGCCGAGCTCGGCTTCACCACCCCCACCCCCATTCAGGAGGCGGCCATTCCCGCCGTGCTCAGCGGTGCAGATGTGCTTGCCACGGCGCAGACCGGCTCGGGCAAAACCGCCGCCTACGTGCTGCCGCTGCTGCAGCGCCTGGCGGCTGGCCCCGGCCACACGCCTCGGCGCGTGCGCGCGCTGGTGCTGGTGCCCACGCGCGAACTGGCGGCGCAAGTGGGCGAAGTCGTGCGCAGCCTGGCGCAGCACCTGCCCACGAAGACAAAAACCGCCGTGGTGTTCGGCGGCGTTTCCATCAACCCGCAGATGCTGGCCCTGCGCGGCGGTGCCGACGTGGTGGTGGCCACACCGGGGCGTCTGCTCGATCTGGTCGAGCACAACGCATTGAAGCTTGCCAGCGTGGAACTGCTGGTCCTCGATGAAGCCGACCGCCTGCTCGACCTCGGCTTTGCAGACGAGCTGGCCCGCGTGCTGGCGCTGCTGCCCGCCGTGCGCCAGAACCTCTTTTTCTCGGCCACCTTCCCGCCTGCCGTGCAAGCCTTGGCCAACACCTTGCTGCGCGAGCCGCAGCGCCTTGACGTGCCCAGCATTGAGGTCGAGGAAGCGGTGGTGCTGCAGCAGGCCTACGTGGTCGACAGCACCCGCCGCACGCAGCTGCTGCGTCAGCTCATCAAGACACAAGGCTGGCAGCGGGTGCTGGTGTTCGTGGCCACGCAGTACTCGGCCGAGCGCGTGGCCTCCAAGCTCCATCAGGGCGACCTGTACGCCACCTCGTTTCATGGCGGCCTCAGCCAGGGCGCGCGCAAGCAGGCGCTCGACGAATTCAAGGAAAAGCGCTGGGACGTGGTGGTGACCACCGATCTCGCCGCGCGCGGCATCGACATCAGCCAGTTGCCGGTGGTGGTGAACTACGACCTGCCCCGCTCGGCCGTGGACTACGTGCACCGCATCGGCCGCACCGGTCGCGCGGGTGCCAGCGGCCTGGCCGTGAGTTTCGTGACGCCGGCCACCGAGGCCCATTGGCGCCTGATCGAAAAGCGCCAGGGCCTGAGCCTGCCGCTGGAAGTGGTGCCCGGTCTGGAGCCCACCGAGGTGGCGCCGGTGAGCGAGGCCGGCGGTGGCGTGAAGGGCAAGCGCCCGAGCAAAAAGGACAAGCTGCGCGCAGCCGCTCTGGTTGCCGGATCCGGCCCGACAAAATCCTAGACGGCGAATCGACACGCCCATTCAAATCCCGCCCGTGCGCAGCGCTGCCCGAGCGCGCGCCACCCGGTGCTTGACCGCGGCCACGCTCACATGCAAGGTGCTAGCGGCCTCGTCGTACGACAAGCCATCCACCCCGACGAGCCACAGCGCCTCGGACTGTTTCTCGGGGAGTCCGCTGAGACCAACTTGAAGGCGTTGGACCATCTCGCGCTGCACCAGGCGCTCGCAGGGGTCGGGCGCGCTGCACAAGGCCCTGTCCACCGCTTCGTCCAGCCCGAACTGCACCAGGCCAGACCCACGCGTCACGTGGTTGCGAGCCAGGTTGTGGGCAATGCCGAACACCCAGGTCGACACCTCGGCTTCGCCACGAAACGTGGGCCAGCCCACCACCGCCTGCAGCAGCGCTTGCTGCACCAGGTCGTCCACATCGCTGCTCAGTGCCACGCGCCGACGCAGCGTGTATCGCAACGCCCCGGCGTAACGCGCCACCAAGGCCCGCCAGTCCTGCTCTGACAAGGGAGGCCGCGCGCCGACTGCCCCGCCGGGCTTCACCGCCTCGGTCACAGGGACTTCATCGGACGCTTCTCGGACGTTGGGCATGTGCATGCGGGCAGTCTGGCCGGAGCCCACGTGCGGCGCCATCCCGCCCAGACCGGATGGCTCGGTTCTTCGCGCTGGGACTGTCAGCCCAGTGAATCGCGCAACCAAGACCAACAGCGCAGACACGCCACCCATGGACCGTGATGGGAATACGCCCACCGCACACACCCAACCTCCATGGAGAACCACCTGCGCGAACAATTTGAAAAACTGGCCAAGGACTTCTGCGCCCTGGTCAAGCTGCCCGATCCGGCCCAGGTGATCGCGGGACAAGCCTTCGACGCCAATGGCATCGACTGTTCGCTGAACTACGACGACGTGCTCACCGGTGACCGCTTGTTCCTGTTTGCCGACTGCGGCCCCACCAGCCCGACCACGCCGCCCGCGCTCTATCACGAGCTGCTGGTGCGCAACTTCGGCAACTTCAACGGCGCGGGCATCGGGTTCGGCATTTCACCCAAGAACGGCCACATCTTCTACGCTGAACCGATCGAGCTCGCCAGTGCCACCGCCGACCAACTGCTCAAAACTTGCCTGTTTGCCGCTCAGCAAGCCCAGGAGCTGCACCAGAAGTTTCCGGCCGCAGCGGTCAAGAAGTGAGGAGCGGGTCATGGAAACCAAGTTCACCGCCAGTCACGACAAGATCGACATGCCCCGCGCCCAGAAACTGGTGCGCCAAGGCTCCAAAGGTGATGTGCACTTTCACCACAAGAACTACGCCCAGCAAGGCTCCAACCCGCAGGAACTGCTGGCGGCCATGAATCAGATGCACATGGCCTACACCGTGCTGGCGCCCATTCCCACCAACCTGCTGGTGCAGTGCGGCAGTTGCGATGCCTTGGGCCACATGCCACCCCTGACCATCAATCAGCAATTGGCCATCGACAGGTTCTGGAACGGCGGCCGCTGGAGCAAGGAGTTGTGGGCCGAATTCAACCCGGTCAAGGGCTCAACGTCACTGGACATTCATGACGTGCCGAACTACTACATCACCGACATGAAGGTCCGCAAGGCCTTCATGGTGGACGAGGCCACGTACAAGGAGCTGATCAAGGCAGACGGCCCGCTTTACTACAACACCATGGTGGACGATCAGACGGCTGACGCCTACCTGGCACTCAAACCCGAAGACAGGCACCGGTTCGACCCCATGGTGACCGGTCTGCCCCTGGGGGACATGCGCTGCAGCGAGATGCTGATCGACAAACTGCGTCGTCGCAAAGGCGTGTTCACCGGGGTGGGCGAAATCACGGTCTACAAGGAATGGGTACAGGAGAAGGTGAGCGTTTCCCTTCAGGCCGACATGACGAATCGCGCCTGCGCTCTGATCAAGCTCATGAACACCTGTGGCGTGATCGGCATGCCCGTGGTGCTTCACTGCGATGTGGATGTGATGCCCTGGGACAGAAAGTTGCATGAAGTCGCTCACTTCAAAGGCATCTGCAACTTCCTCAAGCAACCGGAGTGCAGGGGAACAAACATCATCTGGGCCCATGCAGGCGGGCTGGGCAAGTTCTCACGCATACGCGATGGCCACATCGGCCGAGTCGAGCAATTGCTGCAAGACCCTGACATGAAGCACGTGTATTTCGATTTGTCGTGGAAAACGGTGGCCGCCCAACTGACGATGGACGAATCCGGCCCCCCCGACGACTGGGAAAAGAAGGTGGATCCCAAGAAGGTCGATGACTTGGTGAAGCTGCTATCCAGCCATCCGGACCGGTTTTTGTTCGGCTCGGACGCGCTGAGCCCCAACAATGTGGAAGGGTGGCAAGACACCGAGTTGGTCTATCGCGATGTGTTCGCGCGCCTGCCTGCCGACGCAGCAGAAGCCATCAAGGTGGGTAACTACGAAAAGCTGATCGTGGGCGCGCGCAACAAAGTCCGTCTGTATGAAAAGTACTGCGTGGACTATGCCGGTCTGGCGATCGACATCCGTCAGGACAACGAGCGTCCCGATCCGGTGAAATTCGCCACACAGGCCGCGATCAAGGACGCCGTCGACTACGGCCTCCAGATGCGCGCACACGACCTGGACCCCAAATCGCCGCCGCCTTCTGCGGAGCATCTCAAGCGCCTGGTTCCCTTGAACGATCTGCGCCAGATCGCCACCGAGGTACTGCCCACCGGGGCGACACCCTGGACCAAGGTACCCAACTTCATGGCCTACCTGCACCAGGCTTCCAAGCTCTGACTTCCCGCACGCTCCAGGAGCGAATCGTCTGCTCCGTCTCCGCAACCGCGCCCATGCGCGGTTGCGCCTTCTGAAAGCACCACCATGAACCCCAAAATCTTCGCGCAACTCTGCGCCGATGCCAGCAAGGCGCTGGCCCTCAAAGACACCACCGCGCTGGGCCTCGGCCAGCCGATCAGCATCCACGGCGTGGACGTTGAGCTGATGATGAAGACCTCCTTCCCCGCCGGCGTGCAAGTGATCTTCGAGGTGGGCGCACCCGAGCCCAAAGCACGCCAGGCCGTGTACGAAGCCTTGCTTGCCCAGCAGATGCTGTGGATGGGCGACCTCAATGGTCTCTTTTGCTACGACGCCAGCCACGACCGCGTGTTGTTCAGCGTGGGCATGCCCACCGACGACAACACCAAAGGCGAACAGCTCGCCAAATCCATGCAGGGTTTTGCAGATCTGGTGCTGAGCTGGCGAAACGGCTTGCTCAAGGGCTTGCTGGACCCCGAATGGTTCGCGCAGGACGAGGCGCTCAACAAGACCGTTCACAGCTGAGGAGAGCGACATGGAACAGTCAGATCACAGCGACAGCCACCACGAAAGCGAGGAACATCGCACTCTGCAGGAGTTCTTCCAGCTCTTCGGAGACGATCCCCATCAGGATCGCCCGCCAATACAGGCCTTGCCGTTGTCGCCCATGGGCCAAAGCATGGCATTGCTCAGCAACCGAAACCGCCTGAGCCTCTCGAATGCCGTGGGCAACACCCCGCCCCACTCGCCGCCCAACTCACCCAGGCCCGGCAGCCCTCGCATCAACATCGAGATGGTGGCCACACCTCGCGACGCCCAAGGGATCGCCAACGAAGGCGTGGCCTGGATCACCAAGCTGCTGGTGCAGATGGAAGCCCTGTCCAAACTCTCGGCCGAAACGCAGGCCGAGTTGATGGACCAGGTACCCTCCCTGCAGAGCGCCACGGCCGTGGCCAAGCAGGAAACACTGGCGCAAAAGAAAGAGCTGGGTGCGCGCCGACTGCGCACCAGCATCTACTCGGCACTGGTGATGTACTGGCTCACCTTCGGGCTGGGCAAAGTGGTCGGCAACACCTATGGCGCGATCATGGTCGGCGCCGGATTGCCGGGGGCTGCCCTCTATGCACCGCTGGTGACGACGCTGGGTGTGCCGTTCATGCAGGTGATTTTTGGCGAGCCCATCGGGGGCGCATTGCGCGGCGCTGGCGTGAGCTACGGATCACCCGATCAAGCCGCCTACATCAACTACCAGACGGCACAAGCGCTGCAGATGCGGGCCTGGATCGAGGGCAACCCGACCGAGGTCGAGAAATACCGAAAGATCATGAACGGGATCGTTGATGGCCTGATCCAGCGGGAGAAAGCCAAAAAGCCCGATGGCGGCTCACGCATCCCCAAACGGCTGCGCTCCAACGCCAGCGTGCCCGAGCGCCACGCCGACGGCACGGTCAAACCCGGCCAGACCGATCCATCACGTGCCGTGGTGGGCGCTGCCCGCACGCGATCCTTCATCACCGATGAAGTGCCTGTGCACACCTTCACCGTGCTCAATGCCATGTCCGGAACCGCCAACCTGTTCTGGAAACTCTGGATGGGCAGCGCCGTCACGCGGGTGCCCGACATGGTGGCCCATACGCTGATGGGATCCATCGCCATGGTCTCCATGTTTGAGTGGCAGAACGTCTGGCGAGCCCGTTACCAAGGCGTCGACCTGAGCGATGGTGGGCATCCCGCTGTGCTGGGAGCAAAAAAGGAGGCTGCTCGCATCACCCTCGAACTGTGGCGCTCACGTTGCTGGGACGCTCTTGCGTTGATCAAGAAGATCGAGGACATGCGCGCCCGGATCGTCGAGTACCGCAATACCCACGACGACCAGGATCAGCACTGGCTGGCCATGCAAAGCTACGATGCCACGCTCGCAACAACGCATGCACAGCTCTACCAGTCGCTCAAGCGCATCGTTGCGGCGGCCAAGCGGGCCAAGAAACTGGCCGACGAACTGAGCACGCGCGGCGCTCGCGCGAACCAGGCGGCCAAGCTGGCCATCAAGTCCATGGTGGGTGAAAGCTCGGCACCCGAGCCCTGGCTGGACGGCGCGCCCATGACCATTCGCAGCATCGGGCGTGTGCTGGGTTACATGACGGTGCTGGGACCCACAGCCGCCCAGGCCATCTTGCTGGGCCTCTCACTGGTGGACTACGACCAGCAATTGCAGGATGCGCGCTCGCTGGCTGCGGCACAAAACATGACGCTGGACGAGAGTGGTCTCAACCAACTGGGGCTTTCTTCGATGCAATCGGCGGTCGTTTACGCCACAGCCGGCACGATCGCGGCGAACGCCATCGTGGGCTGGACAGCGAAAACCTTGTATGGCCTGCCGATGTGGGAGTTCGGCAACCATGGCATTGCAGGCATCGCCAAACGGGCCATCAAGGAAACCCGAAAATGCCTGGGCCTGGCCCCCGACACCACCTTGGCGCAAAGACCCGACGACGGTGAAGATCTGGAGAACCCTGTTCAACCAGTGAACGAGGAGACCTACAGCGATCCGGACGAGGGCTTGCTGAGGGACGAGACGTACAAGCTGCCTGTGATCAGGATCAGCGGTTCGGCCAGCAGCAGCAGTAGTAGCAGCGACCACGACTGACCTCGCCGCTTGGGCGCCACAAAACGAAAACCCCCGCTGGCCGAGGCCAGCGGGGGTTGATGTTTTGGTGGGCGGTGCAGGGTTCGAACCTGCGACCCCTGCCGTGTGAAGGCAGTGCTCTACCACTGAGCTAACCGCCCGATCGCTCAATCATGCAACAAGGCATCGATCGATCGGAAGCCTCAGATTATAGCCAGGTTTTCAGCGGTTTCAGGCAACGGCCAACGAACGCCACACGGTTTTTCCCTTGCTCGCCTTGTCCAGGTCGGCCAGCACACCATCGTGCGCCAGCGTTTCCTGCTCATTCGCGCACAGCACGGGCAGCTCGAAGCTGCTCAAGTCCAAGGTTTCGGTCTGGCCATTTTCATCGGGCGCGTCACCCAGGTCCATGAGCAGCGCGTCCTGGCCGCGCGTCATGTTGATGTAGACATCGGCCAGCAACTCGGCATCAAGCAGCGCGCCGTGCAGCGTGCGGCCCGAGTTGTCCACACCCAGGCGATCGCACAAGGCATCCAGGCCGTTGCGCTTGCCCGGAAACATTTCCTTGGCCATCACCAGGCTGTCGGTGACCTGGCCGATCACGGTCTTGATGGGTGGGCGGCCCAATCGGTCCAGTTCCTTGTTGAGGAAGCTGATGTCGAACGGCGCGTTGTGAATGATCAGCTCGGCGTCGCGCAGGTACTCCAGCAGCTCGTCGGCGATGGCCGCGAACTTGGGCTTGTCGCGCAGGAATTCGTTGCTGATGCCGTGCACCTTGAGCGCGTCCTCGTGGCTGTCGCGCTCGGGGTTCACGTAGAAGTGCAGGTTGTTGCCGGTGAGCTTGCGGTTGAGCAGCTCCACACAGCCGATCTCGATGATGCGGTCGCCGCTGTCGGCAGACAGGCCGGTGGTCTCCGTGTCAAGGACGATCTGGCGCATCAGTGCAGTTCCTTGGCGTGGTTGATCGAGTACTTGGGGATCTCGACAGTGACATCGGTTTGCGCAAGCAAAGCCTGGCACGACAGACGCGAGTTGGGCTCCAGTCCCCAGGCGCGGTCGAGCAAATCTTCTTCAGTCTCGTCGAGTTCGTTCAGGCTGTTGAAGCCTTCGCGCACGATCACGTGGCAGGTGGTACAAGCCGCGCTCATGTCGCAGGCGTGTTCGATGTTGATCTTGTTGTCCAGCAAGGCCTCGCAGATCGAGGTGCCGGCGGGCGCCGAGATGCTGGCGCCCTGGGGACAGTATTCGGGGTGGGGGAGGATCTTGATGATGGGCATGGGGTTCAGACTTCTTCGAGTTTTTTGCCGGCCAGGGCTTGCTGGATGCCGCGGTTCATGCGCAGCGCGGCAAAGGGTTCGGTGGCCTTGGCCAGCTCGGTGGTGGCGGCTTCGATCGCCTTCGCATCGTCGCCCGTGGCGGTGGTGGCCAGTGCGGCCATGAAGGCGTCGATCTGCTCGCGCTCGCCGGGCTCCAGCAGGTCGGCGTCGGCGGCGAGCGCGGTGCGCGTGGCGGCGATCATGCGGTCGGCGTCCACACGGGCCTCGACCAGCGCACGCGCCTGGATGTCTTGCTCCGCCGTGGCAAAGCTGTCTTGCAACATGGCGGCGATCTGTTCGTCGGAGAGGCCATAGGCGGGCTTCACGTCCACCCGCGCCTCCACGCCACTGCCCTGCTCTTTGGCGCTCACCGACAGCAGGCCGTCAGCGTCCACGGTGAAGGTCACGCGGATGCGCGCCGCGCCCGCCACCATGGGCGGGATGCCGCGCAGCTCGAAGCGCGCGAGGCTGCGGCAATCGGCCACCAGGTCGCGTTCGCCCTGCACCACGTGCAGCGCGAGCGCGGTCTGGCCGTCCTGGTAGGTGGTGAAGTCTTGCGCGAGCGCGGTGGGGATGGCGCTGTTGCGCGGCACGATGCGCTCAACGAGGCCGCCCATGGTCTCGATGCCCAGTGACAGTGGGATCACATCGAGCAGCAGCAAATCACCGTCGCGGCTGTTGCCGGCCAGCGCGTTGGCCTGGATGGCGGCGCCCAGCGCCACCACCTCGTCGGGGTTGAGGTTGGTCAGGGGTTCCTGGCCGAAGAATTCGCCCACGGTGCGGCGCACCACCGGCATGCGTGTCGAACCACCCACCATCACCACGCCCTGGACCTCGTCTTTCGCGATCCCGGCGTCGCGCAGCACCTTGCGCACCGCTGTCATGGTGCGGGCTGTGAGCGCGGCGGTGCAAGCTTCGAAGTCGGCGGTGGTGACGGCTTGTTCGATGGCCTGGCCAGCCACGCTGGCGCAGAAGGTCTCTCTGACCGACGACGACAAAGCTTCTTTCACGCGACGCGCCTCGGCATGCACAGCCGCACGCTCCGAAGCGTTGAGCGAAGCGCTCACGCCGGCTTGAGCGAGCACCCACGCGGCCAGCGCTTGGTCGTAGTCGTCGCCGCCCAGCGCCGAGTCGCCACCGGTGGCCATGACCTCGAACACGCCTTGCGTGAGACGCAGGATGGAGATGTCGAAGGTACCGCCGCCCAGATCGTAGATGGCGTAGACGCCCTCCGAACCGTTGTCCAGCCCGTAGGCAATGGCTGCAGCGGTGGGCTCGTTGATCAGGCGCAGCACGTTGATGCCGGCGAGTTGCGCCGCGTCCTTGGTGGCCTGGCGCTGGGCGTCGTCGAAGTACGCGGGCACGGTGATCACCGCGCCGTAAAGCTCGTCGTCAAAACTGTCTTCCGCACGAAAGCGCAGCGTGGCCAGGATCTCGGCGCTCACTTCCATCGGCGTCTTGCGGCCCGCGACCGTCTCGACCACGGCCATGCCGTCCTGCTCGACCACGGTGTACGAGAGCTTGTCCACGTCAACCACCTGCGCGCGGCTGCGGCCCATGAGGCGTTTGACCGAACTCACCGTGTTGGCGGGGTCCTGAACCTGCGCTGCCAGCGCGTCAAAACCGATCTGCCGGCCCGAGCCGCCCTGAGCCGGATCGAGGTACCGCACCACGCTGGGCAATATCACGCGACCATCGGTGGCCGGCAGGCATTCGGCAATGCCGTGGCGAACGGCCGCGACCAGTGAATGCGTAGTGCCCAGATCGATACCCACCGCCACGCGGCGTTGGTGCGGGTCGAGGGACTGGCCGGGTTCGGAAATCTGCAGAAGCGCCATGGGTCACGATCGGTTCAAAAAACAACCGCCTATTGTCCCAGCAGATCGATGCGGCTTTCCACATCGCGCGCAAAGCGCTCAACGAACATAAGGGCTCTGACCTGTTGTGCCAGCGCGGGCCAGTCGCGCGAGTCATCGGCGGTGGTCTGCAGGCCCTGCAACATGGTGCGGCGCGCCTGGGACACATCGTCGGCCATGCGCTCCAGATCGGCCAGCCCGCTGGCCTCTTCCAGGTCTTCGCGCCACTGCATCTGCTGCATGAGGAACGCCGCGGGCATGGCGGTGTTGTTCTCAACCTGAATCGGCGCGCCGTTCATCTCACACAGGTAGGCCGCGCGCTTGAGCGGGTCCTTCAGACGTTGGTAAGCCTCGTTGATGCGCACCGACCATTGCATGGCCTGGCGCTGCGCCTGCGCATCGGCGGTGGCAAAACGGTCGGGGTGGGCTTCGCGCTGCAGGTCCTTCCAGCGCGCGTCCAGCGCGGTGCGGTCCAGTGCAAAGGCAGGCTTGATGCCGAAGATGTCGAAGTCGTTCGATTGCAGGTTCAGGGTCATAAAACAAAAGCCGCCAGCACTGCACAGCGCGGGCGGCCTGAATGGAAAAGACTACGGCATCAAATCCTGAAACTCTCGCCGCATCCGCAACGGTCCCGCTCGTTCGGGTTGTTGAAGCGGAAGCCCTCGTTGAGGCCTTCGCGCACAAAGTCGAGCTGTGTGCCGTCGATGTACGCCAGGCTCTTGGGGTCGACCAACACCTTCACGCCGTTGTCTTCGAACACCACGTCTTCCGGGGCGATCTCGTCCGCGTATTCGAGTTTGTAGGCCATGCCGGAGCAGCCCGTGGTCTTCACGCCCAGGCGCACACCCACGCCCTTGCCGCGTTTGGTGATGTAGCGGGTGACGTGCCGCGCAGCGGCTTCGGAAATCGAGATGGCCATGGGAACCCGGGACTCAGTTGAGGTGCTTCTTGCGGTAGTCATCCACCGCGGCCTTGATCGCGTCTTCGGCGAGGATGGAGCAGTGGATCTTCACCGGCGGCAGCGCCAGCTCTTCGGCGATCTGGCTGTTCTTCAGCGCTGCGGCTTCGTCCAGCGTCTTGCCCTTGACCCATTCGGTCACCAGCGAGGACGATGCGATCGCCGAGCCGCAGCCGTAGGTCTTGAAGCGCGCATCCTCGATCACGCCCGTGGTCGGGTTCACCTTGATCTGCAACTTCATCACGTCACCGCAGGCGGGCGCGCCCACCATGCCGGTGCCAACGCTGTCATCGCCCTTTTCGAACGAGCCAACATTGCGGGGGTTTTCGTAGTGATCAACAACTTTTTCTGAATAGGCCATGATTTTTCTCCTTCAGTGCGCTGCCCACTGGATGGTGGACAGGTCAATACCGTCTTTGAACATTTCCCACAGGGGGGACAACTCGCGCAGCTTGGCCACATTTTCCTTGATGGTGGCGATCGCGTAGTCGATCTCTTCTTCGGTCGTCCAGCGGCCGATCGTCATGCGCAGGCTGCTGTGCGCCAGCTCGTCGCTGCGGCCGAGTGCACGCAGCACATAGCTGGGCTCCAGACTGGCCGAGGTGCAAGCCGAGCCCGACGACACCGCCAGACCCTTGATGCCCATGATGAGCGACTCGCCTTCAACATAGTTGAAGCTCATGTTGAGGTTGTGCGGCACACGTTTCGTTTCATGACCGTTGATGAACACCTCTTCCACATCTTTCAGGCCCGCAACCATGCGGTCGTGCAGGGCCTTGATGCGCTGGTTCTCTTCATGCATCTCGGCCTTGGCAATCCGGTAGGCCTCGCCCATGCCCACACACTGGTGGGTGGGCAGCGTGCCTGAGCGCATGCCGCGCTCATGGCCACCGCCGTGCATCTGCGCTTCAATGCGGATGCGCGGCTTGCGGCGCACGTACAGGGCACCGATGCCCTTGGGGCCGTAGGTCTTGTGCGAGGTCAGGCTCATCAGGTCGACCGGCAGGGTCTGCAGGTCGATGTCCACACGGCCCGTGGCTTGCGCGGCGTCCACGTGGAAGATCACGCCCTTTTCGCGGCAGATCGCACCAATGGCGGCGATGTCCTGGATCACACCGATCTCGTTGTTCACGAACATGACCGAGGCGATGATGGTGTCGGGGCGGATCGCGGCCCTGAAAGCGTCGAGGTCGAGCAAGCCATCGCCCTGCACGTCCATGTAGGTCACTTCAAAGCCCTGGCGCTCCAGCTCACGGCAGGTGTCGAGCACGGCTTTGTGCTCGGTCTTCACCGTGATGAGGTGCTTGCCCTTGGTCTTGTAGAAATGCGCCGCGCCTTTGAGCGCGAGGTTGTTGGACTCGGTCGCGCCGCTGGTCCAGACGATTTCGCGCGGATCGGCGTTGATCAGCGCGGCCACCTGCTCACGAGCGGTCTCAACGGCCTTCTCAGCCTCCCAACCCCAGGCGTGACTGCGCGATGCCGGATTGCCAAAGTGCTCGCGCAACCAGGGAATCATGGCATCCACCACCCGCGGATCGCAGGGGTTGGTGGCGCTGTAGTCCATGTAGATGGGGAAATGGGGAGTGCTCATGGCTGACGGTCTCGGGGCTGGCTGGATGAATGAGGGGGCGAATGATGCCGAAGCTGGCTGACACAAACCTTGGGGTTGCCCGGAGCCATGCTCCGGGCTTGAAAGCTCATTTGGAGAACGCAGCTCCACCCAGTGCAAACACCGAGTTGGGCGCGTTCACGCGAATGGGCTTGACCACCGGCGCGCTGGAAATCGCGCGCTTGATCAAAGGCGCGTTTTCCACCACCACGCCTTTGGCGAGCTGCTCGTCCACCAACGATTGCAGGGACACGGAGTCAAGGAAATCGACCATCTTGGTGTTGAGCGCTGCCCACAGTTCGTGGGTCATGCAGCGATGGCCTTCGCCCAGGCAGTTTTCCTTGCCGCCACACTGCGTGGCATCAATCGGCTCGTCCACCGACACGATGATGTCGGCCACGGTGATCTCTGATGCCTTACGGCCCAGGGTATAGCCACCGCCCGGCCCGCGCGTCGATTCGACGAGCTCATGACGGCGCAGCTTGCCGAACAACTGCTCAAGGTAAGACAACGAAATCTGCTGACGCTGGCTGATGGCTGCGAGCGTGACGGGTCCGTTGTTCTGGCGCAGGGCCAGATCGATCATGGCTGTGACCGCAAAGCGGCCTTTGGTCGTGAGGCGCATTTTTCAAGCTCCTTGAATGTTGGCTTGACTGTCGTTGACTGGCTCATCGGGCAGAACCCGTTGAACCCCTTCTCCGCCCACCCTGACCGCTGTGGGTCGCTTCATCGAAGGCTTTCCCGACTGTTTTCGTCGAGTATAGCGTAAAAGCCTAGTGATTTGCTCAGCATTTTAAAGCAGAAACTCGTTTTGTCCAGGACAAACCAAATTCACAACTCAAAAGATCACGAAAATACCGTTCAGTCACCTCGGGACTGCCGGCCCGGTGGTCAGACCGGACTTCTGCCGCAATCGTTCAAGGAAAAGGAAAAAGAAGTGGGGCGGGCCCTGCCAGACAGGGCCAAGCCCCTTGCAAACGGGTGCACCTCGCCCCGGGTCAGGCCACGTTGTCCATGCCAGATGCGCCGAACACCGACGCCTTGAGCCGGCCCAACTGGTCGCGCACGCCGGCCGCTTTCTCGAATTCGAGGTTGCGCGCGTGCTCCAGCATGAGTTTTTCCAGCCGCTTGATCTCGCGCGCCACGTCCTTTTCGCTCATCTCGTCGATGCTGGCGCGGTGCGCGCTCTCGGCCGCCAGACGATCGGCTTCCTTGCCCGCTTTTTCGCTGTAGACGCCGTCGATCAGGTCCTTGATGCGCTTGTTGATGCTGCGCGGCTCGATGCCCATGGCGAGGTTGTGGGCCATCTGTTTGGTGCGACGGCGGTTGGTTTCATCCATCGCCTTCTTCATCGACTCGGTGATGCGGTCGGCGTACAGGATGGCGCGGCCGTTGAGGTTGCGCGCTGCGCGCCCGATGGTCTGGATCAGGCTGCGCTCGGAGCGCAAGAAGCCCTCCTTGTCGGCGTCCAGAATGGCCACCAGCGAGACCTCGGGAATGTCCAGGCCCTCACGCAGCAGGTTGATGCCGACCAGCACGTCGAAGGCGCCCAGGCGCAGGTCGCGCAGGATTTCGACCCGCTCCACCGTGTCCACGTCGCTGTGCAGGTAGCGCACCTTCACGCCGTTTTCGGTCAAGTAATCGGTGAGCTGCTCGGCCATGCGCTTGGTGAGCGTGGTGATCAGCACGCGCTCGTTTTTCTCCACGCGGATGCGGATCTCCTGCAACACATCGTCCACCTGATGGGTGGCGGGGCGCACTTCCAGCTCGGGGTCCACCAGACCGGTGGGGCGCACGAGTTGCTCGACCACCTGGCCGGCGTGGGTTTTTTCGTACTCGGCCGGCGTGGCGGAGACAAACACCACCTGGCGCATGCGCTGCTCGAACTCGTCGAACTTCAAAGGCCGGTTGTCCAGCGCGCTGGGCAGGCGAAAACCGTATTCCACCAGCGTGGTCTTGCGCGCGCGGTCGCCGTTGTACATGCCACCGAACTGGCCGATGAGCACGTGGCTCTCGTCCAGAAACATCATGGCGTCCTTGGGCAGATAGTCGGTCAGCGTGGACGGCGGCTCGCCCGGCAGGCTGCCCGAGAGATGCCGCGAGTAGTTTTCGATGCCCTTGCAGTGGCCCACCTCGCTGAGCATTTCCAGGTCGAACCGGGTGCGCTGCTCCAGCCGCTGGGCTTCCACCAGCTTTCCATCGCCCACCAGTTGTTTGAGCCGGTCGGCCAACTCCAGTTTGATCGCCTCGACCGCGCTGAGCACCTGCTCGCGCGGCGTCACGTAGTGGCTGCTGGGGTAGACGGTGAAACGAGGGATTTTCTGCCGCACCTTGCCGGTGAGCGGGTCGAACAGCTGCAGGGTCTCGACCTCGTCATCGAACAGCTCGATGCGGATCGCCATCTCGGAATGTTCAGCGGGAAACACGTCGATGGTGTCGCCGCGCACGCGGAACTTGCCCCGGCTGAAGTCCTGCTCGTTGCGCGCGTATTGCATGCGCACCAGCTGGGCGATCAGATCGCGCTGGCCCACCTTGTCGCCCACCCGCAGCGTCATCACCATCTGGTGGTAACTCTCGGGCTTGCCGATGCCGTAAATGGCCGACACCGTGGCCACGATGATCACGTCGCGCCGCTCCAGGATGCTCTTGGTGCAGGAGAGGCGCATCTGCTCGATGTGCTCGTTGATCGCGCTGTCCTTCTCGATGAACAGGTCGCGCTGCGGCACATAGGCCTCGGGCTGGTAGTAGTCGTAGTAGCTGACGAAGTACTCGACCGCGTTCTTCGGAAAGAACTCGCGGAACTCGCTGTAGAGCTGCGCGGCCAGGGTCTTGTTGGGCGCGAACACGATGGCCGGGCGGCCCAGCCGCGCGATCACGTTGGCCATGGTGAAGGTCTTGCCCGAACCGGTCACGCCCAGCAGGGTCTGGAACACCTCGCCGTCGTTCACGCCTTCCACCAGCTGGCGGATCGCCTCGGGCTGGTCACCCGCTGGCGGGTAGGGCAAAAACAGCTCGAAAGGCGAGCCGGGAAACTTGACGAACTCACCCTCGGCAGGTGGCCCGTTGTCCAGCTCAAGCAGCGGGGTCTTCGGGGGTGTGGGCAGTGTGATCGAAGGCATCGGCGGATTGTGCCGGATGGTCATCTTTGGCGCTGGTGCCGGGCGGACGGGCCTGCCGAACGCCGGGCTTGGCCAGGATCTCCACATAGGCCTCGGTCGCGCCCTCTTTGGCCACGGCGTCCAGGCTCGCCATCAAGGCAGAAAGGTGCACCACCTCGGCCGTGTCTTTCGTCGCACCAGCGCGGCAGTCAAAGTCCAGAAAATCCACCCCTTCCGGCAGGTCGCGGCGGCGCTCGCGCTTGAGGTATTTGCGGATCTCGTGTTTGACGGCTTCGAGCACGCGGTCGCGGTGACGGCCCTCTTGGGTCAGCTGAAAGGTTTTTCTCATGGCGGTCGGGCGCGTGCAGCGCGAAGTCAGGGAACAAGTCCGGGAAAAGACGGGAGGCAAGGGGCGCGATTATGCGCGCCGGGGTATCCTGCCCTGCACATGACACCCCGCGAACAACACCCCACGCCCAGCAAGGACGAGATCGCCCTGCTCGAACCGTTCGACCGCCTGGGCCTGGATCGCATCGTGCTGGTGAACACCGCCCGGCAAGCCCGGGAGGCCTGCGCCGAGCTGGTCGACAGTGCCGTCTGGGGCTTCGACACCGAGTCCAAACCCACCTTCTTCAAAGACCAGCTCTCTGATGGGCCGCACATCGTTCAGCTCGCCAACCTGCAGCGCGCCTGGGTGTTCCAGCTGCACGACCCGGCCTGCCGCGAGCAGGCGGCCGCCCTGCTGGCCGACGCCCGCCACACCAAGGCCGGCTTCGGTCTGGGCGACGACACCAAACGCATCGTCTCCAAACTTGCGGTGGAGCCAGCCGCCGTGCTGGAGCTCAACACCGTGTTTCGCGAACGCGGCTACCGCAAAGACATGGGTGTGAAGGGCGCGGTGGCGGTGCTGTTCAACCGGCGCTTTCTCAAGTCCAAGAAGGCCGCCACCTCGAACTGGGCCAACCCGCAGCTGAGCGAATCGCAGCTGGTGTATGCGGCCAACGATGCATACGCCGCGGCCCGCGTGTTCGACGCCCTGGGTCTGGGCTGACCCGGTTCAGCGCCGCCGCAGCGGCGTGAGCAGATCGCCCAGCCCGTTGTGGTCGATCTCGTGCATGAGCTGCAGCAGTCGCCCCACCTCGTTCTTGGGAAACCCCTCGCGCGCAAACCAGTTGAGGTAGTTGCCCGGCAGGTCCGCGATCACGCGGCCCTTGTGTTTGCCAAACGGCATCTCCACGGTGAGCAGGCGTTCAAGATCTTCGGGTTTCATGCAAAGGCATCCTAACGTGACGAAGGGCTCTCGCCGATACTCGGCGCCATGCAACGCACGATCTTCACCACGCCCGTCGTCAACACGCTGCTGCGCGTTTTTTCAATCGGGTTCCTGAAACTAACCGGCTGGCGCGTGGAAGGCGCCCTGCCCGCTCACGCTGCGCGCAGCGTGTTGATTGCCGCACCCCACACCAGCAACTGGGACCTGCCCTACACCTTGATGGTGGCCTTTGCGCTGCGGCTCAACATCCGGTGGATGGGCAAACAGAGCATCTTCCGGGCGCCGTTTGGTGGCGTCATGCGCTGGCTCGGCGGCATACCGGTGAACCGCGAGCAGTCCACCAACCTGGTGGCGGCCTCGGCCAAGGCGATCCGCGAGGCCGACGGCCCGCTGCAGCTCATCGTGCCGCCCGAGGGCACGCGCAGCAAGACGCGTTACTGGAAGACCGGCTTCTACTACATCGCCCGCGAGGCGCAGGTGCCCATCGTCA
Organism: Hydrogenophaga sp.; assembly: GCF_048549895.1. Classification (GTDB taxonomy): domain Bacteria; phylum Pseudomonadota; class Gammaproteobacteria; order Burkholderiales; family Burkholderiaceae_C; genus Hydrogenophaga. The sequence goes on from NZ_JBLYYB010000202.1 coordinate 64,805, forward strand.
TGGCCTACATGGACTACGAGCGCAAGATCAGCGGTCTGGGCCCGCTGTTTGAACCCACCGGCCATGTGGAGGCCGACATGGCGGCCATCAAGGCGTTCTACGCGCCGTTCAAGGGCAAGAACGCGGCGCAGTTCGAATCAGCCGACTGAATCAAAGGGCTTGGGCGAGACGGCCCACGCCTTCTTCGATCTTCTCCAGCCCTACGGTGGCAAAGCTCAGGCGCAGCGTGGCCGGATCGGGGTTGCGGGCGTAGAACGGCGCGCCCGGCACGAAGGCCACACCTTTTTCAATCGCGCGTTTGGCCAGCTCGGCGCCATCGGCCACCTTGCCGCCTGCACCGGTGAGCCGCGCCCAGATAAACAGACCGCCTTGCGGCTGCACGAACTCGATGGCGTCACCGAGTTCACGCCGGAGCGCGTGGCCCATGGTAGTGGCGCGCTCGGCGTACACCTGCCGCACCCTGGCCAGCGTGGCCGGCATGCGCCCGGCCTTGAGGTACTGCGAGGCCGTGGCTTGCGCGAAGGTGCTGGTGTGCGCGTCGCTGAACTGTTTGCACATGGTGGCCTTGGCCAGCAACTCGGCCGGGCCCACCATCCAGCCCACGCGCAGGCCGGGGCTCAATACCTTGCTCAAGCTGCCGCAGTGCACCAGCCGCTCGCGGCTGCCGGGCACATCCGCACTCAGCGCCAGCAGGCTGGGCGGAGGCGCCTCGCCAAAGTACAGATCGCCATAGGGATCGTCTTCCACGATCAGCGTGTTGTGTTTGACCGCCATCTCCAGCACCGCCCGGCGCCGCTCCAGGCTCATGAGGGCACCGCTGGGGTTGCTGAAGGTGGGAATGAGGTAGACGAATTTGGGCTTGTGCTCGGCAATCAACTGCTCCAGCTTGTCGGTCTGCGTGCCTTCACCATCCACCGGCACGGTGATGAGTTCAGCTCCGTAGAGGCGGAAGCACTGGATGGTGGCCAGGAACGTCGGGCCTTCGACGATCACCTTGTCACCGGGGGAGATGAGGGTCTTGCCCAGCAGGTCCAGACCCTGCTGGCTGCCGGTGGTGACGATGAGGTCGTTCGCCGCCACACCGCTCACCCCCTTGCTGGCCATGAAGCCGGCGATCTGCTCGCGCAGCGGCTGGTGCCCCTCGGTGGCCCCGTACTGCAGCGCGGCGCCTGGTTCATCGGTGAGCGCGGTGTTCACCGCTTCGCGAATGCCGTCCACATCGAACAGCGCGCTGTCGGGGAAGCCGCCGGCAAAACTGATGATGCCGGGCCGGCCCAGCAGCTTGAAGAGTTCGCGGATGGCGGAGGTTTCGACGTTGTTGAGGCGGTCGGCGAAGAGGATGGTGAAGGGCATGATGAGGTCTCGACGGGCGGGTTCGCGAAAGAGCAAGCCCGCATTGTCCCCAAATCCGCAGCGCTAGACTCTTCCGCATGAAACCCGCCCAGATCGAAGCCTTCTTCGCTACCCTCCAGGCCGCCAACCCCCAACCGCAGACCGAGCTGGAGTACACCAGCGTGTTCGAGCTGCTGGCGGCGGTTTTGCTTTCGGCCCAGGCCACCGACGTGGGCGTGAACAAGGCCACGCGCAAGCTGTTTCCGGTGGCCAACACGCCGCAGAAGATCCTGGATCTGGGGCTGGAAGGGCTGGAGGGCTACATCAAGACCATCGGACTCTACCGCAGCAAGGCGAGGCACCTGATGCAGGCCTGCCGCCTGCTGGTGGAGCAACACGGCGGCGAGGTGCCGCGCACCCGCGACGCGCTCGAAGCCCTGCCCGGCGTGGGTCGCAAGACGGCCAACGTGGTGCTCAACGTGGCTTTCGGCCAGCCCACCATGGCGGTGGACACGCACATCTTTCGCGTGAGCAACCGCACCGGGCTGGCACCGGGCAAGAACCCGCTGCAGGTGGAACTGCAGCTGATGAAACGCGTGCCTCCGGCCTACGCGGTGGACTCACACCACTGGCTGATCCTCCACGGGCGTTATGTGTGCCAGGCGCGCAAGCCGCTGTGCCCGAAGTGCGCGGTGTCTGCGTACTGCGATTTCAAGGACAAGACGGCGGCTTGAACGACAACGCCATTCGGGCGGGACTCAAGGCGAACGGAAGGTTTCAGACCGACAGCGAAGTCCACGCACCCGGCTCGGGCGCCTGCTTCGGCCACTCGGCCATGTCCTTGATGTGAACACCGTTGGCCACGATGTGCTGCACCGCGCGGATCACGCCGGCGTGTGTCACCCACACCACATCGCTGCTGGTCGCGGGCCGCAGCTCGGCGAGCGCAGCGGCCACACGGTAGAGCAGCATCTGCGTGCTCTCGGCGCCACCGAAGCGGTGGTGCGCAAAGTCGGCCGTCCACTCATCAAAGGCGCTGCGAGGGATGCTGTCCCAACGCTGCAGCTCCCAGCGGCCAAAGTCCATCTCGTTGAGCCGGGTGTCCATGCGCGCGGCGCCCAGCTCGGGCCGCACGGCCTGCAGCGCGCCGGCCATCTGTTGTGCGCGCATCAGACCCGACACCCACACCGGCGTGCCCGGCGGCGGCAACGGCGCAAAGGCCTGCGCGGCTTCGCGTGTGAGCGAGGCATCGGCCGGCACGTCGATCGCGCCATAGCACAAGCCCGAGGGCAGCAACACAGGCGCGTGGCGCAGCAACCAGAGCTTCATGTCAACGCAAGGGCCAGGCCCATGTAGAACATCACTTCGCTCACCTGCTGCGTGGCGCCCAGGCCATCACCGGTGAAGCCCTGCAGCCGGCGTTGCAGCAGGCGCCACATCCAGGCCAGACCGATCAGCGCGCCCAGCACGGCCTGCGCCCACAGCGCATCGGGCAGCAGCCACACCACCAGCGCCATGGCCAGCGCCCACCACAGCAGGCCCGCAGCGAGCCCCGCGTTGCCGATGCTCTCGGCCAGCGGCTTGCTCTTGGATTGCGGTGTGTCCCCCACATGCGGCAGCGTGCGAATCACGAGCAGCGGCACGGTGCGCGAAGTCACGTGGGCCGCGAACAGCGCCACCACAGCGAGCCACGCGTTCGTTTGCGCCAGCAAGGCCAGCAGCGCCACCTTGGCGAGCAGCGCCAGCACCAGAGCGATGGCGCCATAGCTGCCGATGCGCGAGTCCTTCATGATCTCCAGCGCACGCTCGCGGTCCATGCTGCCGCCCAACCCGTCGGCCAGATCGGCCAGCCCGTCTTCGTGAAAGGCGCCGGTGAGCAGCACGCCGAACACGGTGCTCGCGATGGCCGCCACCCAAGGCGCGGCGGGCACCGGCGGCAAGAGCAGCAACAGGCCCCAGAACACCGCTGCCGTGAGCCCGCCCACGATCCAGCCCACGCCCGGGAAGTGCGCGGCGCTGGCGCGCAGCATGGCCGGGCTGAAACCCACCCAGTCGGCCAGCCACCCCGTCACCGGGATGCGGGTGAAGAACTGCAGGGCCAGCAGGAAGTGGCGCACGAATTGCGTCATGCGATCAGATGTCCGTTCGGGTGGTGCCATCCAGGACCGTTCGGGCCGAGTCATCCTCCGTTCGGGCCGAGTCGTCCTCCCTTCGGGCTGAGTCATCCTCCGTTCGGGCTGAGCCTGTCGAAGCCCTCGCCAACACCGAGGGATGCCCTTCGACAGGCTCAGGGCGAACGGTGAGGGTTGGATCGGAGTGAACGGAGGTGACTGGTTCTGGGCGAACGGAGGCGGTGGGCTCGGCCCGACTGGTATCGCGCGACACACCGGCGGACTCAAAACTTGCCATCTCGCGCAGCAGCGCACACGCGCTCACCAGCAGCGGCCAGGCCAGCGCCGCGCCCGAGCCTTCGCCCAGGCGCAGGCCCAGGTCCAGCAGCGGCTCGGCCTTGAGGTGGGCGAGCATGAGGGCGTGGCCGCGCTCGCCCGAGCGGTGCGCGAACACGCAGCGCTGCAACACATGCGGCTGCAGGTGTGCGGCCACCAGCACCGCCGAGGTGGCGATGAAGCCGTCGACCACGATCACGCGCCGCTCCTCGGCGGCCTGCAGCACCGCGCCGACCAGCGTCGCGATCTCGAAGCCACCGAAGGCCGCGAGCGCGTCGAGCGGCGCTTTCGCGTCGGCGTGGCGCGCGAGCACCTCGCGCAGGATGCCGATCTTGCGTTGCACGGCCGACGCATCGAGCCCGGTGCCGGCACCGGTGACCTCGGCCACATCCAGCCCGGCCAGGCGCGCCAGCAGCATCGAAGCCGCCGAGGTGTTGCCAATGCCCATTTCACCAAGCAGCAGCGCGTTGCCCGGCAGACCCTGCAACACCTCGCGGCCGTTGGCGATGGCCTGCGCACATTGCGCGGTGCTCATGGCCGGGCCTTCGAGCGCATCGGCGGTGCCGTGCGCGACCTTTTTGACGATCAAACCATCTCTGGGCGCAAAGTCGTGCTTCACGCCGCAGTCCACCACGGTGAGGCCAATGCCGTGCTGGCGCGCGAGCACGCTCACCGCCGCGCCGCCGGCCAGGAAGTTCTCCACCATCTGCCAGGTCACGTCGCTGGGAAAGGCCGAGACACCGCGCGCGGCCAGGCCGTGGTCGCCTGCGCACACCAGCATCTGCGGCGAGTGCAGCACCGGTGCCGTGGTGCCCAGGATCAGGCCGATGCGTTGCGCCAGCGCCTCGATGCGCCCGAGCGAGCCCAGCGGCTTGGTCTTGTTGTCCAGTGCGCGCTGCAGGGCTTGGGCGAGTTCGGGCTGGGTGATGTCGGGGATGGTGTTCATGGTCAGGGTGCGATGAGTTGGTCGAGCACGCCGGGCTCGAAGTGGGTGTCGATGAAATCGGCCAGGCCGTTGAACACGGTCTCCAGCGTGGGTGCGGTGGCGCCAAACAATGCGTGCAGCACGCGCGGGTCTTCAAACAGACCGTGCAGGTAGACACCGAGCACGTTGCCCGCCGCGTTCTGCCAGCCCAGGCCATCGGGCAACACCTCGCGCGCGATGTCGCCACCCGCCGCCATGGCGGGGTGCTGCGCGGTCTGGCCGTGGTGGATTTCGTAGCCGGCGGCGGCCACACCCGAGAGTGCGGCCCACGCGCCGTGCAGGTAGCCAAATGTGGTGTGTGTGTGGCGCACGGTTTTCTGCTGGTCGAACTGCGTCACCAGCGGCAGCAGGCCCAGGCCCGGTGCGTTTCCATCAATGCCGTGCGTGTCGATCAGCGCCTCGCCCAGCATCTGCAGCCCGCCGCACACGCCCAGCACCGCCCCGCCCTGAGCGGCGTGCGCGGCGATCGCGCGGTCCAGCCCCTGCGTGCGCAGCCAAGCCAGGTCGGCGGCGGTGGCCTTGCTGCCGGGCAGCACGATCCAGTCGGCACCCGCGCAATCGGCCGGCGCACGCGCCCAGACCAGGCGCACGCCGGGCACGTTCTTGAGTGGCTGGAATTCGTCGAGGTTGCTGATGCGCGGGTAGGCGATGACGGCCACCGTCTTGCTCACAGCGCCCGAGGCGCGCGTCCTGTCATCGAAGACACCGTCTTCTTCGGGCAGTCCGTGTTGCCACCACATCGGCAGCGTGGCCACGGTGGGCACGCCGGTGAGGTCTTGCAGCATCTGCGGCGCGGGCGCGAGCAGGCTGGCATCACCCCGGAACTTGTTGAGCACGAAACCGTGGATCAGCGCGCGCTCCTCGGCGGGCAGCAGCGCCCAGGTGCCGTAGAGGTGGGCGAAGGCGCCGCCCCGGTCGATGTCGCTCACCAGCAGGCAGCGCGCCTGTGCGTGCAGCGCCACACGCATGTTCACGATGTCGCTCGCATGCAGGTTGATCTCGGCCGGCGAGCCCGCGCCCTCGATCACCACCACGTCGTTTTCCTCGCGCAACGCATCCAGCGCAGCGGCGATCTGCGGCCACACGTGCAGGCTGCGGCCGCGCCACGGCATGTTGGAGAGCGCTTCATTCACCTGCCCCATCAGCACCACCTGGCTGCGCGTGTCGGCCTCGGGCTTGAGCAGCAGCGGGTTCATGCGCACCTCGGGCTCGGCCCGGGCTGCGAGCGATTGAAAGTATTGGGCTGAGCCGATCTCACCGCCGAGCGACCGATTTTCCGCCGGGCCGCCCCAAGGAAAATCAGCCCCCTCGGGGGGCAGCGACCCGCGTGAGCGGTGGAGCGTGGGGGCAACAACTCTTGCGTTGTTGCTCATGTTCTGCGCCTTGAACGGCGCCACCTTGAGGCCTTGCCGCGCGTAGTGCCGGCACAGCGCGGTGGTGAGCCAGCTCTTGCCCGCGCCGCTGGTCGTGCCCAACACCATCACGCAGCGCGCGGTCACTCGAACACCTCCGCGCGGCGCAGCGCGGTGCCCAGGGCCGCCTGCGCCTCGGGCGGCAACACGCCCAGGCGCCAGTGGCCGGGCAGGCCGAAGGACGTGGTGTCGCGCAGCTTGATGCCGACCGCGCGCAGGGCCGGTGCGTCGAGCGGGCGCGGCGGCGCGGCGCAGACGTAGTTGGCGTCGCTGGGCAAAGCTCGCCAGCCCAGTGCGTCCAGCAGACTCAACTGTTGACGCTTCCATTCGCGCAAGGTCTGCAGGCTGTGGGCCAGCCAGTCCTGCGCGGTGGGCGTTGCCCAGGCATCGAGCAGCGCCACGGCGTGCGCGCCCAGCGGCCAAGAGGGTGCGAGTTGATCCAGCGCGCGCGCCTCGGCCACGGCGCGCTCGGGCGCGATGGCATACGCACCGCGCACCCCCGTCAAACCCATGGCCTTGTTGGGTGTCCAGAGTTGCCACACCTGCCGCAGCGCAGCCGGTTCGAGGCCACAGCGCCCGCTCAAGCGCAGCGGTTCGTAGGCGCGGTCGAGCACCACCTGCGCGCCCGAGGCGACCACGCTCCGCGCAAACGGCTCGACCTCGCCCAGCGGGCTCGAAGGCTCGCACAACCAGGCCAGGTGGGCACGCGCCGGGTCGTGCACGCGCTCGAACTTCCAGGCCTGCGCGGCGTGGGCATAGTCGCCATACGCCAGCACCGGCAGCCAGACACGCTGCCCTCCTTCACGCGCCATCCAGGCGGTGAAGCGGCCGATGAACTCGCTCGCGCTGCCGGCCAGCACGATGCGCGCAGCGTCCACCGCGTGGAAGGCCGCGAGCGATTCGCGCAGGGCTGTGTACGCGGGGTCGGGGTAGTGGCGCGCGTCGGCCTGCTGCACGGCGGCCAGCGCGCTCGGGCACGGGCCGCAGGCGTTGGCGTTGGTGGAGAAGTCCCAGCGGGGAATGCCCTGGGCGTCGGGTCCGCCGTGGGGTGCGGTGGTCATGGTGTGAACCGCCAGGCCAGCGCGGCCCACAGCAGCGCGCAAAGGCCCAGCAGGGCCACCACACGGCCGGCGAGCCGCAGCGCCTGCTCGGTGTCCGTCGCCTGCGGGCTTCGACCCGCGCCATGCAGTTCGTACACGCCGGGTTTGCTCAGGCGCACGTCCAACGCCAGCGCCATCGCCGCCATGGGCCAGCCGCTGTTGGGCGACGGGGTGCGCCGCGCCTGCGCCGGCAAGGTGCCCAGGCCGCGCGCGGAACCGAGCAGGCCCAGCAAGGCGCCGGTGAGGCGCGCGGGCAGCCAGGACAACACGTCGTCGGCGCGCGCAGCCCACTTGCCGGCCCAGGTCCAGTCGCGGCCGTTGCGTTCACCGCGGTAGCCCCACATGGCGTCGGCCGTGTTGGCAAAGCGGTAGAGCGCGGCGCCGGGCAGCCCCGCCACAGCAAACCAGAACAACGGCGCCACCACGGAATCGTTGAGGTTTTCGGCCAGCGATTCGATGGCGCTCTCGCGCACCTGCGCGGCGTCGAGTGCGGACACGTCGCGGCTCACCAGCCACGAGAGGCGCTCGCGTCCCGCCGGCAGCGACGCCTTCAGCGCCGATTCCACCGCGCGCACCTCGTCGCACAGCATGCGCCAGGCCAGCAGGGGTTTGAGCAGCACACCGAGTGCCAGCGCCTGCGCCCACCACACCCAGCCCGCCATGGCGTTCACCAGCACGATCGCAAGGACCACCACCAGCACCGCGCCGAAGCACCAGGCCAGCGCACCCCCGGCGAAGGTGCGCGCGGCCTGCGGCTGGGCGCCCGCCGCGGGCGCCACGCGCGAACCCATGAAGCCCAGGTACCGCCCCATGCCCACGACCGGGTGCCAGCGCGCCGGCGGTTCGCCCAGCGCGCGGTCCAGCGCGAGTGCCACCAGCACCGCGAGCGGTGCGGCAACGGCCGGCGAGAGGAGTTCGATCACAGTGGTCAGGCCTCGACCGGCGCCGCCGATGCCGCGGCACGTCGCACGCCCAAGGCGCCGGCCGCGCTGCGCAGCGCGCGCAACAGTGCGTCCACGTCCTCGGGCTGGTGCGCCGCCGACAGCGCAATGCGCAGCCGCGCCGTGCCCGCCGGCACGGTGGGCGGCCGGATCGCGGGCACCCACAGGCCCTGTTCGCGCAGGGCCGCCATGACGGCCAGCGCGGCGGCGTTGTCGCCGATCACCAGGGGCTGGATCGCCGTGCTTGACGCCATGAGGGTCCAGCCGGCAGCGTCGACCGCGGCATCGGCACCAGGGGCCAGGCCATCGCTCAGCTGTGCGATGCGCGCCTGCAAATGCTGGCGTCGGCGCTCGCCATCGGCCCCCAGCACGCAGCGCAGGCTGGCACGCACCGCCTCGGCGAGCAAAGCGGGCGCCGCGGTGGCGTAGGTGTAGCTGCGGGTTTTCTGCAGCAGCCACTCCACCAGGCGATCGGGGCCGGCCACGAACGCCCCGGCCACGCCCAGGGCCTTGCCCAATGTGGCCATGTAGAGCACGCGCGGTGAAGCGCCAGCCCCGGTGAGGCCGGCGGCGGCCAGCGCGCCCCGGCCTTGTGGCCCGAGCACACCGAAACCGTGCGCGTCGTCCAGCAAGAGCAGCGCGTCGTGGCGCTCGCACAGCGCGTGCAGGCCGGTGATGTCGGCGATGTTGCCGTCCATGCTGAACACGGCGTCGCTGATCACGAGCTTGCGGCGCGCCGGGCTGGCCGCCATCAGCGCGTCGAGTTGCTCCAGATCGGCGTGGCGGTAGCGGTGCACCGTGGCTTTGGACAGGCGCGCGCCGTCGATCAGGCAGGCGTGGTTCAGCGCGTCGGAAAACAGCGCGTCGCCCTCGCCCACCAGCGCCGGCACGGTGCTCGCGTTGGTGGCGTAGCCGGCGTAGAAATACAGCGCGCGCGGCAGGCCCACGGCCTCGGCCAGCTCGCGCTCCAGAGCGGCATTGGCCACGCTGTGGCCGCTGACCATGGGCGACGCGCCGGCCCCCACGCCGTAGCGGTCCACGGCGGTGCGCACCGCCTCGCGCAGCTCGGGCGCCTGCGACAGGCCGAGGTAGTCGTTGCTGCAGAAGGCCAGCAGCGACTGGCCATCCACATTGAGCCACGCGCCCGGCTCGGGCAGCACCTCGCGGCGGCGGCGGCGCAGCGATTGCGCATCCAGCGCGCTCAGGCGTTTGTCGAATTCGTTCAGCCAGCTCATCATGTTTCCCTCATCGCCAGGCCTCGGGCAGGTCCAGTGCGATCTCGCTGGCCTGGGGGGCGGGTGTTTGCCAGGGCACGCTGCCCAGCAGTGGCGCCTGCAGCCAGTGGCGCAGGGTGTCGATGTTGTCGTCGCGACCGACCATGTCGGGGTCCACCGCATTCGCGACCCAGCCAGCCAGTTGAAGGCCGTCGGCGCGGATCGCCTCGGCGCTCAGCAGCGCGTGGTTCAGGCAACCCAGGCGCAAGCCGACCACCAGCACCACCGGCGCGCCGATGGCCTGGGCGAGATCGGCCAGGGTCTCGTGGTCGTTGACCGGCACGCGCCAGCCGCCTGCACCCTCCACCACCACCGCATCGGCCAGCGCCTGCAGCGAACGGTGTGCGACCAGCAGTTCGGCCACGGTCACAGCCTGCCCCGCGCGCTCGGCCGCGAGGTGCGGCGCCATCGCGTCGGGCAAGGCCACCGGGTTGTCGAGTTCGGCGGGCACGCTCACCGTAGATGCCGCGCGCAACGCCAACACGTCTTCGCTGACCCATTGCCCCTGATGTTCAATCAGCCCAGCCGCCACGGGTTTCATGCCGACCACACGCCGGTGGTGGCGCGTCAGCGTGTGCAAGAGCGCCGCGCTCACCAGCGTCTTGCCCACCCCGGTGTCGGTGCCGGTGACGAAGCAGCCGTCAAACGCCATCGCACACCCCTTCCAGCGCCAGCGCGCTGGAGGGCTCTTCTTCGGCCAGCGTGGCCTGCAGCGCGGCGAGCGCGCCTGCGGCCAGAAAGGCACCTTCGGCTTCGTCGATCACATACGGCGGCATGGCGTACAGCGTGTGGCCGATGGGCCGCAGCAGCAGGCCCTGGTCGAGCGCATGACGCGCATAGCGGCGGGCGAAATCGGGCAGGCTGCTGGACACATCCCACGCGAAGATCATGCCCTGGCGGCGCGCGTGGCGCACACGCGGGTGGGCTGAGAGCGGCGCGAACTGCGCGGCCAGGCGTTCACCGGTCGCCACGTTGTGGCGCAGCGCACCGGTCTTCTCGAACAGGTCCAGCGTGGCCAGGGCCGCACGGCAGGCGAGCGGGTTGCCGGTGTAGCTGTGCGAATGCAGGAAGCCGCGCGCGACCTGATCGTCATAGAAGGCGGCGTACACCGCGTCGGTGGTGAGCACCACCGACAGCGGCAACGTGCCACCGGTCAGGCCTTTGGAAAGGCACAAAAAATCGGGCCGGATGCCGGCTTGCTGATGGGCAAACAAGGTGCCGGTGCGGCCGAAGCCCACGGCAATCTCGTCCAGCACCAGATGCACCTGGTAGCGGTCGCAGAGTTCGCGCGCGCGCTGGAGGTACACAGGATCGTGCATGGCCATGCCGGCGGCGCACTGCACCAGCGGCTCGACGATCAGCGCCGCCGTGTCTTCGTGGTGTTCGGCCAGCCAGTCGGCCAGCGCGCTCGCAGCGCGCTCGGCCACGTCGGCAGCGGACTCATCCGGCGCAGCCGCGCGCGCATCGGGGCTGGGCACGGTGGCGCCCAGGCGCACGAGCGGCGCGTAGGCCTCGCGAAACAGCGCGATGTCGGTCACGGCCAGTGCGCCCACGGTCTCGCCGTGGTAACCGCCGGCCACGCCGACGAAACGGTTCTTGCGCGCGCGCCCGGCGTTGCGCCAGTGGTGCGCGCTCATCTTGAGCGCGATCTCGGTCGCGCTCGCGCCATCGCTGCCATAGAACGCGTGGCCCAGCCCGGTGAGCGCGGACAAGCGCTCAGAGAGCTCCACCACCGGCGCGTGGGTGAAGCCGGCGAGCATCACGTGGTCCAGCGTGTTGAGCTGGTCGATGAGTGCGGCGCGGATGGCCGGGTGGTTGTGCCCGAACAGGTTGACCCACCAGGAGCTGATCGCATCCAGATAGCGGTGCCCTTCATGGTCGTGCAGCCACACGCCTTCGGCCCGGGCCACGGGAATCAGCGGCAAGGCCGCGCCTTCGGGCGCGTGCAGCTTCATCTGGGTGCAGGGGTGCCAGACCGCCGCGAGGCTGCGCTGGCGCCACGCTTCGTTGACAGACATCGCAGCGACCTCAGGCGCGGCGCGCCTGCATGCCCAGTTTGGCGAGCAGGTTCATGTCGGCCGCCACGTCGGGGTTGCCGGTGGTGAGCAGCTTCTCGCCGTAGAAGATGGAGTTGGCGCCGCCCAGGAAACACAGGGCCTGCACCGCCTCGCTCATTTGCTGACGCCCGGCCGAGAGGCGCACGCGGGCGCGCGGCATGGTGATGCGCGCCACCGCGATGGTGCGCACGAATTCGAGCGGATCCAGGTCGGGCTGGTCGGCCAACGGCGTGCCCTGCACCTTCACCAGGTTGTTGATCGGCACCGACTCGGGGTAGTCGGGCGCGAGGTTGGCGAGCTGGGCCACGAGCGCGGCGCGCTGGCGGCGCGATTCGCCCATGCCCACGATGCCGCCGCAGCAGACTTTGACACCCGCGCCGCGCACGCGCTCCAGCGTGTCCAGGCGGTCCTGGTAGTCGCGCGTGGTGATCACCTCGCCGTAGAAATCGGGCGCGCTGTCCAGGTTGTGGTTGTAGTAGTCCAGGCCGGCGTCGCGCAGGGTCTCGGCGTGGCCATCGCCCAGCATGCCCAGCGTGGCGCAGGCCTCCAGGCCTTCTTCTTTCACGGCGCGCACGAGTTCGGCCACGGCGTCCACGTCGCGGTCTTTCGGCGCGCGCCATGCCGCGCCCATGCAGAAGCGCGTGGCGCCGGCCTGTTTGGCGCGTTGCGCGGCTTCGCGCACGGCGGCCACGCCCATGAGCTTGCCGGCCTCCAAGCCGGTGTCGAAATGCACCGACTGCGGGCAGTAGCCGCAGTCTTCAGGGCAGCCGCCGGTCTTCACCGACAGCAGCGTGGCGAGCTCGACCTCGGTCGGGTCGAAGTGTTCGCGGTGCACGGTCTGCGCGCGGTGCAGCAGTTCGGAAAACGGCAGGTCGAACAGCGCGGCCACGTCGTCGACCGACCAGCGTTCGGTGGTGGCGGGAGCTGCGGAGGGGCGTGGCACGAGGCGCACGGGTTGTTCGTTCAGGGTGGTCGTGGTCATGTTTCTTCTCTTTCGGGAACGGGGTCAGTCTTCAATGCCGCGCTGGGCGGGAATGCCCGCCTTGAACGCGTGTTTCACCAGGGTCATCTCGGTCACGGTGTCGGCCAGCTCGATGATCTCGGGCGGGCAGCGCCGCCCGGTGATGACCACATGCACATGGCGCGGGCGATCGCGCAAGGTCTGCAACACATCATCAAGCGGCAGCCAGCCGTAGATCAGCGGGTAGGTCAGCTCGTCGAGCGTCACCATGAAATGCTCACCCCCGAGGATAGCCGCGCGCGCTTTGAGCCAGCCGTCTCGCGCCAACTGAGCGGAATGCTCCAGGTCCTGGCTCTTCCAGCTGAAGCCGTCACCCAACCCTTCTATGGGCAAACCGAGCTGCTCGAAGATGCGGTGTTCACCAAAACGCGCCGAAGGCACCTTCATGAACTGGAAGATCTTCACCAGCTTGCCGTGCACATGCGTGCGGCCAAACGCGCGCAGCGCAAGCCCGAAGGCGGCCGTGCTTTTGCCCTTGCCATCGCCGGTGTGCACGATGACGAGACCGCGGCGTTCACCCTCGGGCTTCTCGTAGCGTTTGTCGGTGGGGGGTGATTCGATCTGCATCAACAGGCTCCAAAAAAATTCAACGGGGCAGCGCCACCCACTGGTCGCCCAACGGATGGATGGCGATGCGGTGGTCAAAAACGTCTTCCAGCGCCCGGTGGGTCACCGTGTCTTCGCAAGCGCCCTGGTGCACCACGCGGCCTTGCGCCATCACCACCATCTGGTCGGCGTGCAGCGCCATGCCGATCTCGTGCAGCACGCTCACCACCGTCTTGCCCTGCGCCACCAACTCGCGCACCAGCAGCAGCCAGTCGGCCTGGTGCGGTGGGTCCAGGTTGGCCAGGGGTTCGTCCATCAGCAGCACGTCGGCGTCCACCGCGAGCAAGCGGGCCAGCAGCACGCGCTGGCGCTCTCCGCCAGAGAGCGCCCCCAGCGGCCGCTCGCGCCAGTCCCAGGCCTGGGTGGCGCGCAGGGCCTGCTCCACGGCGGCGCGGTCGGCATCCGAGGGCGGGGCCAGCCAGGGTTGGTGCGGCAGGCGTCCGAGCATGGCCACGTCCCACACGCTGAGGTCGTCTGCGCCCTGCTCGCCCTGCCCCAGCCAGGCCAGGCAGCGCGCGCGTTCGCGCCCGCGCCACTGCGCCAGCGGCCGGTCCATCAGCTGCACCTGGCCGCTGTGCGGCAGCAGACCGGCCAGCGCCTTGAGCAGGGTCGACTTGCCCGCGCCGTTGGGCCCGACCACGCTGGTCCAGCGCGAAGCTGCAAAAACCACATCAACGCTGTGCAGCACCGGCGTGCCGCCCAGCTCAACACCGACGCCCATGGCTTGCAAAGCCCGCTTCACAGGCCACTCCCCGGCCGGCGGCGCCGGTGCATCAGCCACAACAGATAGCTTCCACCCAGCACCGCGGTGAGCACGCCCACGGGCAGTTCCTGCGGCGCGATGATCCAGCGCGCCAGCACATCGGCGGCCATCAGCAGCAGGCCGCCCATCAAGGCGCTGAGCACCAGCAGCCGTGCGTGTGTGGTCTTGACGATGGAGCGCACCAGGTGCGGTGAAGCCAGGCCCACAAAGGCGATCAATCCGGTTTGCGCCACGGCCGCGCCGGTGGCCAGCGCCAGCACCGCCACCAGCACACCGCGCACGGCGCCCAGCGGCAGGCCCAGGCTCAGCGCCGTGGCCTCGCCCAGCGCCAGACCGTCGAGCACGCGGCCGAGCGAGGCCGCCACCAGCACGGCCACCAGCAACATGGCCGCCATCACGCCGCACGCCGCCCAGCCCACAAAACCGGTGCTGCCCAGCATGAAGCCCTGCATGGCCTGCAAGGTGTCGGGCGAAGCGATGGTGACCAGATCACGCCCGGCGCCCAGCACCACGCCCACGATCACGCCGGCCAGCAGCAGGCGCAACGTGTGCTGCACGCCCTTGGCCAGGGTCAGCGTGAGCACCACACCGAGCACCGCGCCGGCAAAAGCCGCGCTGGTCAGGCCCAGGCGCACCAGCCACTGCGTGGCAAACGGCGAGGTGCCGAACAGGGCCAACGCCAGGGCCACACCGAGTGCCGCGCCCGAGGCACTGCCCAGCAGATACGGGTCGGCCAACGGGTTGCGGAACAGGCCTTGTGCCACCGCACCGGCCAGCCCGAGCAGACCACCGGCCGCCCAGGCGCCCAGCGTGCGCGGCAGGCGGATGTCCCACAGGATCTGCCAGGCCACCGGATCGGTGTGCGCGTTCAGCACGCTCTCAAAGCCCGTGCTGCCCACGCCGGCGCCCAGCAGCAGCACGGCCATGGCCGCCAGCAACAAGGCGCCGGCGAGCCAGAGGCTGTGGCGCGCTCCGCTCACTTCATGCCCTTTTCCTGAATGCAATGCGCCATCACCCGCGCGGCTTCGGCCATGCGCGGACCGGGACGCACCAGCACATCGGACTCCGCTTCGGTGAACACGCACACCCGCTGTTCGCGCAAGGCTCGCATGCCGCTCCAGCCGGGGCGCTGCGCCATGCCCTGCACATTGCGCGCGCCGATCATGATGAGGTCGGGGTTCGCGCGCACCACGTACTCGGGGTTGATGCGCGGGAACGGACCGAGCTCGGGTGTGACGATGTTCTGCACGCCCAGACGGGCCATCATTTCGCCAATGAACGACTGCGTGCCCGCCGCGTAACCGCCGGCGCTGACCTCGTAGTACACACGCAGCTTGCGCGCGCCGGGCGGCAGCGACTGCGCGGCGGCCGACACACCCGCGTCGATGGCGCGCCAGATGCGGTCGGCGTCCGGCACTTCCAGCAACTGGCCCAACTTGCCCATGACCCGCTGGGCATCGGTGGAGCTTTTGGGCTCCATGGCCAGCACCTTCAGGCCCAACGCTTCGAGCCGCTGCACGCCACGCGACGACGTGGCCATCAGCACCACGTCGGGCCTGAGCGCCACGATGGCTTCGATGTTGGGGTCGATGCCGCCGCCCGCCTTGGGCAGGGCGCGCACGCCAGCCGGGTGGTTGGAATACCGGTCCACGCCCACCAGCCGGTGGCACTGACCGAGCTCGCACACCGTCTCGGTCAGCGAGGGCAAGAGCGAGACGATGCGCTGTGGCGACTGCGGCAGCGACACCACCACGCCGCGGTCGTCGGTCACCTGCAGGCCGGCGGCGTGCAATGCGCCGGCCCAACACAGCATGGCGACGGCACTCAGCCAACGTTTGATGGCGACGTGTTTCATCCAAGTTCCTTCAATGTCAGTGGCAAACCGGCGGCCATCAGCGTGACGCGCGCGCAGACCCCCGCCACCGCCTGGTTCAGACCGCCCAGCGCGTCCACAAAAGCACGCACCTCGCGCCCCATTGGAATCACGCCCAGGCCGATTTCATTGCCCACCAGCACCACCGGGCCTTTGGCCTGTTCGATCGCGCGGCACAGTTCTTTGGTGGGCAGCTCGGCGTCCAGCGGCGCGCCTTGCGCGGGCATGAGCAGATTGGTCAGCCACAGCGTGAGGCAGTCCACGACCACCAGGGTGTGGGACGCGCTGTGCCGCTGCAGCACCTCGGCCAGGGCCAGCGGCTCTTCCACCGTGACCATGCCCGGCACACGCACCATGCGGTCGCGCTGGTGGCGCGCAATGCGCTCGCGCATCTCGTCGTCCCAGGCCTGGCCGGTGGCGATCAGCACCGCGCGGTGCGCCACGGTGGCGTCGAGCCACTGCCGCGCGATCAGCTCGGCGCGGCGCGACTTGCCGCTCTTCTGGCCGCCGAGGATGAATTCACTGCGCGCGATCTCAACCATGCTCGTGCATCCATTGCGTGACGATGCGGTGCATCTGCGCCACGCCGTCGGTGAGCGCGGCCGGACCAGGCTGCAGGATGTCGGCCGACTTGATCTCGAACAGCTGCCCGGTCTTCACCGCGGCCACGTCCTGCCAGCCCGCGCGCGCGGCCACTTTCTCGGGCCGGAACTTCTTGCCGCACCACGAGCCGATGATGATGTCGGGATCGCGGCGCACGATCTCGGCACCGTCGGCAATGATGCGGTGTTTGCCCAGCGACTGCGTGGCCAGCTCGGGAAAACAATCGTCACCCCCCGCGATGCCCAGCAGCTCCGACACCCAACGGATGCAGGAGATGTGTGGCTCGTCCCACTCTTCAAAAAACACACGCGGGCGGCGCTTGCCTTGCGCCTGCAATGCCTTCACCGATTGGCGAATGCCGTCCAGCTGCGTCCGGTTCGCCTCGATCCACGCCAGCCCGGCCTCAGCGCAACCCACCATGGCCGCCACCTGGAACAGCATGGCATGGATCTCGCCCACGCTGCGCTGGTTGAACACCGTCACCTGCACACCCGCACGGATCAACAGCGCCGCGATGTCGGCCTGCAGATCGGAGAAGCCGAACACACAGTCGGGCTGCAGCGCGAGGATCTTGTCGATCTTGGCGCTGAGGAAAGCACTCACCTTGGGCTTCTCTTCGCGCGCCCGGCGTGGGCGCACCGTGTACCCCGAAATGCCGACGATGCGGCTCTCCTGCCCCAGCAGGTAGAGCCACTCGGTGGTTTCTTCGGTGAGGCAGACGATGCGCTGCGGGCCGAGGGCGGTGGTCAATCGGTGCCTCCTGGCAGGAACAGCGACGCGGTGGCCGCCGGGCTGGAGGCAAACCAGGCGTGGAAGTATGTCGCCTGCACGGAACCCGAGCGGAACATGGCTTCGCCCGCACCGCTGGCACCACCGCGCGCGGGCTCGGTGCGTCGCACCGGCTCCAGCGGGGACTCGCAGCGCGAGTAGTGAAATGTGTGGCCGCGCAGTTCGCCCGCCGGGAGCGTGAGCCGCTGCGGCCCGAGCGCGGCCAGGCGTTTCTGCATCGCCACTGTGCCGGGCAACAAGCCCCACATGGCATGGGTCTCGCCGTCCAGCGCCACCAACTGGTCGAACAACAGCATCATGCCGCCGCACTCCGCCCACAGCGGCCGGCCCTCCCGCACGTGTGCGCTCAGGCTGGCGCGGCAAGCGGTGCTGGCCGCCAGCGTGCTGGCGTGCAGCTCGGGGTAACCGCCAGGCAACCAGACTGCGTCGCAAAGTGGCAGTGGCTCGTCGGCCAACGGGGAGAAAAAGACCAGCTCGGCGCCGAGCGCGCGCAGCACATCCAGGTTGGCCGGGTAAATGAAACAGAAGGCCGCATCGCGCGCGACCGCGACGGTCTTGCCCGACAGCGCCTTCGCTGGCACGGGCGGAACCACCGGCGCGTCGAAGCACACCGACCACCGCGCCAGCGCTTCGGCGTCCATCTGCCCCAGCGGCGTGGCCGCCAGGGCGTCGGCCGCGGCGTCGAGCCGGGCCAGCGCGTCAGGAACTTCGGACGCAACCGTGAGACCCAGGTGCCGCTCAGGCAGCGAAAAAGCGGTGTCGCGCATCACAGCGCCCAGAAAGGGCGAGTCCGTGCGCGCGCCCTCGCCCACCAGCGCGTCCTGCAACATCTGCGCATGGCGTTCGCTGGCCACACGGTTGGCCAACACACCGGCCCAGGGCAGCCTGGGCCGGAAGTGCTGCAGGCCAAAGGCCAGCGCGCCGAAGGTGCCCGCCATGGCCGACGCATCGATCACCGCGAGCACCGGCAAACCGAAGCGCTGCGCCAGATCGGCCGCACTCGGTTCACCGTCGAACAAACCCATCACGCCTTCAACAACAATCAGGTCGGCCTCGCCCGCAGCCGTGTGCAGCCTGGCCCGTGCGTCGTCCTCGCCCGTCATCCACAGGTCGAGGTTGTGCACCGGGTGACCGCTTGCGAGCGCGAGCCAGTGCGGGTCGAGAAAGTCGGGCCCGCACTTGAAGGCACGCACGCGCCGCCCGGCCCGCGCGTGCAGCCGCGCCAGCGCAGAGGCCACGGTGGTCTTGCCCTGGCCGGAGGCCGGGGCTGCCACGAGGATGGCGGGGCAAACTGCTGCATTCATCTGCTGTGGCCTGCCGTCAGATGGGCGCCCACTTCAGGCCCACATACACCGTGCGGCCACCCGTGGCGAAGCCGCGCGCGGTCTCGTAGGTCTTGTCACCCAGGTTGTCGACACGTCCCAACAACGACCAGTCTCTGGACAGAGACGTGCTGGCCGTCAGATTAAGCAAGCCGTAGCCTGCCAGACGCCGGGTGTTGGTCACATTGTCGAAACGCTCGCCCACCAGTTGGACTTCAGCGCCCAGCTTCCAACCGCCCACCGGCGCGTCAGCGGTGAGCGTGGCCATCTTCTTCGGACGCCGGGCGAGTTGCTTGTTGGTGGTCAGGTCTTTGGGATTCTGCAGATCCAGCGAAGCACCCAGTGCCACGGCACCCAGACGCGTCGCACCAGCCAGCGTCATCCCGACGTACTGAGCCGATGCCGTATTGCCGTAACAACCGGAAAACGCACCCACACCATTGACGCAGGAACCCGGTCCCGACACATAGGTGATGAGATTGGAGACCTTGTTGCGGTAAGCGATCGCGCTGAAGGTGTCGCCCTGCGCGTTGTCGTACTTGACCCCCACTTCCACGTTGCGGGCTGTTTCAGGCTCGAGGTCAGGCGTGCCGTAAATGCTGAAGCGCTGAAACAAGGTCGGCGCGCGGAAGGCTGTGCCCGCAGACACCAACGCTCGCCATTGCGGCACAAAGGCAAACGCATAGGCGGCGCCGCCTGTGGACTGACCACCAAATTCGCTGTCGTCGTCGTGACGCAAGTTCAACTGCAGGGTGTGTGCGCCGTGTCGAAGCCCATACCCCAGCGCAAGCCCGTTCTGCGAACGTTGGGTGATCACCGGCGTGGTGCTGGCGTTGTTCAGCTTGTCTTCGCGCCGTTCCAGCCCAGCCGTGAACTGGCTTGATCCGAATTTCCATTCGTTGTGCCAGAGGTAGCTGCTGACGGTGGTGTCGGTGACGTACACCGAAGGCGTTGTCTCGTAGCGATCGTTGCTGCGACCCACGCTCAGCCGCGTCTTGTAGGTGTCGCTCCACCGGGCCGACCAGCTGAGGCCAAGCGTCTGCACTTCTTGCAACGCATGGTCATCGCGACCCGGCGTGAACGCGTCGTACCGAGCGTCCTGGTCGCTGTCCAGCAGCGTGGCCTCTATCCGGTGCGCCGGGTTGATCTGCAAGCCCAGGCGCGCGGATGCCGACGTGCTGCGGTAGCCGTCCTTGTCGGGGTTGCCCGTGGGCTGTGCATTGAAGCCGTCGCTGGTTTCCCGGGTGACGGCCAGGGCATAGTCCACCGCTCCAGACGCACCGCTGAGCGCAGCACCCAATTTGCGCGTGCCATGTGTGCCCAGTCCGAACTCGATGGACGGCGCGAACCCGGGCTCTCCCTTGCGCGTGAAAATCTGGATCACGCCACCCAGCGCGTCCGACCCATACACAGCAGCCGCAGGACCGCGCACCACCTCCACGCGATCAATTTGAGACACCGGAAGAGCCTGCCAGGTGGCACCGCCAGTGGACTGCGAGTCCACCCGAACGCCATCCACAAACACCGCCGTGAAACGGGTCTCGGCACCTCTCACATACAGGCTGGTGGTCGACGCGGGACCACCATTGCGAACAAACGAAATGCCGGGCACTCGCGCCAACACATCCGCCAGAGCAGATGCGCCGCTTCGGTCCAGAGTGCCACGGTCAATGACCGTGACATCGGCGACCACATCGGTCAGGGGCTGCTCGACGCGAGTGGCGGTGACCAGCGTCTCTGCCAGGGTTTGAGCGTGCGAAGGGAAAGCGGCCAGAACGGCCAGCGGCAGCGCGGCCAGGGGCGCGCGCAGTTTTTGGATTTTCATGATAAAGAAACAAGAGACAAAGCCCTCACCGCCTTCCCCGACGGTGCCTGAGCGTCACGGCAACGCGCCTGTTGCCAGACGCACCACCACCTTGTTGGCCGGTATCCGGGCTGACAGAACAACCTTCATCGCCTTCCCAGTCGACACGGTGTGTCGTCCAGTGGCTGCTTGATGAAAGCGGAGTGGCCCGATCTGCGTCGGGTCTCTCGTCTGCTTACCGTTGCGGGGGCAGCGCAGGTTAGGTTCGTCCTTGTGGACTTGCCCTCCTGCTTCCCGTTGAACTGCGGCATGTGAACCACACCGCGAGCACCAACGCCGTGCATTCTAAGCCTCGGACACGCATGCCAACCCTACAATGGTTCAACCGAGAGTCCCCACCATGGCCGATCCCAAGCACCTTGACCAGATCACCGAACGTGTCGAACGCCTGCTGTTGCGACACGAAGAACTGCAGCGTACCAACGCTCTGCTGGTCGAGCAGGTGCACACGCTGCAGGCCGAGCGCGACTCGCTCAAATCCCGGCTGATGGCCGCGCGCGCGCGCATCGATGCACTGCTGGAGCGTCTCGCGCCCAGTCAAGCCGATGCAGCCCGCTCGTCGTCTGACACCCACAAGGACCACTCGTGAACAAGCCCGGCAGCAAACAGATCGAGGTTCAGATCATGGGCCAGAGCTACCTGCTCTCGTGCCCACCCGGTGGCGAGTCGTCTTTGCTTGATGCGGTGGAACGTGTGGACACCGCGATGTGCCGCATCCGCGATGCGGGCAAGGTGAAGGCGCGCGACCGCATCGCCGTGCTGGCCTCGCTCAATCTTGCGTTTGAACTCTCGCAAAAAGAGGCCGAGCGTCTGGAGGCCGAGAGCTTCCAGGCATCGTCGTTCGGCCAGGCCGACAACAGCGCATTTGCTGAAGCCGGTGGTGCGTTTGATCACGAGCCACTCGACCCGCACACGCAGGCACGCGTGGACGAACTCATGCGCCGACTGGACCAGACACTCGACAAAGACGGTCGTTTGCTCTGACCTTGTCTCAGCCGGTTTGACACCGCCCGTCACTGCGGCTTCTTTTCTTGTCCCCCAGCCCGCGCAGGCCTCGCGCAGCACCTACAATTTGCTCGTCTGCAGTGCGCGCCGGGCTTTATATTTCCTTGAACCAATGCTCATAGAGCCCGGGCTTGGTACATTGCGTGGCTGGCGTGAGCGTCTCGCGTCAGACGATCCCGAAGCCACGCTGCCCTTGCCCACCTGAACCCCGGTTCAGGATGCCGGTCCGGCGGCACTTGCAGACACCTTTCATGCCCCTCGACCCCCTGTTGATTCTCGAATTGGCCGTGCTCGGCCTGGGTACCGGTTTTCTGGCCGGCTTGTTGGGAATTGGTGGAGGCATGCTCATGGTGCCCTTCATCACCTTCATACTCTCGGCCCGGGGGGTAGAAGCTGATCTTGCGGTCAAGATGGCCATCGCCACCTCCATGGCCACCATCATCTTCACGTCCATCTCCAGCGTGCGTGCGCACCACAAGCGTGGCGCTGTGCGTTGGGACATTGTCAAAGGCCTTGCGCCCGGCATCGTGCTGGGTTCCATGATTGCCAGCTTGGGCGTGTTCGCCTTGCTCAAGGGCAGTTGGCTCGCGTTTTTCTTCGCAGGCTTCGTGAGCTTCTCGGCCACGCAGATGCTGCTGGACAAAAAGCCCAAACCCACCCGCACCATTCCCGGCACACCCGGCTTGCTCGGTGCGGGCGGTGTCATCGGCTTTCTCTCGGGCCTGGTGGGTGCGGGCGGTGGCTTTGTGAGCGTGCCCTTCATGACGTGGTGCAACGTGGCCATCCACAACGCCGTGGCCACCAGCGCGGCGCTGGGTTTTCCGATTGCGCTGGCCAACGCGGTGGGCTACATCGTGGCGGGCCAGAACGTGCAGAACCTGCCCGCGGGCGCGGTGGGCTACATCTACCTGCCTGCGCTGGTGGTGATTGCTTGTGTGAGCGTGTTGATGGCGCCGCTGGGCGTGAAGGCGGCGCACGCACTGCCGGTGAAATCGCTCAAGCGCGTGTTTGCGGGTCTGCTCTACATGCTGGCGGCGTACATGCTCTACAAAGGTTTGACCGCCTAGGGTAAAGCCCCCTCGCTCCGCCTTGGGGCGGCCCGGCGGCGGATCTACAGCGCTCGGTCGGCCACCACGATGCCATCTTCATCGGCATAGAGCCAATCACCCGGCCGCACCCAGACACCCTGAATCTGCACCGCCACATCGCGCTGGCCTTCGTTGCGTTTTTCGGTGGGCAGCGGCATGGCGGCGAGCGCGCGGATGCCGGTGTTGCTGGCGGCCAGTTCGGCCACGTCGCGCACACAGCCGTCGATCACCACACCTGCCCAGCCGTTGGCTGCTGCGGCCGCGGCGAGGTTGCCTCCCAGCAGCGCGCGGCGCAACGAACCGCCTCCGTCAACGACCAGCACGCGGCCCTCACCCGCGCTGTCCACTGCAGCCTTGACCAACGAGTTGTCTTCGAAGCATTTCACCGTGACCACCGGCCCACAAAAACGCCGCACCGCGCCGAAGTCGCGCAACACCGGTGGCAGCACGCGAAAAGCGCCAGAGGTCTCGTTCTTGTGGTCATCGCACAGATCACAAGTGGAAAAAGAAGCTGGGGTGGTCATGGCATTTCCTGATGAAGAGTGAGGTGCGCACAGCGAAGAAAACAGCGCCGCATTTGAGCAGATGCGCCTGCAGCCCGCACCGCGCTTGGCTCTGGCCCCATCGAAGTGTTGTTTTCCCCGCCAAAAAGCCGCTTTCCTCCTCTGAAAACGACGAAAAAACCCCGTCGCCCTCCTTGGATTGCACAGGCATCTCCATTAGCATCCGAGACACCAGTATGAAAGCGCGTTTTCTGCTGGGAAACAAGTCAACTTCTAGAAGGAAATTCAACCATGGCAACTGCGAAAAAAGCTCCCGCTAAAAAAGCGGCTCCGGCCAAGAAGGCTGCTGCTCCGGCAAAGAAGGCCGCTCCGGCCAAGAAAGCTGCGGCACCTGCCAAGAAGGCTGCTCCTGCAAAGAAAGCTGCCCCGGCCAAAAAAGCCGCTCCAGCCAAGAAAGCCGCTCCAGCCAAAAAGGCCCCGGCCAAGAAAGCCGCTCCAGCCAAGAAGCGCACGCCCAACGCCGCGTTCATGAAAGCGCTGACCCCCAGCGCCGCCCTGGCCGCCATCGTGGGTGCAAGCCCCCTGCCCCGCACCGAAGTCACCAAGAAGATCTGGGACTACATCAAGAAGAACAAGCTGCAGGACTCGGTGAACCGTCGCATGATCAATGCCGACGCCAAGCTCAAGGAAATCTTCAAGAAGGCCCAGGCCTCGATGTTCGAGATGACCAAGCTGGTCAACGACCACCTCAAGTGATCGCCGCTTTCGCACCCTCCCGGGTGTGACGCTCCCCTCAAAGCCGACGCCAGTCGGCTTTGCTGTTTTTGGCTCACAGGCTGGCAGCAATCGGGGTCAGCTGTGAGAAACTGCGGTTTACTGCATACCCCCACCGGCATGACCAGCAGCCCCCTTTCACCCTCCCCAGAACCGGCCGCCGACGGGTGTGTTCCACCGCTTCCCCAGCAACGCCACAAGGTGGTGCTGGTGATCGATCTCGTGGAATCCGTGCGTTTGATGGCTGCCAACGAAGCTGCGGTGGTGAACCAGTGGCGAGGCTTCGTGCACCACGCCACCACCGTCGTGCTGCCGGCTTGCAGAGGTCGCATGGTCAAGAGCCTGGGTGACGGCATGCTGGTGGAATTTGACCAGCCAACCGATGCGGTGCGTGCTGCGCTCACGTTGCACAAGCACTTCACACCGCTCAACGAAACCCTCCCCGATGCGCGCCAGTTGCATCTGCGGGCAGGGATCAACGCCACCCACCTCTACGCCGACGACAAGGATGTGTACGGTCACGGCGTCAACCTCGCCGCGAGGGTGTCCGAGCTTGCGGCACCGGGTGAGACGATCATCACGTCCAGCGTGTTCGATGGGATCGTGGTGGGCATGGACGCGGAGGTTGAAGACCGCGGCGACAGCTATCTCAAGCATTGGCCAGAACCGGTGAGAACCTGGGCTGTGTTCCCCGTGACCGGAAGATCGTCAACCCTGCGCGCCCTGGTGCCGGAGGGTTCTGCGCTCGACTTTCGCCCGTCGATTGCCGTGGTGCCCTTCGAGACACGCAGTCACATGGCCGAGCAGTTCGTCATCGGGGAACTGATCGCAGACGGCGTGATTGCGCAGCTCTCGCGCAGCCCAGACCTGCGCGTCATCTCGCGCCTGTCCACCACCGCATTTCGCAACCGCCCCTCTTCCGCTGCGCAGATCGGCGAATGCCTGGAAGCCACCTTTGTGCTGGGCGGCAGCTACGTGACCCACGGTGACAAGGTCGTGATCATGGCCGAGCTCACCGACAACCGCCGCACGGAAGTGATCTGGGCAGATCGCCTGACCGGCGACGTGCGGGACCTGATGGAGGTTCAGAGCGTCCTGCTTGAAGCGCTGTGCGCTGCCTGCGCCAAAGCCACCCTCAACGACGTGGTGCAGCGAACGCTGGTGCTGCCCCTGCCCCAGCTCGACAGCAATGCGCTGATGCTGGGCGGCATCACCTTGATGCACCGATCGACACCACGCGATCTGCACCGCAGCCGGCAGTTGCTCGAAGCCGTGGCCGAGCGCCACAAGCGCGTGGCTTCGCCCTGGGCCTGGCTGGCCAAATGGCACATCATGCAGGTGGTGCAAGGCATGTCCTCCGAACCTGCGAAGGACTTTCAGCGCGCGATCGACACCGCTGATCGCGCGCTCGAACTGGAGCCCAACAGTTCGCTGGCCATGGCCATCAAGGGCCACGCCATGTGCCATCTGGGCGACAACGTGGCCGCCTCCAGGAGCCTGCTACAAGAGGCGACCCAGAACAACCCGAACGATCCGATCGCGTGGTTGTACTGCGGCTTCTGGTCGTGCATGTGGGGAGATTCTGGCGACGCCGTGAACGAGTCGGAGACCGCCCTGCAGTTGTCACCCATCGATCCCCAACGTTTCTATTTCGAGATGCTGCTGGCCAACAGCTATCTCGCGTCGGGACATCTGGCGCAGTGCATCGCCATGAGCAGCGCATCGCTCAAGCAGAACCGTTTTCATCCGCCCACCTTGCGCACGCTGATGACGGCGCAGTACGAATCCGGGCAAGAGGCAGACGCGCGCAAAACCTTTGACTGGTTGCGCTCGATCCAGCCGCGCCTCACGCTCTCCGAATACCTGAAGTACGGCAAACCCAACCCGCAGCGAAAACGCATCGCCAGCGTGTTCACGGCGCTCGGCCTGCCCGAGAGCTGATCACCGAACCGATTCATCAACCACCCAGCAGGGAGCGAGCATGTCGTATTTCAGTGGAGCCAGTGGAGCCAGCGGTGCGTCCGGGGCCAGTGGGGCCAGCGGCGCGAGCGGAGCCAGTGGTGCATCAGGGGCCAGTGGCGCAAGCGGGGCCAGCGCGGGGTTCA
>NZ_JBLYYB010000203.1:0-35340 GCF_048549895.1 Hydrogenophaga sp.
CCTCACCCAGCGTGATGGCCACCTGCTGGATGGAGATCTTCACGAAGCGCGAGCTGTCGTAGGGAATCGACCAGGTCATGCCGGCGGGGAAGAAGCGCTCCAGCTCGGTCATCTTCGCGCGCACCGCGTCGGCGGTGGCCAGCGCGTTGCCGCTGGGTGAGAGCTGCACGCCAATACCGGTGGACGGCTTGCCGTTCAGCCGCGCCGAGGTGGCGTAGGCCTGGGCACCGAGTTCGATGCGGGCCACGTCCTTGAGGCGCACGGTCGCGCCATCGACCGTGGCGCGCAGCACGATGTTGCCGAACTGCTCGACGTTGGCCAGTTGCCCATTGACCACCACGGTGGCCGCAATGCTCTGGCCGCCCACGTTGGGCAAGGCGCCGATTTCGCCCGCAGACACCTGCGCGTTCTGCGCGCGGATGGCGTTGGTGACGTCGGCCGCGCTCAGGTTGAAGCCCAGCAGCTTGGCCGGATCGATCCAGATGCGCATGGCGCGCTCGGTGCCGAACAGCTGCGCCTGGCCCACACCGGGCAGGCGTTGCAGCTCGGGCACCACGCTGCGGGAGGCGTAGTCGCCGAGCGCCACCGGATCCCAGGCCGGGTCGTCGCTGGACAGAATGGCGAACAGCAGGAAGTTGCTGCGCGAGCGGTCCACGCGCACACCCTGCTGCGTCACCGCAGCGGGCAGGCGCGGCGAGGCCCGAGAGAGCCGGTTTTGCACGTCCACCTGCGCCATCGCAGCGTCGGTGCCGGTCTCGAAGCTCAGCGTGATGCTGCCGGTGCCGTTGGCCTGCGCCACCGACTCCATGTAGATCAGCCCAGGCGATCCGTTCATCTCCTGCTCGATCACCGAGAGCACGCTGTTCTCCAGCGTGGCGGCCGAAGCACCCGGGTAGGTGGCGTTGATGACGATGGACGGAGGCGCCACCGGCGGGTATTGCGCAATCGGCAACTGCGTGATGGACACACCGCCCATCACCATGATGAAGAGCGCGATCACCCACGCGAAGATGGGCCGGTCAATGAAAAATTTCGCCATGTCGGGCGCTCCTTACTTCGCAGCCTCGGGCGCCGGCGCAGCGGCTGCGGGCGTGGCGGGAGCGCTGCCTGGCGCTTGCCATGGCACGGCTTTCACCGGGGTGCCTGGCGGCACCATCTGCAGCTTCTGGAAGCCGTCGACCATGACCTGCTCACCGGCCTTCAGACCGTCCAGGATCACCCAGCGGCCGTTCTGCTGGCCGCCCACCTTCACGTCGCGCTGGGCGACCTTGCCGTCGGTGCCCACCACCGACACCTTGTCGCCCTGGGCGGACCGCGTCACCGCTTGCTGGGGCAAAGTGATCGCGTTGCCTGCGGTGGCCTGCTCCAGGCGCACGCGCACATACAGACCCGGCAGCAAGGTGCCTTTGGGGTTGGGTACCTCGGCGCGCAGCGTCACCTGGCCGGTGGCACTGTCCACGGTGAGGTCGGAGAACAGCAGGCGACCCGGCTGCTCGTACACGCTGCCGTCTTCCATCACCACCCGCACCGCAGCGGCTTGCGAGCCTGCATCTCTGAGCTGGCCGCCTTCCATGGCCTTGCGCAAGCGGTACACCTCGGCGGCCGACTGGGTGAAGTTCACATACATCGGGTTGATCTGCTGGATGACCGCCAGCTGGGTGGCCTCACCCTGCCCGACCAGCGCGCCCTCGGTCACCAGCGAGCGACCGATGCGACCCGAGATCGGCGCGGTCACGCGGGCATACCCCAGATTGATGCTCGCGGTCTGCACCGAAGCCCGGCCCGCGGCCACATCGGCCTCGGCCTGCTTCTGCGCCGCCACGGCACTTGCGTATTCCTGCTGGCTGATGGCGTTTTCCTTCACCAGCGGTGCGTAGCGTTCGGCCAGCGCGGCGGCCTGCGTCAGGTTGGCCATTGAGCGGGCCAGACCGGCCTGCGCGCTCTGCAGTGCAGCGGCGTAAGGCGCCGCATCGATGCGAAACAGCGGCTGGCCGGCTTTCACATCACTGCCCTCACGAAACAGCCGCTCTTGCAGAATGCCCGCCGCTCGCGCACGCACCTGGGCCATACGCGAAGCCTCCAGCCGGCCCGGCAGTTCGGTCACCAGGCCCACATCACCGGGCGCCACCGTGACCACCCCCACCTCGGGCGCCGGCATGCCGCCTGCGGCAGAGGCAGCGGGTGCCTCGGTCTTGCCGCAAGCGCTCAACACCACGGCAAGCGCCAGCACGGACAAGCCTCGCAGCAGGTGGTTGGGGGGCAATGAAACAAAGGGGGCGCGCGATGCGGGCGCAGACTTGATGGGGCTCAAGGCGGGCATGGGATTCCTTGGGGTGGAAGGTGGGCGAGGCACAAAAGCCGGGAATAGCCTGACCGGCTGCTCCGTCGCAAAACGGCGAAGTATACATACATCCAAGAATGTATGTATAGTCCAGCCACGCCCCAAGGGCATGCCATCTGGAGACAACGATCATGGTTCGACGCACCAAAGCCGATGCGCTGGTGACCCGCAACAGCTTGCTCGATGCTGCCGAGCATTTGTTTCAGGCGCATGGCGTTTCGCGCACATCGCTCAACGACATTGCCACCGCAGCCGGCACCACGCGCGGCGCCATTTACTGGCATTTCAAGGACAAGGCCGACCTCTTCAACGCCATGATGGAGCGCGTGACCATGCCGCTGGAGGGCGCGCTGGCCTGCGCTGCGGGCAAGGCAGAAGCAGCCGACAACCCCCTGCTCTCGCTGCGCGATTCGATGATGAACGCGCTCAGGCAGACCGCCACCGACGAGCAGACACGCCGCGTCTTCGAGGTGGCCACGCACAAGGTGGAATACGTGAGCGAAATGCAGGCGGTGCGCGAACGCCACCTGCGGGTGCGCAACCAATGCATGGCCATGACCGAGAAGGCGCTGCGCGAAGTGGTGCGCCGCGAAAACACCAAGCTGCCCATGCCCCTGCCCACCGCGGCCCTGGGCCTGCACGTGATCATGGACGGGCTGATCCAGAACTGGCTGCTCGATCCGCAGGCGTTTGACCTGGAGAAAAGCGGGCGCCACACCATGGACGCCTACCTCGGCGGCCTGGGCTTCAAGCTGCCCACCCCTCGAGCGCTCACACCGCGACGCGCTCCCTGACCCGGCTCAGTCCGGCGCGCGCTGCGGCATCTCGCCCGGCGGCGTGCGCAGGCTCCAGGCCAGCGGCGAGCCTGCACCCACCACCGTTCCCACCATCCAGAACACGGCGCCCACACCCACCAGCGCACCCACCGAGCCGAACAGCAGCGGCATCACCACGCTCGAGCCGTTGATGGCCATGGCGCGCAGGCCCAGCGCCTCGCCGTGGCGGTGGTGCGGGGTCATCTGGTGCAGCGTGCTCATGATCATGGGCTGCACCGAGCCCAGCGCCAGGCCCAGCAGGATCGACAAGGCCGCCATGGCCCACGCCGTCTGCACGAGTGGGTACACGGCAAACAGCAGCGCGGTGGCGCCCATGGCGGTGCCGATCACCACCGATTCGCGCAGCCGCGCGGCCAGCCACGGCATGAGCACACGGATGGCGGTGGCCGCCAGCGCGAATGCGCCCAGGATGGAGCCGATCACGGTGGCGCTCAGGCCGCGCTCATGACCCAGCACGGGCACGAGGAAGGTGTGCACATCCCAGCACGACGAGAGCATCCAGTTGATGAGCATCAGCTTGCGAAAGCCCGCGTCCTTGAGCAGGTTCCACGACGAGCCGCTGGACTGCCGCAGTTCGGGCGCCACAGGCTCGTGTTCAACCGTGTGGCGCACCCAGATCCAGGCCAGCGAGGGCAGCAGCGCAAGCAAGAGGAAAGCCGCACGAAAGCCGAAGCTGTCGATCATCACACCCGCCGCAAACGGCCCGAGGAAGTTGGAGATGGACGGGCCGATGGCCATCCAGCTGAACACCTGCTTGAGCTCGGTGGCGTTGTTCGCCAGGCGCCCCACATGGCGCTGCAACGCAATCATGGCCAGGCCCGTGGCGGCGCCGCAGGTGAGGGCGGTGAGGCACAACACGCCGAACACCGGGAAAACCACCGACACAGCGGCACCCGCCGAGGCGATGCCCACCGCCATGGCCACAGGCTTCTTCAATCCGCGCCGGTCGGCGTATCGCCCGGCCGGCAAGGCCATGAACACCGGTGCCAACGCGAACAACGCCAGCAACATGCCCACCGCCAAAGGGCTGTGGCCTTCGCGCAGCGCCATCAAGGGCGCTGCCATGCGAAAGCCGGTCATGCAGGCATGAAGACAAATCTGCGCCGCGATCAGCCGCGCCAGGTCGGACCGCAGCGTCGGGTTCAAGCGTCCCCGGTGTCGTTGGGGTCCAGCGGCAGCAGTGCGCTGGCCTGGTCTTGCGGCAGTGCCTCCACCGCCTTGAGCGCGCGGCCCATGGCGCGGCTGCGGGTCTCGGCGCTGTCCAGCGTGTTCAGCACGGTCTGCGTCTGGCTCTTCACCCGCGCCAGCACATCACCGAACTTGCCGAACTCGGTCTTGACCGCACCCAGCACCTGCCAGACCTCGCTGGAGCGCTTCTCCAGCGCCAGCGTGCGAAAGCCCATCTGCAGCGAGTTGAGCATGGCCATGAGCGTGGTCGGGCCGGCGAGCGTCACGCGGTATTCGCGTTGCAACACCTCCATGAGGCCAGGCCGGCGCAGCACCTCGGCGTAGAGGCCTTCGGTGGGCAGGAACAGGATCGCGAAGTCGGTGGTGTGCGGTGGCTGCAGGTACTTGTCGGCCATGGACTTGGCCTCCAGCTTGATGCGCTGCTCCAGCCCGCGCGCCGCGACCTCCGCCCCCTCGGCGTCGGCGCGCTGCTGCGCGTCGAGCAGGCGCTCGTAGTCCTCGTTGGGAAACTTCGCGTCGATCGGCAGCCAGCAGGGCACACCGTCGTCGCTGCGGCCCGGCAGCTTGATGGCGAAGTCCACCGTGAAGCGGCTGCCCTGTTTGGTCATCACCTGCGTGGCGTACTGGTCTGGCGCAAATACCTGTTCCAGCAAGGCTGCGAGCTGCGCTTCACCAAACATGCCGCGCGTCTTCACGTTGGTCAGCAAGTGCTTCAAATCGCCCACGCCTTGGGCCAGCGTCTGCATCTCGCCCAGGCCCTTGTGCACCTGCTCCAGCCGGTCGGCCACCTGCTTGAAGCTCTCGCCCAGGCGCGCCTGCAGCGTGCTCTGCAGTTTTTCGTCGACGGTGGCGCGCATCTCGTCGAGCTTGGCGGCGTTGCCTTGTTGCAGCTGCATCAGCTGCGCCTCCAACGTGGCACGCACCTCGGCCAGGCGGCGCGAATTGGCCTCGCTCAGGTCTTGCAGCTGGCGCGTGAGCGTGTCGCCCAGCGTGCCGCGCAATTGCACCAGCTGCTGGGCAAAGGCATCTATCTGCGCGTTCTGCGTGCGCGTGGCCTCGGCCCCCTGGCTGGTGAGCGCTTCCTGGAAGGTGGCCAGGGTTTGCTGCAACTCCTGGCGCGCGGTGCGCGAGCCCTCGGCCATTTCTCGTCGCAGTTCACTCTCCACCCGCTCCACGCGCTGCGTGGTCTGCTGCAATTGCGTCAACAGCGTCTGGCGGTGGGCCAGTTCGTCCGCGTCCACCGCCGGCTTGCGCAGCCACAGCGCCACCTGCAAGAGCGCGCCGATGGCGGCGAGCACCAGCAGCGCGATGAGCAGCGCGGAGTCGCTCATCAACGTGCGCCTTTGCCCAGGATCTCGGCGTTGATGGGCGTGAGCGGCTTGCCCTGTGTGAGGTAGGCAATCACGTTGTCGGCGGCGAGCCGGGCCATGGCGCGGCGTGTCTTGAGCGTGGCGCTGGCAATGTGCGGCGTGAGCACCACGTTGGGCACGGTGAGCAGGTCGGGGTGGACCTTGGGCTCGCCTTCGAACACGTCCAGACCCGCAGCGGCGATCACGCGGTTGCGCAAGGCCAGCGCGAGGGCTGCGTCGTCCACGATGCCGCCGCGCGCGATGTTGACCAGCGTGGCGGTGGGCTTCATCTGCGCGATCTCGGCCGCGCCGATGGTGTGGTGGTTTTCCGGGCTGTAGGGCAGCACCAGGATCAGGTGGTCGGCGGTCTTGAGCAGCGTGGTCTTGTCCACGTAGCTGGCCTTGCATTCGGCTTCCAGGGCCGGAGCGAGCCGCGAGCGGTTGTGGTAGATCACGTTCATGCCGAAGCCGTGGGCACCGCGGCGCGCAATGGCCTGGCCGATGCGGCCCATGCCCAGGATGCCCAGCGTGCTGCCGTGCACCTCGGCACCGGCAAACATGTCCAGTGCCCAGCGGTTCCACTCACCAGCGCGCAGGAAATGTTCGCTCTCGGTCAGGCGCCGAGCCGTGGCCATGACCAGCGCAAAGCCGAAGTCGGCGGTGGTCTCGGTCAACACGTCGGGCGTGTTGGTGGCCAGCACGCCGGCCGCGCTGAGCGCGGGCACGTCGAAGTTGTTGAAACCCACCGCGATGTTGGCCACCACGCGCAGTTGCGGGCAGGCCGCCGCCACCGCACCGTCGATGCGCTCGCTGCCGGTGGTGAGCGCGCCCACCTTGCCTTGCAGGCGGGCGATCAGCTCGGCCGGGCTCAACACGCCATCGGCTTCGTTGGTGTCAACCTCGAAATGCTGGCGCAGGTGTTCGACCACGTCGGGAAAGATCTTGCGGCTGACGAGGATGGAAGGCTTTGTCATGTGTGTGTCTCCAGAAAATCAGGTGAACCAGAACCAGGTCATGAGGGCGAACAGCGGCACCAGGATGCCGACCGACCAGACCATGTAACCAAAGAAGCTCGGCATCTTCACGCCACGGTCTTCGGCGATGGCCTTGACCATGAGGTTGGGTGCGTTGCCGATGTAGGTGTTGGCGCCCATGAACACGGCGCCGGCCGAGATGGCGACCAGCGTGGGCGCCAGCGCGTTCATCAGCACCTGCGGATCCCCTCCGGCGGTGTTGAAGAACACCAGGTAGGTCGGCGCGTTGTCGAGGAACGAACTGAGGATGCCCGTGGCCCAGAAGTACATGGCCGGATTGGGTGAACCGTCGGGATTCGTCACCGCCTTCACCACCGCACCAAACGGCCCGTCCACGCCCGCCTTGAGCATGGCGATCACCGGGATGATGGTGAGGAAGATGGCGGCGAACAGCTTGGCCACTTCGAGCATCGGACCCCAGCCGAACTGGTTGCTTTCGTGCGCGCTGGACGGCGTGATCTTGAGCGAGACGAGCGTGACGATGATCAGGCCGATGTCGCGCACGATGCCGGGCAGGCCAACGTCGGTGCCCGCGATGTTGAACACCACGCTCGACTTCCACAGCCCGCTGAGCAGCACGAGGAACACCACCACGCCCAGCAGCGCGAAGTTGACGCTGCCGTCGAACCCGAGGCGCTGCGTGTCGGGTGTGGGGTCCATCGGGCGAAGCTCTTCGCGGCGGTGGTAGTACCAGCTGTCGATGGCGTAGAACATCACCAGCAACGCGCCGATGAGGAACAGCGTGTGGCTCCAGAGGTGGGTCACAGTCCAGAAAAAGTCCACACCCTTCAGGAAACCCAGGAACAGCGGTGGATCGCCCAGCGGCGTGAGCGCACCACCCGCGTTGGAGACGATGAAGATGAAGAACACCACCACGTGCGCCTGGTGCTTGCGGTTGTCGTTGGCCCGGATCAGCGGGCGGATCAACAGCATCGACGCACCCGTGGTGCCCATGAAGCTCGCCAGCACCGCACCGATGGCCAGCAAGCTGGTGTTGAGCGCGGGGCTGCCGTGCAGGTTGCCGCGCACGAAGATGCCGCCGGCCACGGTGAACAGCGCGGTGAGCAGGATGATGAACGGGATGTACTCGGCAAACGCCGCATGCACCACCGCCACACCGGTGGCAGCGGGACCAAAGGTGATGGCAAACGGGATCAGGAAGGCCAGGCCCCAGGCCGCAGCCACCTTGCCGAAATGGTGGTGCCAGAAGATCGGTGCGACCAGTGGCATCAGGGCGATGGACAACAACACGCCCGCGAACGGCACGCCCCACAGCACCGACAACTGCGCGCCATCCAGGTCGGCCGCGCGCGCGAGACCCGGCAGCAGTGCGCCAGCCAGGGCCAGCGCCTGCACGCTTTTTTTGTTCATGGATTTCTCCGAAAGAGGACTCGATCAGACCGCGAGCAGATCGACTTCAAACAGCAGCGTCGCGTTGGGTGGAATCACGCCCCCTGCGCCGCGCGCGCCATAGCCCAGCGCGGCCGGAATCACGAGGCGGCGCGTGCCACCCACGGCCATGCCCTGCACGCCTTCGTCCCAGCCTTTGATGACATGACCGGCACCCAGCGGAAACTCGAACGGCTGACCACGGTCCTTGCTCGAATCGAACTTGGAACCCTGCACGCCGTCGTTGAACAGCCAGCCGGTGTAGTGCACCTGCACCGGGCGCCCGGCTTTGGCGACTTCGCCATTGCCGACCACGGTGTCTTCATATTGCAGGCCGCTGGGGGTGGTGATCATGGTGTCTCCTGAAATGGAAAAGATGGAAATGAACGAAGGACGTGATTATTCCAGCCAGGTCGTGAACGACTCGACGGACTCGCGCGGCGTGTGAAAACCATTGACCTTGTCGGACGGGTCGGCATAACCCAGGGCCATGCCGCAAACCAGCATTTCGCTCTCGCCAGCGCCCACGTGCGGCAGGATGATCTTGGCAAAACCGTTCCACGCGGCCTGCGGACAGGTGTGCAGGCCATGGCCACGAGCGGCGACCATGATGTTCTGCAGGAACATGCCGTAGTCCACCAGCGAGCCGCGGCCCATCACGCGGTCCAGCGTGAACATGAGGCCCACGGGTGCATCGAAGAAGCGGAAATTGCGCTGGTGCTGCGCGTGCATCTTGTCCTTGTCGCCCTTGGTGATGTCCAGCAGGCCGTAGAGGCTCCAGCCGTTTTCGCGCCGACGATCAATGTAGGGACTGACCCACTTCTCGGGGTAGTAGTCGTATTCCTCGCGGTACTCGGCAGCCAGCGCCGGGTCGGCGCGCAAGGCGTCGTGCGCAGCACAGACCTTGTGCACCAGCGTGTCGCGGCTCTGGCCCTGCAACACATACACCTTCCAGGGCTGGGTGTTGGTGCCCGACGGCGCGCGGCTGGCCACCTGCAGCAGGTGCTCCAGCGTGGCGCGCGGCACCGGCTGCGGCAGGAAGGCGCGCGCCGACATGCGGCTGGTGATCGCGGCATCGACGCTGACCGGATCGATCACAGGCGCGGTGGGGTTGTGGCTCATAGCAAGTTCTCCAGGGTGGTCTTCAGGGGCTCGGGCAAAGGCACCGGCCGGCGGGTCTGGCGGTCGACATACACATGCACGAAGTGGCCACACGCGGCGGCAAGGTCTTCACCGTCGGCAAACAGGCCCACCTCGTAGCGAACACTGGATGTGCCCAGGTGGGCCACCCGCAACCCGGCCCACACCGTCTGTGGAAAGGCCAGGGGTGCGAAGTAGTTGCACTGGGTTTCGATCACGAGACCGATCACCGGGCCGTGGTGGATGTCCAGGGCGCCCTGCTCGATCAGGTGGGCGTTGACCGCTGTGTCGAACCAGCTGTAGTACACCACGTTGTTCACGTGGCCATACACGTCGTTGTCGGCCCAGCGGGTGGTGATGGAACGCAGCACGCGGTAGGCGCTGCGCGGCAGGGGTTGTGGCCGCGTGGCCGGTGCTGGGTTGCTCATGGCGCGGAATTGTGCCAGTGGCTTGCCCCACGCACTGTCGCGGCCGTGGTGGATGCAGCGAGCCAGCGCGCCTGGTACTCAACGGCCGTGTGGTAGGTGTTCATCTGCACCTGCACCGTGGCTTCCATGTCGGTGCCGTAACCACCGGCCATCGCAAAAGCCAGCGGCAGCCGCCGCGACCAGGCCCAGTCCATCACACGCCGGTCGCGCGCCTCCATGCCGTCGAACGTGAGCTTGAGCCGGCCCAGGCGGTCGCCTTCGTGCGGGTCTGCGCCGGCCAGGTAGATCACCAGCCCGGGGGTGAAGCGACGCTCCATCTCTTCCAGCGCGCACTCCAGTGCCTCGAGGTACTCGGTATCGCCACAGCCATCGGGCAACTCCACGTCCAGGTCGCTCGGCTCCTTGCGGAAAGGGAAGTTCTTCGCGCCGTGCAGCGACAGCGTGAAAACCGAGTCGTCGTTGGCAAAGATCTTCGCCGTGCCGTTGCCCTGGTGCACGTCCAGATCGACGATGGCCACGCGCAGCATGCCGCGCGCCCTGTTCGCACGGGCGTGCTCGGCCTGCATCAGCCGGGCAGCCACCGCGGCGTCGTTGAAAACACAGAAGCCGCTGCCCTTGTCGGCGTAGGCGTGGTGGGTGCCACCGGCCAGGTTGGCGGCGAGGCCACCTGCTAGCGCACGGCGGCAGGCTTGCACGGTGGCGCCCACCGAGCGGCGCGCGCGCTCGGCCATGGCCGGGCTCCACGGAAAACCGATTTCGCGCTGGGCGGCCGGCGCCAGGTTGCCGCTGCGCACGGCATCGATATAGGTTGGGGTGTGCACCAGCGCCAGTTCGCCGTCGCTGGCTGGCTGGGCCTCGCACAGTTCCACCTGCGGCAGCTCCCGGGACAGGCGCTCACGCAGCCGCGCGTACTTGGCCATGGGGAAACGGTGCCCCGTGGGCAATGGGAGAACGAAGTGGTCGGCGTAGAAAGCTTGCAAGGGGCGCGCACCGTGGTCGGAGGAACGGAGGATTGTGTCCGGCTCGGGTATTCGACGGGCACATGCGCCCTTTTAGGCCGCCCCGCCTAAAATGGTGCGGCGCAGCAAAAACCGCTTGCGCCATTGCGGGTTATCCCTATAATCGCGGTTATGTTGCAGTGCAGCAATGTGAACAAAAAGCAAAAGCGTCTCGACAGCGCCATGTTCCCAGCAGCCTTCAACTAAACCCTGTTTCACCAAGTTTAGGAGTACGAATATGCTGACCGCCGAACAAATGATTGCCGCCCAGAAAGCCAACATCGAGACCATTTTTGGTCTGACCCAGAAAGCCTTCGAAGGCGTGGAAAAGCTGGTTGAACTCAACGTGCAAGCCACCAAGGCCGCCCTGTCCGAGTCCGCCAACAGCACCCAGGCCCTCCTCAGCGTGAAAGACGCCCAGGAACTGCTGACGCTGCAAGCCAGCCTGATGCAGCCGCTGGCCGAAAAGACCGTGGCTTACAGCCGCCACCTGTACGACATCGCCCAGGGCACGACCGCCGAATTCGGCAAAGCCGCCGAAGCGCAAGCCAGCGACACCCAGAAGAAATTCATGGCCGTCGTCGACAACGCTTCCAAGAACGCACCTGCCGGTTCCGAAACCGCCGTGGCCGTGATGAAGAGCGCCGTGTCCGCCGCCAACAACGCCATGGAATCGGTGCAGAAGGCTGTCAAGCAAGCCACCGAAATGGCCGAAGCCAACTTCAACACCGTGACGGCCTCCGCCGTGAACGCCTCGAAGTCGGTGGCCAAAAAGCGCTGAACAAGCGGTTGATCGTGCCGTTGATCGGCGGCTGGGGTTTTGAAGCCCTGCCGCAAACTAGCATCACTGCACGATCTGCCTGACTCTCACGGGAACAGGTTTCAGATCAAACCCGTTCTTCTGGTTGTCTCCTCGGGTCCTTTTCGAAATTCGGTTTCATCGGACCCCTTAAGCCCCCGCCGCAAGGCTGGGGCTTTTTTTATGGCCGCGCGCCAACGATCCCATTCACCGGTTTCAAGCGGGCCAGTTGGGCCTTGAGCTGAGGCAGCGCTGCGAGCATCGCCGCCCTGCCCGCGTCGATCGAGCGCTTGCGCGACGCAAAGTCGGCACTGCCCACACCGGCCAGCGCCGGGCGCACCACCACATCCGCAGTGGCCAGCTCGTGTCGGTTGATGCTCTGGCCCATGATGGCAAAGGTCTGCAGCAGCACGCGGATGTTGCCCACGGCCAGATTGCCTTCGGGTGCGCTGGAGATGTCCACCGCCAGCACCACCTCGGCGCCCATGTCGCGCGCCTGCTGCACGGGCACGGGCGCCACCAGGCCACCGTCCACATAATCGCGCCCGGCGATGCCCACCGGCGCGAACAGGCCCGGCACGGCGCTGGACGCGCGCACGGCTTGCGCCACATCGCCCCGGCGAAACAACACGCCTTGCCCGGTGCCCAGATCGGTGGCCAGCACGCCCAGGGGCAGCGCCATGCTTTCGATGGTGCGGCCATCCACCGCCTGGCTCACGTAGCGCGCCAGCGCATCGCCGCGCAGCAGGCCGCGGCCCAGGATGGGCAGAGCCCAGTCGGTCAGCGTCACCTCGTCCATGCTCATGGCCACCCGCTCCAGTTCGGTGGCGGTTTTTCCGCTGGCGTAGAGCGCGGCCACCAGGCTGCCGGCCGAGGTTCCGGTCAACACGTCGGGGCGGATGCCGTTTTCTTCCAGCACCTGGATCACGCCCACATGGGCAAAGCCGCGTGCAGCACCGCCACCCAAGGCCAGCCCCAAGCGGGGGGCACGCATGGGCGGCGCCACAGCCGGCGGCTGAACCTGTGGTTGCGCCACAGGCGGCACGGTCACAGGCCCCTGCACCGAGGAGCAGGCCGACAGAAATGCAAGGCACAGCACAAAGCCCCAGACTTTGCAATACTTATTGAGAACAATTCGCGTTAGTGTTAGCATCATTCCCAATTATCCGGCACGCCCTGCGCGCGCACGCCGAACCAACACACCTTGTTTCTTCATTTCAACTCCCGAGGATCCCCATGACTTCGTTCCGCAAACTCTCGATTGCCTTGGCCGCCGTGGCCGCGACGCTTGGCCTGCAAGGCCAGGCCCTCGCGCAAGACAAGGTGCTCAACCTCTACTCGGCACGCCACTACCAGACCGACGAGGTGATGTACGACACCTTCACCAAAACCACGGGCATCAAGATCAACCGCGTGGACGCGGACGACGCCGGCATCGTGGCGCGCCTGCGTGCCGAAGGCGCTGCCTCGCCGGCCGATGTGATCTTGCTGGTCGACGCTGCGCGCATGGCCTCGGCCGACAGCCAGGGCCTGTTCCAGCCGATCCAGTCGGCCAAGCTCGACGCGGCCATTCCGGCCAACCTGCGCGCCGCGCCCGGCGAAGGCGGCGTGACCTGGACCGGCTTCTCCACCCGCGCCCGCGTGATCGTGTACGACCCGATGCGCGTGAAGGCGGCTGACGTGGCGACCTACGAACAGCTCGCCGACCCCAAGCTCAAGGGCATGGTCTGCACGCGTTCTGGCTCACACCCCTACAACCTCTCGCTGTTCGCCACCGTGGTCGAGCGCCTGGGCGACCAGAAGGGTGAAGCCTGGCTCAAGGGCGTGGTGGACAACATGGCGCGCGCGCCCAAGGGCGGCGACACCGACCAGATCAAGGCCGTGGCTTCTGGCGAATGCGGTGTGGCGCTGACCAACACCTACTACCTGGCCCGCCTCATCAAATCCGACAAGCCGGAAGACCGTGCCGTGATGGAGAAGGTGCGCGTGGTGTTCCCCAACCAGGCCACCACCGGCACGCACGTGAACATCGCTGGCGCAGCCGTGGCCAAGCACGCCAAGAACCGCGACAACGCGGTGCAGTTCATGGAGTTCCTGGCCAGCCCTTTTGCACAGGACTACTTTGCCAACGGCAACAACGAGTTTCCCGCCGTCAAGGGCCTGAAGGTGGCCAACCCGGCCATCAAGGCCATGGGCGGTGACAACTTCAAGGCCGAGACCGTGCCGCTGGCCTCGGTGGCCAAAAACATGACCAAGGTTCAACAAATGCTGGACCGCGTGGGCTACAAGTAATCCCAGCCGCTTCAGTTCAAAGGCCCGCGATCGCGGGCCTTTTGCTTTCTGCGTCAGTACACCTGCGGCACGTGAATTTCACCGGGGACTTGATGGCGCCGGTAACCTTCGTGGCGCACGCGCTCCGGCAGCGTGATGGTGGCGCGCTCCACCTCGCCGTACGGCATCTGGTGCAGCAGGTGGTGAATGCAGTTCAGGCGCGCTTTTTTCTTGTCGTCAGCCTGCACCACCCACCAGGGTGATTCGGGGATGTGGGTGCGCTCCAGCATCACTTCCTTGGCCTGGGTGTAGAGCTCCCAGCGACGGCGGCTCTCCAGGTCCATGGGGCTGAGCTTCCACTGCTTGAGCGGGTCGTGGATGCGGCCCAGAAAACGCAGGTGCTGCTCTTCGTCCGAGATGGAAAACCAGTACTTGATGACCTGGATGCCCGAGCGCACCAGCATCTTCTCGAACTCGGGCACCGAGCGGAAAAACTCTTCGTACTGCTCTTCGCTGCAAAAGCCCATGACCCGCTCAACGCCGGCGCGGTTGTACCAGCTGCGGTCGAACAGCACCATCTCGCCCGCCGCCGGCAGGTGTGCTGCGTAGCGCTGAAAGTACCACTGGGTGCGCTCGCGGTCGTTGGGCGCAGGCAGCGCAGCCACGCGGCAAACGCGGGGGTTCAGGCGCTGCGTGATGCGTTTGATCACGCCGCCCTTGCCCGCCGCGTCGCGGCCTTCAAAAATGATCACCACCTTGTGCCCGGTGGCCACCACCCAGTCCTGCAGCTTCACCAGCTCGGCCTGCAAGCGGAACAGCTCGCGAAAATACTG
Organism: Hydrogenophaga sp.; assembly: GCF_048549895.1. Lineage (GTDB taxonomy): Bacteria > Pseudomonadota > Gammaproteobacteria > Burkholderiales > Burkholderiaceae_C > Hydrogenophaga. Next base: position 14,607 of record NZ_JBLYYB010000203.1, read on the forward strand.
CTGCCGTTCCGCCTTGTGCTGCTTCAAGGCCTCGGCGTCTTGCGACCCGTCGACGCGGTCTTCGATCTCCATTTCCAGCTCTTCGTCGTAACCGTCCATCAAATCGGTGTGGATGCGGCGCAGCAACTCGTCCTGACTGTCGAACATGGGGGACTCCGTGAGGGCAAAAGCCTTCAGACTAGGTGCGGTCGGTGACAGCCTCGTGACGGACACCTGCCGCATAATCCAGCGCTGATTGACGTTTACGTCAACGTCAAATACCCCCCCCTACACCACAGGAGCACACCATGGACATTCAAGGCAAGGTTTTCATCGTCACCGGCGGCGCATCGGGCCTGGGCGAAGGCACGGCGCGCATGCTCGCGGCCAACGGCGGTCAGGTCATCATTGCCGACATGCAGGTTGAAAAAGGCGAGGCCGTGGCCAAGGACATTGGTGGCGCCTTCGTGAAGTGCGATGTCAGCAGCGAGGCCGACGGCCAGGCTGTGGTGGCCAAGGCCGTGTCGATGGGCAAGCTCATGGGTCTGGTGAATTGCGCCGGCATCGCACCGGCCGAGAAGACCGTCGGCAAGAGCGGTGCGCACAACCTGGGCGTCTACACCAAGACCATCATGGTCAATCTCGTGGGCAGCTTCAACATGATCCGCCTCGCGGCTGACGCGATGTGCAAGAACGAACCCGAGGCCACGGGCGAGCGCGGCGTGATGATCAGCACCGCCAGCGTGGCCGCTTACGACGGGCAGATCGGCCAGGCGGCCTACGCGGCCAGCAAAGGCGGCATTGTGGGCATGACGCTGCCGATCGCGCGCGACCTCTCGCGCAACGGCATCCGCAACATGACGATTGCTCCCGGCATCTTCGGCACGCCCATGCTGTTCGGCATGCCCCAAGAGGTGCAGGATGCGCTGGCCGCCAGCGTGCCTTTCCCCAGCCGACTGGGCACCCCGGCCGACTACGCCAAACTGGCCAAACACATCATCGAGAACGACATGCTCAATGGCGAGGTGATCCGCCTGGATGGCGCGATTCGTCTCGCACCGCGCTGAACCTGAGAGCTCAGCGCGTGAGCGCTTGCAAGCCACTGTTCGCCGCGCTGGGGTTGGCGCTGCTGGGCGCTTGCGTCGCGCCGCCCCCGGTGCAGCAGCCCGAGGCCGCATCGGGCTTCACGGCCAAACCGGGCTGGGCCTTCCAGCGCCAGGCTGTGGCGGCAGCCAACCCGCTGGCCACCGAAGCGGGCGCACAAATCCTGAGGGCCGGCGGCAGCGCGGTGGACGCGGCGATTGCGGTGCAGATGGTGCTCACACTGGTGGAGCCGCAATCCAGCGGCATCGGCGGCGGCGCCCTGCTGCTGCACCACGACGGCCGCCAGCTGCAGGCGTTCGACGGTCGCGAAACCGCGCCCGCCGCGGTGAACGAAAAGTTGTGGCTCGACGCACAAGGCAAGCCCCTGCCCTTCGCCACGGCGGTGGCCAGCGGGCGCTCGGTGGGTGTACCAGGCGCGGTGATGATGCTGGCCCTGGCGCACCGCCAACACGGCAAGCTGCCCTGGGCGCGGCTGTTTGACCCAGCCGTCCAGCTGGCCGAACAAGGCTTCAACATCAGCCCGCGCCTGCACACCCTGCTGGTGGCCGATGCGGCTCTGAAAACCGACCCGGTGGCCGCCGCCTATTTCTACCGCGCCAATGGCCAGCCTCACCCGGTGGGCCACGTGCTGCGCAACCCCGAGCTGGCGCAGGTGCTCCGCAACCTCGCGGCCCTCGGCTCCATCGCATTGCACGAAGGTCCGGTGGCGCGCGCCATTGTGAACAAGGTGCGCCAACACCCCACGCTGCCCGGCACGCTGAGCCTGGACGACCTGAAGGCCTACCAGCCGCGCGAGCGCGAGGCGCTGTGCTTTGAGCACACGGCCGCCTCGCGTGCCTTGCGCATTTGCGGGTTTCCGCCGCCGAGCTCTGGCACCATGGCCATCGGTCAGATCCTGGGGTTGCTCGCGCGCACGCCCCAGGCCGCGGCACCCCTGGTCAACGGGCTGCCCTCAGCCGACTGGCTGCACAGCTACAACGAAGCTTCGCGCCTGGCGATGGCCGACCGCGCCCAGTACGTGGCCGACCCGGACTTTGTGGCACCACCTGCGCAGCGGTGGACGAGCCTGCTGGAGGTGCGTTACCTCGACGATCGCGCGCGCCTCATCGGCCCGGCCCGCATGCCCACCGCCACCGCAGGCGAGCCCGCCGCCGAGCGCAGCAGCTGGGCGCCCATGCCCGACCAGCCCGAGCACGGCACCAGCCACATCAGCATCGTGGACGCGTTCGGCAACGCGCTGGCCATGACCAGCACCATCGAATCGGCCTTTGGCTCGCGCCTCATGGTCACCACCGACTCCAAACGGCCCGGCGGCTTCCTGCTCAACAACCAGCTCACCGATTTCAGCTTCACACCGCGCGACGCGCAGGGCCGGTCGGTGGCCAACCGGGTCGAGCCCGGCAAGCGTCCGCGCTCGTCGATGTCACCGACGCTGGTGTTCGACAAGGCCACCGGCGAGCTGCTCATGAGCACCGGCAGCCCGGGCGGTGCTTTCATCATCCACCACACCGCCAAGGTATTGCACGGCGTGCTGCAGTGGGGACTCTCACCGCAGGCAGCTGTGGACCTGCCCAACTTCGGCACGCTGGGCGGGCCGCTGGCGCTGGAGCAGGGCCGGTTCCCGCTGGCCACCGTGCAAGCCTTGCAGCAGCGCGGCCACTCCGTGCAGCAAGGTGAGCTCACCAGCGGCGCGCAGGCCATCGTGCGCAGTGGGGCCGCGTGGTTGGGCGGCGCCGACCCGCGGCGCGAGGGCGTCGTGTCGGGCGACTAAACGTCGATCGCGGCCGCCGAGCCGGCACGCTTGCGCAACTCGAACTTCTGGATCTTGCCGGTGCTGGTCTTGGGCAGTTCGCCGAACACCACCGCACGCGGCACCTTGAAGCCGGCCAGGTGCTGCTTGCAGTGCGCCACGATGGCCTCTGCCGTGGTGTCGGCCCCGACCTTGAGCTCGATGAAGGCACACGGCGTCTCGCCCCATTTCGGATCGGCCTTGGCGACCACCGCAGCGGCCAGCACCGCGGGGTGGCGGTAGAGCACGTCTTCCACCTCGATCGACGAGATGTTTTCGCCGCCCGAAATGATGATGTCCTTGCTGCGGTCCTTGATCTTGAAATAGCCGTCGGCGTACTGCACGGCCAGGTCGCCGCTGTGAAACCAGCCGCCGGCAAAGGCCTCCGCAGTGGCCTTCGGATTCTTCAGGTATCCCTTCATCGCGATGTTGCCCTTGAACATGATCTCGCCCATGGTCTCGCCGTCTTGCGGCACGGACAGCATCGTTTCCGGGTCGAGCACGCGCACATCACGCTGCAGGTGGTAGCGCACGCCCTGGCGCGCGTTGAGCCGGGCGCGCTCGCCGATGTCCAGCGCGTCCCAGACCTCGTGCTTGGCACACACCGTGGCCGGGCCATACACCTCGGTCAAACCGTACACGTGGGTGAGGTCAAAGCCCATCTGCTCCATGCCTTCGATCATCGACGCCGGCGGCGCCGCGCCCGCCACCATGGCCTTCACACCAGCGGGCAGCCCCGCCTTCATGGCAGTGGGGGCATTCACCAGCATGCCGTGCACGATGGGCGCGCCGCAGTAATGCGTCACGCCGTGTTCGCGCATGGCATCAAAGATCGCCTGCGCTTCCACGCGGCGCAGGCACACGTTGACACCCGCGCGCGCGGCCACGGTCCAGGGAAAACACCAGCCGTTGCAATGAAACATGGGCAGCGTCCACAGGTACACCGCGTGCTTGGGCATGTCCCACTCCATCACGTTGGACACGGCGTTCATGGCGGCGCCCCGGTGGTGGTAGACCACGCCTTTGGGGTTGCCGGTGGTGCCGCTGGTGTAGTTCAGCGCAATCGCATCCCACTCGTCGGCTGGCAGGCTCCAGGCGAACGCCGGGTCGCCGCCGGCCAGGAAAGTCTCGTAAGTGCTGCTGCCGATGCGCTCGGCAGTCCCGGTGAACAGCACGTCCTCCACATCGAGCACCAGCAGCGGCGTGCCGGCCTGGCGCATCGCCAGCGCTTTTTTGAGCGTGAGCGAGAACTCCGGGTCCACGATCACCACTTTCGCCTCGCCGTGGTCGAGCATGAAGGCGATCGCCTCGGGGTCCAGCCGCGTGTTGAGCGCGTTGAGCACCGCTCCAGCCATGGGCACGCCGAAATGCGCCTCCACCATCGGCGGCGTGTTGGGCAGCATCACGGCCACGGTGTCGTTCTTGCCGATGCCCGCGCGCTGCAGGGCACTGGCCAGGCGCCGGCAGCGCGCATAGGTCTCGCCCCAGGTCTGGCGCAGACTGCCATGCACCACGGCCAGCCGATCCGGGTAGACCTCGGCCGTGCGCTCGATGAACGAGAGCGGAGAAAACGGCGCGAAGTTGGCCTCGTTGCGCGGCAGGTCCTGGTCGAAGATGCTGGTCATGCGGGATGTCTCCTGATGTTCTGGGGCCGTGCGAGAGAATACCCCCGTGGCCATCCCCCAGACCTTCATCCAGGAACTGCTCAACCGCGTGGACGTGGTCGACGTGGTGGGTCGATACGTGCAGCTCAAGAAGGGCGGCGCCAACCTCATGGGCCTGTGTCCGTTCCACGGCGAGAAGTCGCCATCGTTCAGCGTCAGCCCCACGAAGCAGTTCTATCACTGCTTCGGCTGCGGGGCCAACGGCAACGCCATCGGCTTCCTGATGGAGCACGCCGGCATGAGCTTCATCGAAGCGGTGAAAGACCTGGCCCAGCAAACCGGCATGCAGATCCCCGAAGACGACGCCTCGCCGCAAGACCGCGAGCGCGCCGCACAGCAGCGCCAGAAGCAGGCCACGCTCACCGATGTGCTGGAGAAGGCTGCGCAGGCCTATGCCAAACAGCTCAAGGTGGCGCCGCGTGCGGTTGCCTACCTCAAGGGACGCGGCCTCTCGGGCCAGATCGCCAAGACCTTCGGCCTGGGCTACGCGCCCGAGGGCTGGCGCGCGCTGGCCAGCGTGTTCCCGGACTACCAGGAACCCCTGCTGGTCGAGTCGGGCATGGTGATCGAACACGAAGACGAAAAAGGCGCGGACGGCCAGTCCAAGCGCTACGACCGTTTTCGCGACCGCATCATGTTCCCGATCCGCAACGTCAAGGGCGAGTGCATCGGCTTTGGTGGGCGCGTGCTCGACAAGGGCGAACCCAAGTACCTCAACTCGCCCGAGACGCCCGTGTTCAGCAAGGGCCGCGAGCTCTACGGTCTGTTCGAAGGCCGCACCGCCATCCGCGTGGCCGGCTACGCACTCGTCACCGAGGGCTACATGGACGTGGTGGCCCTGGCCCAACTCGGCTTTGCCAACGCCGTGGCCACCTTGGGCACCGCCTGCACGCCCGACCATGTGCAAAAACTCTTCCGCTTCACCGACAGCGTGGTGTTCAGCTTCGACGGCGACGGCGCCGGCCGGCGCGCGGCCCGCAAGGCGCTCGACGCCGCACTGCCCCTGGCCACCGACACGCGCAACGTCAAGTTCCTCTTTTTGCCCGCCGAGCACGACCCCGACAGCTTCATCCGCGCCAACGGCGAAGCGGCGTTCGCCCAGTGCGTGAAAGACGCCGTGCCGCTCTCGCGCTTTTTGATCGAAGCGGCCAGCGCCGACTGCGACCTCACCAGCGCCGAAGGCCGCGCCCGCATGGCCAGCCAGGCGCGCCCGCTCTGGAGCGCCCTGCCCGACGGCGCCTTGAAGCGCCAGCTGATCGGTGAGCTCTCCACCGGCATCGGCATTGGCAGCGCCGACCTGCTGCAACTCTGGCAACAAACCGGCGCATCGCGCGCGCCGCGCTCGGCGGGACCAGCGCCCGCCCAGTCGTCGCACGACGCGGGTTACGACGGCGGCACCTCGTACGAATCATCGGCCAGCGCCTACGAATCCAGCACCAGCAGCTACCGCAGCGACAGCGGCAGCTCTTACGGCAAAAAGGGCTACAGCAAGTGGCGCAAGGGCCCTCCTCCACCGCCCCGCATGCTGGGCACGCGCCGCGCCGGCGGCAGCCGCGCAGACCGCGCCGTGGCCCTGCTGCTGGCCAACGCACAAGCCTGGGACGGTCTCTCGGCCGACGACCACAGCCTGCTGGCCCACCTGCCCGCGCCCCACGGCGCACTCTTTGCCTGGCTCGAAGCCCAGTTGCACGAACACGGCCCCCAACCCTGGGCCGCCCTGCGGGAAGCCCTGCGTGGGCACGAGCACGAGGTGTTTGCCTGCACACAGGTGGAGCAGGTGCCGCCCAGCGACGACCCGGCCTCCGAACTCTCCGAGCTGAGCGACGTGATGAACCGCCTTCGCCGGGACGGCCTGGAGGCCCAGGCGCGCCAGCTGGCCGACCTTGTTGCCCAAGGTGATGCTGGCGCGATGGACGACTACAAGCGCGTGAGCGCCCAGCTCGCCGCCCTGAAAACCAGCGCTGCAACCTAGCAAAATACGGGCGGCGCGGTATAATCCATGGTTTTGCACCGCAAGCGCGACAGCAGCACCTCCGGCACCGGCCCGGCCCCTGAACAGGGCTACATGGACACTTCTCCTGGCCACCTCAGCGACCCCACCCGGGCCTGACGGAACCCCGCAAGGACTGCACACCAAATGTTCGCCCCAACAGCTTGCAGGCCTGCCCTTTCCGGCGAAAGACAGGCGTTGTGCCCAACAAAATCACCGGGATGGACCGCGTCGCGCGGCCTTCAGGCGTTTTTTGTGTGTTCTGCCGGTTCCAGTTCGACATTTTTCTGAGGTCCTCATGCCCGCGAAGAAATCCAGCACGCCCGTCTCGTCCAGCACAAAACCCGCCACGAAGGCCGTCACCCGCGCCACCGCCCCGGCTTTGCCCCCGAAGAAAGCTCCTGCTGTGACCGACAAGACCCCTGCCAAAGCCGCTGCCAAAGCCGTGCCCGCCAAAAAAGCCGCCGTCAAGGCGCTCGACTCCGAACTGCTCGACGACGCGCCAGCGAAGAAAAAGGCCGGCCGCCCCGCCAAGGCCGCCGCAGGCGACGACAAACCAGCAGCCAAGCGCGGCCGCAAGCCCAAGGCGGACGCCAAAGGCAAGTCCTCCGGTGGCGACATGGACGACGCCGACCTGAGCGACATCGAAGACGATCTGACCGGTGAAGTGGAGGCTGAAGCCACCGACACCACGTCCACCACGACCGAGAAGGTCAAGCCGCTGCGCATGAAGATCAGCAAGGCGAAAGAGCGCGCGCTGATGAAGGAGTTTGGCCTGGACGAAACCGTCCTGTCCGAAGAAGAAGCGCGCAACCGCCGCGAACGCCTCAAGACCCTCATCAAGCTGGGCAAGACGCGCGGCTACCTCACGCACGGCGAGATCAACGACCACCTGCCCGACAAGCTGGTCGAAGCTGAGACGCTCGAAGTGGTGGTCTCGCTGCTCAACGACATGGGCGTGGCGGTGTACGAGCAAACGCCTGACGCCGAAACCCTGCTGCTGAACAACACCGGCCCCACCGCCGCCACCGAAGAAGAAGCCGAAGAAGAAGCCGAAGCGGCTCTCTCCACGGTGGACAGCGAATTCGGCCGCACCACCGACCCCGTGCGCATGTACATGCGCGAAATGGGCACCGTGGAGCTGCTCACGCGCGAAGGTGAAATCGAAATCGCCAAGCGCATCGAAGGCGGCTTGAACGACATGATGGCCGCCATCAGCGAGAGCCCGGCCACCATCGCCGAAATTTTGGTGATGGCCGAAGACATCCGCAGCGGCAAGGTCGTCATCTCCACCGTGGTCGACGGCTTTGCCGACGCCGACGCCGCCGATGACTACGTGGCCGAAGAAGACTTCGACGATTACGACGAAGCCGACGACGACGACGGCAAGGGCGGCTCCAAAGCCCTGACCCGCAAGCTCGAAGAACTCAAGCGCGAAGCCCTCACGCGCTTCGACACCATGCGCACGCTGTTCGAAAAGCTGCACAAGACCTACGACAAGGAAGGCTACGGCACGCCGACCTACCTGAAGACGCAGAAAGCCATCACCGAAACGTTGATGTCGATCCGCTTCACCGCCAAGGCCATCGAAAAGCTGTGCAGCACCATGCGCAGCCAGGTGGACGACGTGCGCAAGAAAGAGCGCGAACTGCGCCGCATCATCGTGGACAAGTGCGGCATGCCGCAGGAGAAGTTCATCGCCGACTTCCCGGCCAACCTGCTCAACCTGAAATGGGTGGAGAAGCAAGCCGCCGCCGGCAAGCCCTGGAGCGTGGTGATGGAGCGCAACATCCCGCCGGTGCAGGAACTGCAAACCGGCCTGATGAACATCCAGAGCAGCGTGGTTGTGCCGCTGGCGCACCTGAAAGACATCCACAAGCGCATGAACTCGGGCGAGTCCACTTCGCGCGACGCCAAGAAGGAAATGATCGAGGCCAACCTGCGCCTGGTGATCTCGATTGCGAAGAAGTACACCAACCGCGGTCTGCAGTTCCTGGACCTGATCCAGGAAGGCAACATCGGTCTGATGAAGGCGGTGGACAAGTTCGAATACCGCCGCGGCTACAAATTCTCGACCTACGCCACATGGTGGATTCGCCAGGCCATCACACGCTCGATCGCCGATCAGGCGCGCACCATCCGGATTCCGGTGCACATGATCGAGACCATCAACAAGATGAACCGCATCAGCCGCCAGCACTTGCAGGAGTTTGGTTTTGAGCCCGATGCATCCATCCTGGCCGAGAAGATGGAGATGCCGGAAGAGAAGATCCGCAAGATCATGAAGATCGCCAAAGAGCCGATCTCCATGGAAACGCCGATCGGCGACGACGACGATTCGCACCTGGGCGACTTCATCGAAGACCAAGCGAACACTGCGCCCATCGAGGCCGCCATGCAGGCCGGCCTGCGCGAAGTGGTCAAGGAAATCCTCGACAGCCTCACGCCGCGCGAAGCCAAGGTGCTGCGCATGCGCTTCGGTATCGAGATGTCCACCGACCACACGCTGGAAGAAGTGGGCAAACAGTTCGACGTGACGCGCGAACGCATCCGCCAGATCGAAAGCAAGGCGGTGCGCAAGCTCAAGCACCCCAGCCGCTCGGACAAGCTGCGCAGCTTCATCGACACGCTGTAAGGCGCTTCGGAAGAACCAAAAAAGGGGAGCCAGCGGCTCCCCTTTTTGCTGGCTGGAACACACGGACCAACACGCGAGCGGGGTTCGCGATATCGGCCCGCAACGTGATTCTTGCAGCACGGAAGGCATTCGAAGAGAGCCACTGAATTGAAACTTTCAGTGAAAATAGCTACATGAAACAACAGACTCCGCGCCCGCTCGCCCCCACCGTCGGCCTCCCTTCACTGCTGCTCTCGGCGCTCCTGTGTGCCGCCAGCGGTGTGGCAGTGGCCCAAGGCGCCCCGTCGGCATCGCGCTTCTACGAAGACGCGCTGCAACGCTTCGAGAAAAAGGACTACGCCGGCTCCGTCATCCAGCTCAAGAACGCATTGAAGGAGAACCCGAACAACTTGCCGGTTCAACTGCTGATGGGCAAGGCATTGCTGGAGAACGGCGATGTGGTGGCGGCCGAAGTTGCGTTCAGCGAAGCACTGAGACTCGGCGTGAACCGGGCCGAGGTGGTGGAGCGGCTCGGGCAGTCGATGGTTGCCCAGGGCAAGCAGCTCGCCATGCTGTCCCACCCCGCCTTGCAAACCGCCGGCCTGCCCAGCAGCCTGCAACTGCGAATGCACCTGTTGCGCGCAGGCGCACAGACCGACCTGGGGCAAATTGCCCCCGCGCTGCAGTCCATCAATGAAGCACGACAGATCGACAACCGATCGCCCGAGGTGTGGCTGGCCGAAGTGCCCATCCGCATTCGCAGCAAGAGCTTCACCGAGGCGCAGCAGGCGGTGGAGCGAGCCCTCGCGATTGCCCCCAACATGGCCGAGGCCCACTACCAGAAAGGCTCGATCCTGCACGTGCAGGGCGATCTGCCCGGCGCAACAGCCGCCTACGCGCGCGCCCTGCAACTTGACGGCAGTCATGCCGAAGCGCTGATCGCACAGATCGGCCTGCACCTCGATTTCAACCGGCTGGACGATGCAGCGCGAGACGTGGCCTCCTTGCTGCGCGTGTCCCCCAAAGAGCCGCGCGGCTCCTACTTCAAGGCCTTGCTGGCCGAGCGCAAAGGCCAGGTGCCGCAGGCGCAGGCAGCCTTGCGAGAGGTGACCTCGTTGCTGGACCCGGTGCCCATGTCGTTCATGCGCTACCGCTCGCAACTGCTCATGCTCAACGGGCTGGCCCACCACGGACTCAACGAACCCGAAAAAGCCCGGCAGTACCTCGAAGCGTTCCTGCGCACGCAGCCCAACAGCCCGGTGACCCGGCTGCTGGCGCGCATCTACCTCAGCACCGGCAACGTGAGCGAAGCCGGCACCCTGCTGGAGAACTACCTGAAGAACCAACCAGGCGATGGCCTGGCCAGCAACCTGCTGGGCTCGGTCTACATCGCGCAGGGCAAACACGCGCGGGCAGCCACCCTCATGCAACAAACGCTCAAGTCCCAAGACCTGCCCGAATACCGCACGACGCTGGGCATGAGCCTGCTGGGCTCCGGCCAAACCGCGGGTGCGGTGGCCGAGCTCGAAGCCGCGTACAAAAAAGACCCCAAACAACTGGCCGCAGCCATCGTGCTGGCGCAGCTGTACCTGCGCGAAGGCCAGCCGGCCAAAGGGCTGTCGCTGGTCCAGACACTGGTGAGCCAGCAACCCACCAACGCCGGCCTGCACAACCTGCTGGGCACCGCCCACGCACAGAACGGCGACGCCAAAGCCGCGCGGGCCGCCTTCGAGAAAGCCGTGCAACTGTCGCCCGACCTGACACAGGCGCATCTCAACCTGGCGCGCCTGGACCTGGACGCCCGGGCACTCGATGCGGCCGAACAACGCCTCTCCAACCTGCTCAAGACCAACCCGCGCGACACCGACGCGCTGGCCGACATGGCTCGCGTGGCCGACCTGCGCGGCAAAACAGCCGAAGCCCAGACCTGGCTGGAGAAGGCCCGGGACAACTCGGGCGCGCGCGAGCTTCGCTGGAACCTCGCGCTGATCGATCTGCACCTGCGCGCCGGGCGACCCGAACAAGCCCTGGCCGAAGCCAAGATTGCGCAGGGCAAATCGTCCGACAACATCACCGGCCTGCTGCTCTACAGCCGCGCCCAACTGGCCATGGGCGATGCCCAGGGCGCACGCGGCACACTGGGACGGGCCACGCGGCTGGCCGACTTCGACGCCGATCTCCAGGTCGAAATTGCCAACCAGCAACTGGCGGCACAGAACCTCGACGGCGCTTACTACAGCCTGGACAAGGCCCTCACCGGTCGACCCGACTCGGTACCCGCCCAGGTGCTCATGGCCCGCGTGGAGTTTCAGCGGGGCGAGGTGGCCAAGGCCGAACAGCGTGCGCGCAGCATCGTGCAGAAGTACCCCCGCCGTGCCGTGGGCCACACGCTGGCGGGCGATCTCGCGCTGGCCCAGAACCGCCCCGGCCCTGCGCTGGAAGCGTTTCGCAAGGCACACGCCACGGAGCCTTCAAGCGGCTCCACGCTGCAGCTCATGCAGACGCTGGAAGCTCTGGGCAACGACAAAGGCGCCCAGGAGACCGCCACTCAGCGGTTGCGGCAGGCGCCCAAGGACACGGTTGTGCTCAATGCACTCGCCAACCTGCATGCGCGAGCCGGCCGGTACGCTGACGCGGGCAAGACTTACCAGAGCCTGCTCACACTGCAACCGCAAGATGTGTCCGCACTCAACAACCTGGCCAACGTGCAGCTCAAGCTCGGCGATAAAACCGCCCTGCAAACCGCCGAAAAAGCCCACGGGCTGGCTCCGGCAAATGCCTTGGTGATCGACACCCTCGGGTGGGCGCACCACCACTTCGGCCAGCGAGAGAAAGCGCTGAGCCTGCTGCGCGATGCCCGCTTGCGTGAGCCGTCCAACCCGGAGATTCGCTTCCACTTGGCCCAGGTGCTGGCACAGAGTGGCAGACGTGCAGAAGCCCAGGACGAACTGCGCGAAGCGATGAAAACCGGGCGCCCGTTCGAGGGCTCCAACGAGGCCGCAAAACTGCTGAAAACCCTCAACTGACGTCGAATTTCTTTACAGTTATCTGTTCAGTCCACCTGCAAGGCGATGTAACTGTTTGATTGTCCATGTACTTGTTTGTCTGGCCCGATTCGTGCTTTTCCACTGCCAACGCACTCCTTGAGTTTGCAAAAGGTCTTTGACATGAAACAACAAACTGCCTCTTCCTCGTTCTTCTTCTCTTTGGCTGCAGCCAGCCTGCTCGGGCTGAGCACGTCTGCCCAGGCAGCCACCAACTGGAACTTGGGTGGATGCACGTTGACCGCTTCGTCGGGGGGGTACAGCTCCTGCAATGGCGTGGACGTGCGTGGGAGTTCCACATCCACTTCGACGCCCGGCTCTGGCGCTGTCAGCGCAACGGTTCAATCCTGGAGCGGAAGCGGCGGTGGTTTGGGGATCAGCAAGGGTGGAACTGAAACCGCGTCTGGCCCACATGCGCTGGACAACTACAGCGGGTTGGATGCGCTGATCTTCAAATTCACCGACGCCGTGTCCTTGTCCAGCCTGACACTCGGCTGGAACGGTACAGACAACCCCACCACCACGGGGTCAGGCAGTTCCACTGTGAATTACAACGATTCGGATGTGTCTGTGTTTGCATGGACTGGCGCCTCTGCTGCGCCGACGGGCTTTGTATCTTCGATGACCGGCTGGACCTGGATTGGTGATTACATGGACGTCGGTGCGAAATCTGGCAATACGCAATCCATCTCCACCTCCACGTTTTCGAGCTACTGGCTTGTGAGTGCATACAATGCTGGAACCAAAAGCAGCACCGATGCCTTCAAACTGCTGTCACTTGCCGGTAACTACTGCGACAAGACAGTCGTTGGTGCAGCGTGCGTTGGTACTCCCGGCAACGGTGTCCCAGAGCCCGGCTCACTGGCCCTGCTGGGCTTGGGTGCCTTCGGTTTGATGGCCGCTCGCCGCCGTCAGAAAAACCAAACCATCTGACCCGACTGGCGCTGGTCCAGTCCACACGACAAGGGAGCCCGCCAGGCTCCCTTTCTTTTTGTCTGTCACCCAGCGATCACGCGGGTGGCAAGCCCACCGTCACGGACAAGCCGGGCCGGACATTGCGCACAGCAAACGTGCCGCCGTGCGCCTGCGCCACCAAGCGGCACAAATACAGACCCAAGCCCACGCCACCGGCGCTGCGCGTGCGTGCGGTGTCGGGGCGGAAGAAGGCTTGGGCCAGGTGGGGCAGTTGGTCATCGGGCACGCCGGGGCCGTGGTCGCGCACCTCGAGCTCGATGCCCTGCCCCGCTTCGCCGCTGCGGCGGATGTGCAGTTCCACTGGCAGCGGTGCGTCGGCGCTGTGGCGCAGCGCGTTGTCCAGCAGGTTGCGCAGCAGCAGCCGTACGCGGATGCGGTCCAGCGGCAGCGCGGGGAGATTCACAGCGGCGTGCAGGCGGATGCTGCTGGCCGCAGGCTGGGTGGTGGCCAGTTCATCGATGACCTCGCTTGCAAGCTGAGCCAGCTCGGTGGGTTCGCGGTTCAGCGCGGCGTGGCGGCCGGCCAGACGTTCGCTTTCGAGCAAGTCGCTGATGAGTCGGGCCATTTCGGCGAGGTCGCGCAGCAAGGCGTCGCGCTGGGGCGTGACGTCCGGCGTGTCGGGCAACAACTCGGTGTTGAGGCGTGCGCGCGTGAGCGGGCTGCGCAGTTCGTGGCTGATGGCGAGCAGCAGCGCGCGCTGGGCTTCGAGCATCTGGTGGATGTCCTGGCCCATGGTGTTGATGGTGGTGGCGAGTTCACCCAGCTCGTCGTGGCGGCGCGATGGCTGCAGCGCGATGGGTTGCGCAAACTCACCGGCGCCAAAGCGCATGGCACCGGCGCGAATGTCGTCGAGCGGGCGCAGCAGCCGGCGCACGTACAGCCAGGCCAGTCCCGTGATGAGCAGCAAGGCGGTGAGGGCAAAGCCGAAGAGGCGCGGGCGGCGCTCGAACGCTGTGTCGTTCAGGCCGAAGCTGATGGTGTGCCCGTCAGCACTCGTGCGCTTGAGCAACGAATCCCAATCGCGGTCATCACCCCAGTCGTGGCGATCATCACCAGGCTGGCGAGCGCGAGGTCCGCGCGAGCCGTCGGCCTGAGGATATGAGCGCCAGTTCACCCGCGGGCCACTGATGTCGATGGTGATCACGGGCAGGCGCGACACGATGGCCTGCGCGCGCGACACCTCGGGCGTGCCGTTCGGTGCCACATCAGCCGAAAGGCGGCTCACGTAGTCCATGAGCAGCGGGCGCGCAGCCTCGCGCCAGCCGAGCGAAAATGCCTTTTGCGCGCCGCTGATGAAGATGAACGCAACCGACAGCGCCAGCAGCAGGAACACCGCGAGCAGGCGCAGCTTGATGGAGTGCCGCAAGCGGCGCAGCCAGTTCATGGGAACGGCGATCCGACACGGCGCAACGCCAGCGAGTAGCCGGCGTTGCGCAGCGTCTTGATGCAGTCCAGCGGTTCGAGCTTCTTGCGCAGGCGGCTCACCACGATGTCCACCGCGCGGGTGTAGAGGTCGGCCTCGTGGCCGCGCAGCTGGTTGAGGATGTCGTCGCGGCTGAACACACGCCCACTCTCGCGCGCGAGCAAGTGCAGCAGCTCGAACTCGGTGCCGGTCAGCTCCACCACTTCGCCCTGGCGCAGCACGCTGCGCCGCGCAGGGTCAATGGTCAACCCCTCAAAAGCCAGCAGATCGGGCGCAGGCGCACCGTTGGCTGGACCGTTGTGTCCATGGCGCCGGCGCAGCAGGGTCTGGATGTGGGCCACCAGTTCACGCGGCTCAAACGGCTTGGGCAAGTACGCGTCGGCACCGAGCTCCAGGCCCACCACACGGTCCATCACGTCGCCGCGCGCGGTGAGCATGACGATGGGGATGTCGCTTTCCTTGCGGATGGTGCGGCAGAGTTCGAAGCCGTCCATCTCGGGCAGCATCACGTCGAGGATGGTGGCTTCAAACACGCCGCTGCGAAGACGAGCCAGGCCCTCGCTGGGTCGCAGCGCGTGCGTCAGTTCCAGCTCGAAGCGCTGAAAGTAGGTCGCCAGCGGTGGCCCGAGCTGTTCGTCGTCGTCAATCAGCAAGATGCGGTGCATGCGGCATTCTCACACTGCGTCGCTGCAGAGCGCGCAGCATCATCAGCCGCGCCCGAACCAGCCCCGGCGCTTCTGCATCAGCTCGCGCACCTCTTCTTGCTGTGCGGGTTTGAGGCTGTCGTAGAAGTCGGCCATGGCGTTGATCACTTCAGGGCTGCTCACCTGCACCACGCGGGTCTTCTCGTCCAGCAGGCTCAGTGCGCGGGCCCGGTCGAACTTTTCGCCAGCCACCAGTTGGCGCACCTCGGCACGCGGGTCGGTGGTCTGACCGATGAAGGCGGTGCGCTGGGCCTGCAGCTTGTCGGCGAGCACGCCGAGTTTCTGTTGTTGCTCGGTGGTGAGGTCGAGCTTCTTCGTCACGCGGTCGATGAGCTTGCCGCGCATCTCGGTCATGCGCTCGGCGCTCATGGGGCCATGCTCGTGATGACCGCGCGTGCCGCAAGCGGTGAGACCACCCACGGCGATGGTGATGCCGGTCAGGGCGATGAGCGAGCGTTTGATCCAGGGTTTCATGACGGGGTCCTTGATGAGAAGGGGTTGAACATGACCGTGATGGTGCCGGCCCGTGTCTCATCCGTCGTCTCGTGGCGGTTTCGGTTTGTTTCGTTTCATGTCGGACGGGGTCGCTGCACAATGCAATCACTGCGCCACCCCGGCGCTGCGGAGCCCCTGCATGAAAGCCACCCTGCTCAAGCGTCTGTTCATCCTGGGCCTGAGCTGCCACTGCGCGTTGGCGCTGGCCACAGCCACCGGCAACCAGTCGGAACCGGTGGATTGCTCGAAGACACCCGGCACACAGAGCGCACTGAACGCCTGCGCATTTCAGGACTTCGAGAACGCCAGCGCCGCTTACAGCACGGCCTACAAGACCCTGTCGCAAAGCGTGGGCAACCAGCAGCGCAAGCTGCTGCGCCAGGTACAGACCGAGTGGCTCCAGTACCGCGTGAAGGCGTGTGAGTTCGAGAAGAGCGGCATCGAAGGCGGCAGCGCCGCGCCGATGATCAACTGGCAATGCCAGGCCCGCCTGACGCGCGAGCGCACCGCCGAGTTGCAGCGGTTTCTGGATTGCAAGGAAGGCGACTTGAGCTGCGTGCGGCAGCCCAGATAAATCATGGCCGCAGCTCAGGGCCGCCCCAAGCAAGGCCGCGCCCCCTCGGGGGGCAGCGACCCGTGAAACGGCGGAGCGTGGGGGCTAGTAAGCCTCTGTATCGACTTCGCGGTTGGCCTGCTCGTTGTAGCGGTTGCCGCGCACCGTCTGCTGGTTGATCAACGCGTCCAGCCTGGCCATGGTGGCAGCGTCCAGCTTCACATCGGCCGCGCCGATGTTCTCGCGCAGGTGGTCTTCGCGCGCGGTACCCGGAATCGGCAGGATGTCGTTGCCCAGGTGCAGCAACCACGCAATGGCCAGCTGCGCAGGCGTGCAACCCACCTCGCGCGCGATGACCTGAAACGGCGCCAGCAGCTTCAGGTTCGCCGCGTAGTTGTCGGGTGCAAAGCGCGGCATGGTGCGCCGGATATCCTTGGCGCCGAGCGCGCTCACATCGATCTCGCCACACAGGAAACCACGCGCCACCGGACTGAACGCCACGAAGGCCACACCCAGTTCGCGACAGGCCTGCAACACCGCGATCTCGGGGTTGCGTGTCCACAGCGAATACTCGGTCTGCAGCGCGGTGATGGGATGCACCGCGTGTGCGCGGCGCAGCGTGACGGCCGACACTTCGCTCAAGCCAATCGTTCGAATCTTGCCGGCACGCACCAGATCGCTCAGGGCACCCACGCTCTCTTCAATCGGCACCTGCTTGTCCCAGCGGTGCAGGTAGTAAAGGTCGATCACGTCGGTCTTGAGGCGCGTGAGCGCGGCCTCGCAGGTGGCGCGGATCGTCTCGGGCCGCCCGTCGATCACACGGACCAGCTTGCCATCACCCGCCACGTCCACACCCTGCATGCCGCACTTGCTCGCCAGCGTGAACTGGCTGCGGTGCCTGGCCAAGGCTTGGCCCACCAGCGTCTCGCTCACCCCAAAACCATAGAGCGCGGCGGTGTCGAAATGCGTGACGCCCTGGTCCAGCGCCGACAGCAGCAGCCGCTCGGCCGCATCGGGTGTGACGGGCGCGCCGTACGCGTGGCAAATGTTCATGCAGCCCAAGCCGACGGCCGAAACCTGGAAGGGGCCGAGTTGTCGTTGTTGCATGGGTTTCAACCAGCCGCGTTCAATTTTTGCTCAAGATCGTGCAGCACCTGATAGCAGGCGAACACGCTGGCCACGCTCGAGTTGGGCTCGCGGCCTTCCTTGATCGCCGCGAAGAACTCGCGGTCCTGCAGCTCGATGCCGTTCATGCTCACCGCCACTTTGGACACATCGATCTTTTCTTCCTTGCCGGTGAACAAGTCGTCGTAGCGCGCGAGGTAGGTCGCGGTGTCGCCGATGTAGCGGAAGTAGGTGCCCAGCGGGCCGTCGTTGTTGAAGCTCAGGCTCAGTGTGCAGATGGCGCCGTTGGCGGCCTTGAGCTGGATGCTCATGTCCATCGCAATACCGAGTGCGGGATGGATCGGTCCCTGGATCGCGTTGGCCTGAACGATCGGACTGCCGCACTGGTAGGCGAACAAATCGACCGTGTGCGCGGCGTGGTGCCACAGCAGGTGGTCGGTCCAGCTGCGGGCCTGGCCCAGCGCGTTGGTGTTGGTGCGCCGGAAAAAGTAGGTCTGCACATCCATCTGCTGGATGTTGAACCGCCCTGCCGTGATCTCGTTGTGCACGTATTGGTGGCTCGGGTTGAAGCGGCGGGTGTGGCCGCACATGGCGACCAGCCCGGTCTTCTTCTGCAGGTCCACCACGGCTTGCGCACCCGCCAGGCTGTCGGCCAGCGGAATCTCCACCTGCACGTGTTTGCCGGCCTTCAGGCAGGCCAGCGTTTGTGCGGCGTGCATCTGCGTGGGTGTGCAGAGGATGACGGCGTCGAGCTCCTTGAGCGCCAGGCTCTCGGCGAGGTCGGTGGTGACGTGCTGGATGCCGTACTTGTCCGCCACTTCCTTCGTCTTGTCGAGGTCGCGGCTGATCAGCGAGACGACTTCAACGCCGTCGATGTTCTTGATGCCGTCCAGGTGTTTGATGCCGAAGGCACCGGCGCCGGCGAGGGCGACTTTGATGGTTTTGCTCATGTCAGGTGTTCTCCAGAATCAAATGGCCCACGGCCGTGTTGCTCGCAGGCACATGGTAGAAGCGGCGCACGGCCTTGGGTTTGGGCCCACCGGCCGCGTCGGCCATGGCGCCGCGCGCGATCAGCCACATCACGAGCTCAATGCCCTCGCTGCCGGCTTCGCGCACGTAGTCGATGTGCGGGATGCTGGCCGCGGCCTCGGGGTCGTTGATCAGCTTGTCGAGGAACTCGTTGTCGAAGTCCTTGTTGATCAGGCCCGCGCGCGGGCCCTGCAACTGGTGGCTCATGCCGCCCGTGCCCCAGATCTGCACATTGAGGTCTTGGTCAAAACTCGCCACCGCCCTGGCAATCGCCTTGCCCAGGTTGTAGCAGCGCCGGCCGCTGGGCACGGGGTACTGCACCACGTTGACCGCGAACGGGATCACCGGGCAGGGCCAAGCCTGGGGTTGGCCGCACATGAGCGAGAGCGGCACGGTCAGGCCGTGGTCCACGTCCATCTTGTTGACGATGGTGAGGTCGAAGTCCTGCTGGATCACCGACTGCGCGATGTGCGAGGCCAGCTCCGGGTGGCCCATGACCTTGGGCACCGGGCGCGGACCCCAGCCTTCGTCGGCCGGCTGGTACTCGGCCGCGGTGCCGATGGCAAAGGTCGGGATCATGTCCAGGCTGAAGGCCGTGGCGTGGTCGTTGAAGACCAGAAAGATCACGTCGGGCTTGTTGTCCTTGAGCCATTGCTGGCCGAACTCGTAGCCCTGAAAGACCGGCTGCCAGTAGGGCTCATGGGTCTTGCCGAGATCGAGCGCGGCGCCGATGGCGGGCACGTGGGAGGTGTAGACGGATGCGGTGATGCGTGCCATGGTCAGTTCACTTTCTTGCCTTGCGGCTGGCGGTGTGCCTGCGCATCACCGTCTTCGCCAATGACGCGGTTGCCCTCAGCCGAGCGGCCGCCGGCGATCATCATGTTGCGGTACTCCTCTTCGGTCATGCCGGTCATGGAGCCCGCCATCTGCTGGAAGCTCTTGCCGTCGGTGGCGCCGATCTTGGCGAGAAAGTAGATGTTGCCGCCGAGGCGAATGCACCAGTTGAGGTCGCGCGCGAGCACCGCCTGCTTCTGCTCTTCCGTCATGGCCCATTCGTTCAAGTAGGCGCGCTCGTCCTTCTTGAAGCGCTCGCGGTTCTCGGCCTTCATCAGGCTCATGCAGAACTGGTTGAGCCAGTAGCCCTTGCGGCTTTGTTCCGCGTCGAAGATGGTCGTGCCGGGCACGTCCAGGTAGGGTTTGTCCAAAGCCATGTCAGTTCTCCTCGGGCCAGTACAGGCGCATGGGGTTGTCGACCAGCAGCTTCTTCTGCGCCTCAAGCGTGGGCGCGATCTGCGGAATGAAGTCCACCAGCAGCCCGTCGTCGGGCATGTGGTCCTTCAGGTTGGGATGGGGCCAGTCGGTGCCCCAGAGCACACGGTCGGGGAACTCCTGCATGACACGGCGTGCAAACGGCACCACGTCCTGGTACGCCGCCTGTTCACCGGTCAAGGCCTTGGGGCCAGTGACAGAAAGACGTTCGGGGCAGCTCACCTTGCTCCACACATTGGGGTGCTGGCGCATGAATTTGAGGAACAGCTCGAACTCGGGGCCGTCCACCGACTTGCTCACATCGGGCCGGCCCATGTGGTCCACCACCACGGTGGTGGGCAGTGCGGTGAAAAAGTCCCACAGCTCGGGCAGGTCCACCGCTTCAAAGTAGATGACCACGTGCCAGCCCAGCTTCTGGATGCGCGCGGCAATCTCCATCAACTCGTCCTTGGGCGTGAAGTCCACCAGGCGCTTGACGAAGTTGAAGCGCACGCCGCGCACACCGGCGGCGTGCAGGGTCTGCAGCTCGTCGTCGGTCACGCTGCGCTTGACCGTGGCCACGCCACGCGCCTTGCCGTCGCTGTGCACCAGCGCATCGACCAGCGCGCGGTTGTCCGCCCCATGGCAGGTGGCCTGCACCACCACGTTGCGCGCGAAGCCAAGGTGGTCGCGCAGGGCGAACAGCTGCGCCTTGCTCGCATCGCACGGCGTGTACTTGCGCTCGGGCGCGTAGGGAAATTCGGCACCCGGGCCGAACACATGGCAGTGCGCGTCCACCGCGCCGGCAGGCAACTGAAAACGAGGTTTTGCAGGACCGTCAAACCAGTCCAGCCAGTCAGCGGTTTTGGTGAAGGAACCCGAAACAGGTTTGCTCATGAGAAAAGCTTTCAAGACAAAAAACAGACCGCACACCAACGAGGCGGCGAGGGGCGTGAGGCGGTGGGGCGATTTGCTGGCCGAAGGCCAGATGAGCCCCA
>NZ_JBLYYB010000204.1:0-15974 GCF_048549895.1 Hydrogenophaga sp.
GAAATAGTCCCTCATGGTGAAGAAATATATCAACCCGGCGAAAGTACTGTCATTCGCAATTTTTGGAACGAGCAATCGCCAAGGGGGTAGGCTCAATGCACCCCTCACCGGCTAGTCATCAAAAAATTAAATGGATGAATAAGGCAGTTCGCTTGGCGAGGCCTGCGCCCTTCAACGTATTCAGCTGCAGAGTTCAGTCTCGATATTGATCGGCAGTTTGCTACTTTCACTCGAAGAAATTGATGTCTCTGGCGACTGTTCTGCTTAAAGCCCTTCGACGTTGGTTCTATCGCGGAAAAGTGTTGCTCCCCGAACCAGCCTGCCAGCAGGCACAGTTTTCAATGCAGCCTTTGTACAGAAAAGCTACTCCGCCGGACTTCTACATATCAGTCATGTGATTCTTAAGGACAAGATTTGTTTGGCTGCCTACGACCGGACTGTTCTGACGTTGATCCGCACGATTTACGTTTTCCAAAAGACACGCTGCTATTCATAGCAAGAACTCAAAAAAATCGTGATAGAAAACCGAAGATCCATAGCAGTACTTCTGACCACCTTCGTTGCAGCAACGTCGGAATCGCTCTTAGTGAGATAGCGCAAGCGCCCGCGCACCTTGGCGCGCAAGCGTTGGAAAAGAAGCAGCGCCCAATCAACTGACCGTACGCTGTGGCGCTGCAAACGCGTTGAACATGGATTGAGGTTCCAACTTAGAGTGGCAGCACCCCTAGGCAGGACTGTGGATCCTGGCGAACTGCACGAACCAAACAACCTGATCTGCCTATGCGATGTCGTCTACGCTCAACCCATGTTGACGCATGAGATTCTCAATCTCAGCGATGGCCGCAACTTTTTGAGCCGCTGTATCTTTCTCCACAGAAGCGAAAAAGGCCCCCATGGCGTTGACCAAGTCGTGAAAGCGCTGATCTGACAGCGGCTCTTGCTTGTAAGTAAGGCGCGGGCGCACCGCGGTAGAACGTGGCGTCTTCATTTGAACCCCACGGCCCAGCTGGGCACTATGTTTATTGAGTTCATACTTTGATCTCTGAATCAATCAGTCCGAGCATGACGTCGGCAGTGAAACGCTTGGGCAGGGAATACACGAGCACCGATCCCGCAGCAGGGGACATTTTGCTGCTATCTGAATTCCCGCTAGTCTCACTGAGCTTGACGTGCGGATTGCTTTAGCGGATGGCTTCGATGGTGCGCGCGCACCCGCAGCGTGCAAGTACCGGCGACTATGGTTCAGTGCTCCGAGCATCCAGTCCGCTGGGAGGCGCACGATGTGCAGGGCCACCGGCACCGTGGTGTCCGCCACTCGAACCGCACACCAGTCGAGCGACCAGGCAGACATGCTCGCCACAGCCGACGCCCAGCCAGCTCGTCCACCCCTTGGCAGGTCCAGCTGAACCACGAGCACGGGTTGCGTTGCACGAGGATTGGGGCCATGGAATATCGCCAGCAGTTCAATCGTCTTCATCAGCAGCCCCTCATCAGCAAACTGCCAGCGCGGCCACCTGAGCCGATCCAGTGGGCAACGGCCAGTTGGGCGGGAGCGCGTCCATCTCCACCGGCCATCTCCGGTAAAGCGCATGGTGGCGATGGGTGATCAAGACCGGTCTTGGATGGGCGCCAGAGGCCAACAGCAAATCCACCTCGCCGCTCTGAAGTCGCACGTCGCTGCCAGGGAAGCAGCGAAAGCCCAAACTCTGCGCGGTCGTACGTTGCGTCAGGCGTACTCCGCCCAGGTGAGCCCCCAGCAAGTGATCGCTAACGACCAGCGCCCGCTGGTAGCGCGCCAGATGGTCAGCTGCCTGTGCAGTCGAACACGCACGACCTACAAACCGGCTCACGTTGTCCTGCTCCGCCGGGCTCACGGCGAGCGCCTTGGTTAACTGTGGCGTGCGTTCGAACGCTCGCCGGTACACCCGGGCATCCTCGAGGGCAGACTCCGCCAGCACCGACACCCGATCCTGCATGCCCACAGCGCCTACAAGCGCCGTAAACTGCTTGAGGTAGCGAGCGGTGTCAATCAGCTCCACGTCGTTGGTCACCCAGGCGCACAGATCGTCGATCACCAGCGAAAACCGAACGCCTGGCGCATACACCGGCGCCACCTCCCGGCCAAAAGCATGGATCTGCCGCAACGCCAGCAGCTCGCCCAGGCTTGGCGCAAAGCGCAACCCCGTGAAATCCGCTTCCACACTGGCGTGGTAACCCGGCCCCAGGTCGTAGCAAAAATGCAGGGGCCGCCCGGCGTCCATGTCAGCCTTCAGCAGGGATCGCATGCGCTCCAGATACGGTTGCGCCTGCGATCGGCTGAGGTGCGTGAAGCGTCGCCCACCTAGCGTATGCAGCACCCGGTCCAGGACGCTTTGCGAGGCTGCCGGTGCTGCAAACTGCGGCAAGCGGTCATTCATTGGCTGATGGAGATCTTGCAGTACGCAGGCAAGATACGCTGCGGCCTCCCGAGACGCTTGTGCATCAGCCACCATGGGGCAGAGCCTCGACAAAGCGCAGCACAGCCGCAGGCACGGATCGAGCATCGGGTACGGCCTGCACGCGCTGCGCGCCCAGCCAACGCAGTAGACCCGAGCGACAGGAATGGTCTGCTGCGTCTGTGGGTCCGGAAAGGCTTCCAGATTCGTCCACCAGCGCCATGCCCCCCACATGGGGTGCGAGCCAAGCCAGCACGCTCTGCCGCTGCGGCCCGGGTACGGCCCAGCCGCTGACCACCAGCACATCAAAACGGTCCAGCGGTAGACCTTGCAACGCGAGCCCGGCACCGTCGGTCTGCACTACGATTGCGCCGAGAGCGGGCTTCATCACCGCGGCCTTGCAGCGGTCCAGCAGAGCGGCGCCGCTGCCCTGCACCAGCTCGGTGGGCCAGCCGGCATCCTGCAGCGCCTGCGCTAGGCCCCCCGCCAGAGTGACGTCTTCTGCCTGGGTCAAAACCAACACCGCGGGAATGCGCCCTTTGCCCAGCACGTAGCGGCGCAAGATACGATCGAAAATCCAGGGGTGAGCGCCACCCATCTGGGGCTGGGCATTGACCTCACAAAAGGCCGCTCCCACCTCGCGCCAAGAACGGGCGATGTCGGGTATCAGCAAGTCAAGGCCTGGAAGGTCCAGCCGCAGCAACGCTGCCGCCTGCACGCACAGTGCCACGTTGTCCGGGTGAGCGAGGTGCGTTGCGTCCAGCGACGTGCCTCCGCGCGACGTGTTGGCCGTGCGGCGCAAACGCAGAACTTTCCCTGCAGGCACTACCGAAGACTGCTCAAAGCCCGAGCGAGCCATCAGCTCCAGCGCCTCAGTGTCCAGCTCGATCGGTTTGTACAGAGTCGCCCGGCTATCGATCTGGCGACGCTGTGCGTTGGTCTGCTCCACCAGTTGTGACACCGTGGCCACTCCATTGCCGACCACCTGGGCTGGCTTTCGGTGGGCAATGGCCAACAGCTCACCGTCCATCACATACACCCGGTAATCCTCGCCAGGTATGTGCTTTTCCAGAACCAGCGGGCTACCGTGACGCACCGCGCGCGCGTATGCCGAGCGCAGGTCGACCTCGTTCTGCAAGTCCGCCTCCACACCCAAGCCCTGGTCCAGGTTCACCGGTTTAAGCACCACTGGATAACCCACCTGTGCGGCCGCCTTCAGAGCCGCATCTAGCGAGGCCACCGCCCGCTGCGCCGGTACCGGCAGGCCCGCCATTCGAAAAAGCGCGTTAGTCGCGCCCTTGTCTTTGGCCCAGGCCGTGGCCACTGCGGTGGTGCTGTCGGTAATGCTGCTTTTGAACAGGCGCGCTCGACGCCCCCAGCCCAGCTGGAACACGCCGCCCGGCAGTTGCAGCGCGGGCATGCCCAACGCACCCGCCTCTCGCAAGAAGTGGCGGTTGTTGGTACCACCGGGGGCCCACCGGGCCAGCGAGTCCACCAAGCGCAACAACGCAGCAGGATCGGCCGTGGAGCCCTGGAGCAGAGCGTCCACATGGGCAACCAGTGGCGCCACCACCGCAGAGAGCGCGCCCGGCATGTGCCCGGGCACCAGCACGAGGGCCTCAAGTCGGGCTTTGCGGCCTGTCACCGGGCGCAGCATTTCCAGCACAACGCCAGACCACACCACCATGCCCGCGCTAACCTGCAGGCGAACCAACCACTCGGCCAGCAGAAACGGCAGCGCATGGCGGGCTGCCGGTGGCACGCCTTCGACGCGGCGGGCGGTGCACGCGAAGGGTAACGGATCCAGCGTTGCGTCGATCGCCGTGCAGCACCGGACATCGGCGCTGACTGCCAGTTCCACGTGCACGCGCAGGCACGGCTGGGACAACCCGCGCACATGCCCTGGCACCACCTGCGTGCCCCTCAGTTGCAGCGCGGGCAGTGGCGGGTTGGCGGGAGTAGTGGCGTTCATGGCGCGCAGACGGGTTGTCCGAGGGCATCCACCAGATCGCCAAATGCCTCCCGCATGGGAGCCAGCCAGGTGGCATAGTGGGTCCACACATCTACAGAGCCCTTGAAAATGGGCTGGCGCACCTGCTCCGAACTCGGTGTATGCACCGCGCGCTCGGTTTCCCAGTAGCGCAGGCAACTCGCTTCAAACGGCAGGCGGCAATGCTCCAGCAGGCGGCGGATCTCGGCCTCGGTGTCCTCCACCAGAGTTTCGTACTGGATGTGGTGGACCCGGCCTGGCAGCACCGCGTCAAAGTGTGACATCAGGTCGACATAAGCCCGGTAGTAGCGCGCAATATCGCGCTGTTCATAGCTGTGGTCCACGCCGCGCCCAAAGTTCATCTTGAACAGCGCATACCCGGCCGCCATCGGGTTGCGCCTGATGTCGATGATCTTCGCGTTGGGCAGCATCAGGTGAATCAGGCCCGCGTACATCCAGTTGGCCGGCATCTTGTCAATGAACATGGGCCGCTGGGTCTTGCGCTCGCTGCGCGTAGTGTCCAAGTACTGTCGGCCCAACGCCGCCCATTCGGCAGGGCCCAGGTCGGCCAGCAGCGCGGCGTTCAAGCCGTGCTCCGCGCCCCGCGGGCCCTGGCCGCCAAAGTTGCGCCCAATGCGCAGCAGGTCGGGCAGCTCGCGCGTGCCCTCCACCATGCTGTGGCTGGCCAGAATCTGCTCGGTGAGAGTGGAGCCGGCGCGGTGCAGGCCCAGCACAAACACCGGCGCGGCCGCCTTGTGGCCCTGCCCCGCGCGCTCAGAAAAAAACTCCGCTGTAAACACCTCCTTGGCTTCGGCAACATACGCCTCCAAACGGCTAACGTCGTAGTCGCTCTGGCTGCGACGAATGCTGTTGGCCTGCGCGTAGTGTTCGAACGACGGCGCATACGCCTTCTGGTCCTCAAACGCCTTGCCCAGGGTGAAGTGGATGTTGCAGCGGTCCTCCGGGCTCAGGTCGGTGCGAACCAGCTGCTGCTCCATCGCCGCAACGTCACCCGGTGTGAACACCGCCAGCTTCATGTTCGACAAGGCATGCCAGGCTGCGCCAAAACCTGGCGCCAGTTCAATGGCCTTGCGGTAGGCAGCCACACCCGGCTCCTGCTGGCCCAGCGTCTTGAGCGCCAGCGCGTACTGCATCCAATCCTGCGCCGTGCCCGGGTGTTGCCGGAAGAACGCCTCGTAGACCCCGATGGCGTCTTCAAACCGATTGGCCTGCACCAGCAGGCCGGCGTGCATGCCCAGATAACGCGGATGGTGGGGTGCTCGCTCCAAGCGCGCAAAGCTGTGCAGCAGCGCCGACTCGGCGTCGCCAGCGGCGCGCACGTAACGTAGCAACTGCTTGTGCCCCTGCATAAAACCCGGGGCCAGCGCCACCACCCGCTCCATCAGGCGGCGGGCCTCCACCTCCCGATCTTGCTGGTCGGCCACATCGGCCAGCAGGCCCAGTGCGGCGATGTCTTCAGGCAGCAGGCGCAAGTACTGCTCCAGAATCCCGCGCGCCCGCTCAAAGTCCTGCGCCTTGATGGCCTGCATCGCATCGCGAATGGCCGGCTGCGCTAGCGACTGCTTAAGCACCGGCGCGTAGCGTGTGTCCTTGTCATCCGCCCACCCCTCATGCCCGCGGGCGGCATTTTCGAGCTGCGCGTTGACCGCTTCGAGCGCCGTCTTCATGCGTTCGCGCTGCGCCTGCAATTGCGCCTGCATGCCGGGCTGCGCCACCAGGCCCTGCAGCAACGGCTTGCGTGCAATCGCCGCGTAGGTGGCCACCGCTGCCGCCTGCGCCCGCGCCGGCTCGTGCAAGGCCGAGGCCTGCAGCGCCAGCTGCACCGACTGGGCATACAGCGCATCCTCCTCCATCAGCACCCGGATGAAGTGCACCCACTGGTGTAAGTCTTTCTTATCTGGAGCGGCCAAGTGGTTCAGCTTCAAGGCCGGCGGCAAGTCAAACAGGAAGCCTCCTCCGTTGAGCTGCTCTTCCAGCCCACCCGAGCGCATGGCCAGCACCGGCACACCGGCCAGCAAGGCCTCGGCGGCCACGCGACCAGAAGCCTCAAACCACAGCGACGGCACCAGCAGCAAGGCCGCCTCGTCAAACACACGCTCCATGTCGTCGGTATGCGGAAACCAGTCCACCAGGTCGAGCACCGCCGCGGGCATGCCGTGTTGCGCCCAGTCGACCCGGCCCCATCCGCTTTCCACCGCCCGAAAGCGCACCCCCGGCGCCAGCACCCGCGCCTGCTCCACCAGGTTCAAAAAGAACTGGCCGCCCCTGGCCGGATCCGGGTTGACCATGGTCACGTAACGCTTTGCCTTGCGCTGCGCCACGCGGTCGGGCAGCACATTGCGCAAACCATCCATGGGCCGTTGCACCAGGTCTCGCAACACAAAGGTCTCAAAGCCCTGCGGCCCAGGCGGGTCAACCGCTTCAAATGGCACCACATCGTCGGACAGATCCAGGTCCAGCAACACGCCCGTCGGACGGTCCAGCGTTTCACGGTACAGCGCCACCAAGGCGTGCGAGGGCAGCAAAAACGTGTCCACAAACCGCAGCGGCAGCGCACCCGGCGTGGCATAGCCCGGGTTTGCCAGGTAGAACACCGTGCGGGCTCCGCGCTGCTGCGCCTGCGCCAGCAGCGGCTGCAGCAGCGGCGAGCAGTAGGTCAGCACCACGTCGGGCTGCACGCGATCCAGCACCTCCTGTGCCAGCTCGGTGAAGGCCTGCAGTTCCCAGGGGCGCGCGGCCTTCTGGCGGCTCGAATGCGTCACATACAAGGTGTGCGCCAGGCCCTCGTCGTCCAGCATCACCGTGCTGCCCGCGGGTGGCAAGGGGCTCAGCGCCGGGTGCGCCAAGGCCCGAGGGTATTCCGCATCGCCGTCAAAAAACGTCAGGGTGGCGGCATGGGCCTGCCAGCCAGCCCGGATCAGCGCCTTGAGCTGGGCGCGAACGCTCAGCGCGGCGCCGCTCTTGCGGTCCAAAAGGCAGGTTTCGGAAATGAACAGGATGGTGGGCAAGAAAAAAACTCCAGAGAGCCCAGTTTGAGTGGGGCAGATGCTGGCGCGAACGCCGCTGAACTCAAAAAAAAGCCGCTGGTGACCCAGCGGCGTTGTAATGGCGAAATCCGCAGCTGCGGACCGACGCACAACGCCGACAGACCAAGGCGGCTTGCACCACCCTGGCCTACCGGCACCGCTCGTCAAGCCAGCAACACGGGCAGCAACAGGTCAGGCTTCGGCAAAAAGTTGTTGATACCAAACTCATTGCCCGACGTGTTCAAGGTGGCCAGAAGGTTCAGCTCGTAGGTTTCCACCGTGTTGTCTCCCGTGGTCGATTGCGTGTGCGCCCAGATCGCCGTGACATTGGCGTTGTCTGACGCCGTCACCGCGAACACCGTGGTGTTCAGCGTGCCGTTGTCGCTGGTGCCGCCGAATTCGGAAAGGACATCAAAGTTGAACAATCTGTTCAGCAGATCAGACACCGCGGTACTGTTGTCCAGATCTGCGACCGAGACGCTGCTCTGCATCTGACCCACTAGCCCAAACTCGGTGGTGCTGAGGTTGAACACCTGCCCGGGATCGAGCGCAACAGGCCCGAACGGAAAAATGCTTTCCGCAGCCTGCACCGCTTCCACTGCCCCATCCACTGTGCTGTGAAGCAGCGCCGCTTCGAGCTCCACCCAGTCGTACGCCGTCTGGAAATTGTTCACCACGTCGGCCACCGAGCTGCCGGTGGAGCGCACCGTGAGCACCGAGCTGTCCCACGTGAACGGTGCTATGCCCGCCTGGTCCGTGGTCACGTCGAAGCTGTCTTCACCGGCTGTGCTGTCGGTGAACGCGCCAGCCGCCCCACCGGCGGTGCCGCCGTCGCCCACAGCGCTGCCGTCGCCGATGTTCAGGCTATCGACAGGGTTGCCTGGGCCACCATAGTCATAGATGCCATTGCCATTGGCTACGTCGCCATTCAGGTAGGTGGTGTCCAGGCCCGCGTCGGTGTAAGTGCCCGGGTTTGAGCCGAACAGACCGTCCTGGCCCGCGTTGCTGCCACCCGCATTTGCCTGCGGGGAACCCAGGGTAGCTTCGTAGCCGCTGTCTGGGTTGGTGTGAGTCTGCAGAATGGTGCCCATCTGGGGCGCGGTGATTTTCGCCACAAAGACGTCGCTCGCCGGTTCCCAGAGCGCCACGTCGCTGAGCACGCTGCCGTTACCCAACAGCGAATAAGTGGGCGCCAGGGGCGCCGCGTACTTGAACAACGGTACGGTCGGGTCCAACGGAGCCGAGATGGAGACGTCCGGGGCCGCCTCCAGACGCACTGTCTTGGATAAAGCATCAAAAGTGAAGCTTCCCAGTTCAACGCCCTTCGTGATTTCAAAAGCTGAGAGCAGGACGTTGAGTGCCGCAATGTGGTCACCCATACTAGATGTGTTAGCAGAGCCTTCAAAATCGTGAGTGGCGCCTCCAACACTGAACACGACGGCAATATCAACCTGAGTGAGCACCTCGGGCACCGTGGTCAACGTCACTTCGATGGACTGGCCAGCCTTCACAGCGCCACCCAAGGCAGAGCTTGCAAATCGAGTCAGCGGGTCGTCACCGAAGAAGGTGGCGTTACCGTCGGTGTCTTCGCCGCGGCCGTTGCCCGGGTTCAAGAAGTCTTGGTCCAAGCCCAGCAACGTCCGGTCCTCGCTCAAGCCCGTGATCGCGCTGTCGCCGAAGAAATCTGCGTCGTCGGCCACATTGGTGATGGTGCCGGCAGCCTCCTGCGTGACGTCTTTGGGCACGGTCGTGGGGGTAGGTGTCACTGCGACAGCGTGGTCGACAGCCACACCGGCGGTGACCGTAGCGTCAGCCGAGGCCACCGTCTCGTCTTTGTCCACCAGGAATTCGATCGACCCCGCTGCCAGCTCCTGGGCTGAGAAGCCGGTGGTGATCAGGATCTTGTCGGGATCCAGACCCTCTTGCAGGCGCACCGTGTTATCCAGCCCGTTGGATACCGTGCCCAGCACGTTGGGGCCCCAGAACGCCGCCGTGACCGTGATGAAGATGCGGCCCGAAACGGTCTCGATCGCAGGGGGTTCGACCAAATCGGCGCTCCCCAGAACGGTGGCGATGCCGTTCGCCAAGTCAGCCCGGGTGCTCTCGTTGGTCACGGTGTACGTCACCGTGGTCTTGCCCAGTTCAAAGGTCAGCGTCTTGCCGCTGCCCAACAGGCTATCGAGGTACTGGTTGGTCAAGCCCAGCTCCAGCTGCTGCTTCACATTGTTGCCGCTGAACTCGTCAAAGCCCGCGCGGGTGAAGTCCGATACTGAAAGAGGGTCCACACCGCCATACTTGGCCGTCAGCGTGAGCTTGAGGTTCGCTTCGTCAAGCACCACGCCACCCGTCGCCAGCTTGGCCCCGATACCAGCGAAAACGGTGTCGGCTGCAATGGCGTCATCCAGCTGGGTCTTCAGGTCCTGCAGCAACTCCAGGCGGGTGTCACCGTCCAGTTTGAACATCTGGCCCGCAACCGTAACGGAGACTTCACGGCCAATGCCGGCAATGAGACTCGAGTCATCGAAGCCCGCGTCGAACGTGATGTCGGTCACCTGCTGGACTGCGTCTTCCGACAGCGTGGCCGTGATACCCAGAGCGTCACCATCTGTCACTCCGGTGAAGGTGAACTTGCCCCCAACTCGGGTGAAGGTCACCACCGAGGGGTCGATGGCAAGCACTGCCGGTGTTGCCAAGGGTTGCCCTTCGTTGAGGGCGGTTTCCAGCGCGGACAGCGTCGACTCGGCTGTTGACAGCATGTTCACCGTGTAGGTCTTGCCGTCCACGGTCAGCGACACCTTGCCAGGGGTCTTATCTGCGTCAATGGCTTGCGTGAAATAGTCGGCGTCGGTGGTACTGAACGTCACCTCGGTCACCTCCACCGCGCCAGGGTCGCTGATGGTGGTTTTGCTGATGTTGAAGGCGTGTTCGGTTTTTTCCTTGGAGATCAGCGTGATGGTGCCCGTGGCTTCGTCCAGCGTGGCGGTCACCCCAGGATCTATGCCTTGCACGCCATCTGCACCCGTATCTTCGCCTGCGAGGCGAGAGGAATAGGCCCCGTCAAGACCTTTCTGTTCAAACATCAGGTCTTCGCCACCACTGATAAATTGAGTTCCAGGACCGTACTCGCTGACGGACCAAGTGAAATCAATGACCACGTTCGAACCTTTTGAAGTCGACGTGATGACAAGATCACCTGTCAAGAGATCAATATCTGCGGTTACAGCAAAATTGGCCTCCAGATAGGTCAAGAAATCGGCCAAATCCTTGAATTCCGTTTGGAGACCAGATGAATTACCGTACCAATACTGGCTGTAGGTCTCGACACTGAAATAGCCAGATCCACGTTGAAAATCTGGAATTGGTGAGATATCGGTGTCGCGAACATCGATACCCCAGCTGTCAATCGCAAAGAAACTATTGGGGATACCGGAATTCGGCACATCCACGAAGTTCTGGTAGTCGGCAGAAAAACCACCGTCGCGTTTGATGGTGATTACCGCTGGTGTAGCCTCGGTAGACTGCGCACCCGCGTTGATCTTATCTACCAGTGCCTGCAGGCTGACCGTGGCACCGGCCGCCACCATGTCCTGGGTAACCGTCACGTCGCCAGCGGTCCCGTCAGCAAGATTGGGCGTGGTGTCGATGGTGATACTCAGCGTGCCACCGTCGTAGTAGTCCTCGCCGTCGGTGCTGTAGGTAGCGGTGGCGATCTGGTTCTGGCCCTGGTAGTCCAGCGCCACGTCGGTCACTTCAAAGGTGTCTTTGCCGGCATCCTTGGCCGTCAGCACGATGCTGCCGTTGATCACCTCTGCGCCTTGCAGCAGTTGGGAAAGCAAGGGGTCGATGGCGACATCCGTACCGTTGATGGCCGCGTTGATGGCATCGTTCAGGTTCTGCGTCGCGGTGGCGGCCGAGATTTCGCGGTCGCCTGTGATAGCGCCCGGATCTGTGCCATTGGTCAGGCGGATGTCGTCACTGGTGGAGTTGAAGGTCTTGTTCGATGGCGAGTCGGTGGTGTACTTGACCTGTGCGGCGTTAGACACCTCGACGAAGTCGAGGGGACCGGTGATGGTCAGCGAGGCGAGACCAGAACCGAGGTCGGGATTGACTGCAACCGACGTCACACCCAGATCAGCGGCGAGCGCCGCCAACTTGGCCGTTTCGTCAGCGCCCGTGAAAACCACCCAGCTGCCACCCAGCAGCTTGGCGGCGGCAGAGAAGCCAGAGGCTGTCTGTGGGGCTGCGTTGCCCGCACGGTCTTCTGCAAAGAATTGCACCCGGTAGGTTTCTTCACCCTGCTGGAATTGCACCGTCTGGTACACCGTCACACCGTCACCGCCGGCCGCGCCGTTGTAGATGCCAGTGAGGGTTTGCACTTTATTGCTGCCGTTGATCTGCGCCACCGAAGGGCCGGCCATGTATGCAGAGACAGTCTTGCTCAGCGACCCGTCAGCGTTGCTGATGGTCGCGTAGACCTTGCCGCCCTGGTAGTAAATCCCAACGCCGCGGCTGGTGCCGGCGTCGGTAGTAGCACCGTCGACAAAGGTGGTGCCGTGGTTGCCCGTACTCTCCAGCGTGATGGTGGCGATCTGCTTGACGCCCTGGTAGTCCAAGGTGACATCGCTGATCTCGAAGGCTTCTTTGCCGTATTCCTTCGCGGTCAGGGTAATCGTGCCATCTTCGCCAAGGGTAGCCTTGCTGAGGAGTTTAGACAGCGTCGGGTCGGGACTGACGGGAGCTGACCAAGACGGTTCAAGGATTTCCGGCACACCGTTGATCCGCTCGTTGATGGCGTCCACCAGATTCTGGTTGGTGGCGGCAGCGTCTTCTCCCATCAAGGCTTCAACCGTCACTGACACATCGTCCTCGCCGCCCAAGACACCGTTTATGCCGAAATCGGTGATGGTGACGTACGCTTTACCACCGCTGAAGTGCACATCGGCGCCGCGTTCGGTAGCGTTTCCGTCGCTCAGAAAGTCGTATGCGCCATCTTTGCCGCCGGTTTCCAGCGTAAGTGTGGCTTGCTGCTGCTCGCCCTGATAGCCCATAGATGCGTCGACCAGGAGGGGGTCGGTGGCTTCTGTGGCGGCCGTGAACACGATGCCCGAGCTGAGTATGTTGCTGGCGCCGATGTTGATGTATTCGGACGCAGCTGTGATGCCGATTCCGCCTGATTTGACCGCCACACGCAGGACACCATCAACGTAAGTGACGTCGTACGCGTCGGTGAGCGGCGTTCCCGTGGGGCTACCGTCGAGCTTGATGGAGGCAATCAGCGCCTCCACGTTGTCAAACTGGACATACCGAGCTTCGGTGACCGCGTCGGCAGAGTTTTCGTTGATGAACTCGCCTGTGATTCGCTTGAGGCTGCTGTCAACCTTGTAGCCAAAACTACCAATGAAGATGAGTGGGGACACACCTCCGCCAATCACAGACTCAACGGCGACAAGCAGAGGTCCCTTTGCATTGAGGGAGTAACTGACCGCACTTGGGGAACCGCCCGCGTAGGTATAGGCTTGAGCGACTTGGCTCTCCTCACCAATAGTGGTGCTCTGCGCGACGCTTTCGAGCTCCGCCAATGCGGCTTCTTTGACCGCCGTCACGAGTTTGCCCACAGAAGCGGCCGCATCACCCGCGACCATATCAGCGGAGATGGTCTGGCCGGCGATCTCCACACTCAGCGTGCCGCCTTCGTAATAGTCGGTGTCGTCGGTGCTGAATTCCACCCGGCTGACCTGCTGCACGCCGTTCTGGTCCACAGAAGCGGCATCGACCTTGAAGGTGGGAGCAGCAGCATCGGCGACTGGTGCAGTGGCACCGGTCAGAGTGAGGGTGGTGCCATCGACGGTGACGCCGTTGACGGAAGCCAGCTTGCCGGCAATGTCACCGCCCACCTGGTTTTCTGCCTCGATGGCGGTTTTGAGCGCAGCCACCGACAGCACCGGGTTGGGCGTACCGTCCCTATCAAACACCACATCGGCATTGATGGTTATGCCGTCGATGGTGACGCTGAGCTTGCGAGTGAACTCGGTGGTGTTGCCTTCATTGGTGGCGGTGGGCCAGTCGGCCACGGTGCTCGAGAAGTCCACGGTGACCACTGTGGCAAGGCCAGGGTTTTCAATGGCGGCTTCCACGTCGCCGCCGGCCAGGACGCTGAGCTTTTGGCCAGGTCTGCCGAAGAAGCGCAGGGTGCCGATGTCGGTGTTGACGGCGCTCAGCACGTTGCCGGAGTAGACCAGGAGGTCGGCAGCTGTGATCGGATCAGGCGCGGCGCCCAGAGGTGCAATTGTTGGCACAACTTGCTGCGCAGCCAATTTGGCGGCAATGTGGGCCTCGATGGCTTGCTCAGTGGCCATCACCAGATAGCCGCCGGTGTTACCGGGAATTAGATTGGTGTCGTAAAGCGAGAGGCTGCTGTCGGTGGTGTACCGCTGGCCTGCACCCGTGCCGCCGATGCCGAACAGCACGCTGGTGACCAAGCTGTTGGCCTCTTCAGGCAGCATTGTGCCGCTCAGGCTGTTCAAAGCACCACTCAACAGCAGCAGCGAGCTGGCCGGCATGACGCGGTGGTCTGCGGGTACCAAGTAGCTGCCGTTGGCGTCGAGATCGGCCATGGTCAGCGCCACAGGTGTGACACCGTTGCCGTTGATGAGATCGAGCAAGCTGACCTTGTAGGCCACCACGGCCGACGAGTTGTCCACGGGCACGGTTAGGGCGGCGATGCTGGCAGCAAACGCATCCAGCTCGGTCTTCACGGTACCAGCGTCCAGCACGTCACCCTCCCGGGTGGTCACGGTGTGGCTGTATTCCACGCCATTGATGGTGACGGTGAGCACAGAGCCGGGGCGATAGTCCTGCGGATCGGTGGAAAAGGTGACAGTGGAGACCGGCAGCGACTGGCCGTCGTTGATGGTCTGGTAGATGACAGCGTCGCGCGAGTTGTCGACCGAGGTGAGATTGATGGTGTCGGCACCAACACCACCCACGATCTCGTCATTACCGCGGCCGGCGTCGATGCGGTCATCGCCTTGTTGCGCTTCCACACGGAGGTTGACGCGTTGGTCAAACGAGGTGAAACGCATGGCGTTGGCCAGCTCGTCACCGATGGCGGTCACCTGGGTGGCGCCACGCACCACGGTGGCCGTGCCCGGCAAGAGCATCGCGGCCGTCACGGTGGTGTCGTAGTCGCGCAGGGCATACACCACGTTGTTGGCCAGGTCAAAACCGGCTTCTACCAACGCAGCGGCTTGCGCAACGGTCAGCGGGGAGGTCACGGTCAGTTGCACGTCGGCCGGGTCGCGGCCTTGGATGGCGTCTAGGAATGCCTGCGCAATCGTTTCGCCGGCGTTGGCACCGTCGTAGAGCAAAACGGATTCGGCGGGGACGGTGTTGGCGGCGATCAAGGCCGCAAGCTCCTCGGGGCTCAACGAGCCGCCACCAGAGATGGAGACAAGCGCTGCCAGAGTCTCTGGTTTGAAGATACCAGCGACGGTGCCACCGAACTTGAAGGCGATCGAACCGCTGAAATCAGGGGTGATGGATTGCGGGCCAAACGTGGCTTGCTCTTCGAGCCGCGCAAAGTCCGGGCCACCGTTGGCAGATATCGCCAAGAAGTACAGATCCAAGGGGATGTAGGCCGAGCCAGAGGGGACGTCAAACGATCCGTTCTCATCCAGATCGGACAGGAACACGACGTTCTCAGGGTCAGGGCCGACAGTCGGGCCAGTCTGCGCATCGACGATGAAGCCCAGCATCACCGAGGAGGCAGTGAACGTGCTGCCGAAGATGGCTCCGGCGGTGAAGCTTAACGAGAGGGGACCGTTGTCCACCTTCAAACTGCTGCTGTCGAGAACGGGGGCCGAGGTTGCCAGAGACTCGTTGCGCGCAGCATCGGTGACGGCACCGCCGTTGAGTTGCAGCGCATTGGCGACCGCACTGATGCCGTCGGCATCGATGTCGCTGGCAGTCAAGGTGTATTCAAACACCAGCTTGTCGGTACCAGCGCCCGCCATTAGGATAGCCTGCACCGTTTTGTCGCCGACTTTGAGCGCAAACGACGGCGCACCCCGAACCAGCACCGATTCGTCAAAAGCAACTTCGACGCGAACCACGTCGCCTGCTCCATAGGCGCCGTTGGCATCGGGATTCGACGCGGTAATGGTCACGCCCGTGATCGCCGGCGCTGCGCTGTCAAGGCCGGCTTCGAGGTCGGCAATGCGGTCGGTCAGCGCTGTGAGGTCCCCATCGGCAGCAGACGCAAGCGCATCCAGCGCGGCCTTTAGGCCTGCAATGGAATTGGTCGTTGGCTTGCCAGACGTGTTGCCCACTGCGTTTGTGTCATCTAGGATCTCGGCGGTGCTGGCGGTGTTACTGTCCACCTTCACCTCCAGAGCGTCGATCTTGGTTTGCAGGTCCAGCACCGCTGCAGCCACCGCATCTGCAATGACTTTGTACAGGCCCGTGGCCAGCACCGGTGGCGTGGCGGTCGCGTCGGCTGGCACA
>NZ_JBLYYB010000205.1:0-13976 GCF_048549895.1 Hydrogenophaga sp.
ACATGGGCGCATTGTCGGGGAGATCGCGCCGCATCCAGCGGCCCCCGGTCTGCGTATCCAGTGGCACAGGCGCATGGCCCCGCGCACGCCCGATGGCGCCCTCCCTGCCTACAATGACGCATGAACGCCCACACTTCCCGCCTGCTGTCCGCCCTCGCCCTGGTGGCGGGTCTTGCCCTGGTATCGACTGTCCAGGCCCAGACGCCCCCGCTGGAGCAGCCACCGCAGCCGATTTCGCCGCGCGACCGCATCGAGCGCATCACCAACGAAGACGCCCTCACCCGCATCGACGAGGTGCGTGTGGGCGGTGAGACCAAAAGCATCGAGGTGCAGCCCAAAAATGGCGCGCCGGCCTACCAGATCAACCCCGACACAAACGGCCCCGCCAACAGCGAAACAGGCGGCAAGCGCACCGGCAACGCCGGGCGCAGCAGCTGGCGCATCCTGAATTTCTGACCGTCCGTTTCATGGCCGTTTACACCGAAGTCGCGTTCGCGCAAGCCGCTGCCCTGCTGCACTCCCTGGACCTGGGTGACCTCACCGAACTCAGAGGCATCCAGGGCGGCATTGAAAACACCAACTACTTCGTGACCAGCGAACGCGATGGCGCCACGCTGGAGCATGTGCTCACCGTGTTCGAGCGCCTGGGCTTCGAGCAGTTGCCGTTTTATCTGCACCTCATGAAGCATCTGGCCGGCAAGGGCATCCCGGTGCCCGACCCGGCCGCCACCGCCAGTGGCGAGGTCCTGCACACGCTACAGGGCAAACCGGCGGCGGTGGTGGACAAGCTCAGGGGAAAAAGCGAACTGAACCCCGGCGTGGCGCACTGCGAAGCGGTGGGCGCCATGCTCGCGCGCATGCACCTGGCCGGGCGCGATTTCCCGCTGAGCCAGCCCAACCTGCGCGGCCTGCCGTGGTGGAACGAGACTGTGCCGGTGGTGCTGCCCTTTCTGAGCGCGCCGCAGGCCGACCTGATCCGCACCGAACTCGCATACCAGAACCACGTGGCGGCCAGCCCGGCCTGTGCCGCCCTGCCGCGCGGGCCCATCCACGCCGACCTGTTCCGCGACAACGTGATGTTCGAAGCCAGCGCGCTCACCGGCTTCTTCGACTTCTACTTCGCCGGCTGCGACACCTTCCTGTTCGACATCGCGGTCTGCCTCAACGACTGGTGCGTGCACCACAGCCAGGACGCCACCGACGGCAGCCACGACGCAGCCCGCGCCCGCGCCCTGCTGGCGGCCTACCAGGCGGTGCGCCCCTTGAGCGCTGCCGAGCGCAGCCTGCTGCCGGCGATGCTGCGCGCCGGTGCCCTGCGCTTCTGGATTTCCCGCCTGTGGGACCTGCACCTGCCGCGCGAAGCCGCCATGCTGCAGCCCCACGACCCGGCCCACTTCGAACGCGTGCTGCGCGACCGCGCCAGCCACGCCTTCCCGGCCGTGCTGCTCGACGCCCCCGCTCCCGCTGCAGCGCCCCAACCCGTGACCGCATGAAACTCCACCTCGTCCCCGCCAGAGCCGGCCTGCAATGGGTCAAGCTGGGCGTGAAGACCTTCTTCCGCCAGCCGCTGGCCATGTCCGGCCTGTTCTTCATGTTCATGGCCACCGTCTCGGTGCTCTCGCTCATTCCGCTGCTGGGCACGGTGATCTCGCTGGTGCTGGTGCCGGTGGCCACACTGGGCTTGATGGCCGCCACGCGCGAGGCCACGCAGAGCCGTTTTCCCATGCCGTCAGCGCTGATTTCCGGCTTGCGAGGTACGCCGGTGCAGACCCGCAACATGCTGATCCTGGGCGCGATGTACGCAGCGGGTCTGTTGCTCGTGCTGGGTGTGGCCACGCTGTTTGCCGGCGATGCGCCAGCGGTGGACCCGAACGCGGGCGAGGTGTCGGCCGAGATGGTGCGCGCCTCGCTGGCCAACCAGGGCCTGCTGGCCGGTCTGGTGGTTTACCTGCCGGTGGTCATGGCCTTCTGGCACGCACCGGCCCTGGTGCACTGGCACGGCGTGAGCCCGGGCAAGAGCCTGTTTTTCAGCTTCATGGCGTGCTGGGGCAACAAGGGTGCGATGCTGTTCTACGCGCTGGGCTGGGTCGGCGTCTTCATGCTGGTGGGCCTCTTCATGAGCCTGCTGGGCGCCTTGCTGGGTGGCGTGCAGGCACTCAACATCGTTTTGTACCCGGCTGTCCTGTTCATGGCCTCGATGTTTCACACGTCGATATATTTCACTTTCGTTGACAGTTTTGAGCTGACCGAGCGACCAACGCCCACCACCAACGGAGAAGAAGCATGACCCAACACACCCTGCAAGGCCGTCACGAGGGCGAAGTCACGTGGTTCCAGCGCCGCGACACCCTCAAGGCCGCAGCCGCCTGGGTGACCATGGGCGGGCTGCCCGCTGCCATGGCTCAGCAGCGCAGCAACGTGGTGGAGCTGGTGGGCGACGTGTTGCTCAACGGTCAGCGCATGGCGCCACAGCAAACCATCCAGACCGGCGACGAGATCGCCACCGGCCCGGCCTCGCGGCTCATCTTTGTGCTGGGCAACGCGTCGTTCAATGTGCGCCAGAACTCTCGCCTGACGGTGGAGCGCGGCATCACCCTGCACACCGTGAGCCTGCTGCGCCTGCTCACCGGAGGGGTGGTCAGCGCGTTTGGGCGCGGCCCCAGCCGCACCATCGCCACGCCCACGCTCACCGCCGGTATCCGCGGCACCGGCGTGTACACCGAGGTGTTTGCCGACCAGGGCAATCGCACCTACTTTTGCAACTGCTACGGCACGGTGGAGATGGAAGCTGGAGGCAACCGGGCACTGTCGGTGTCGAGCTACCACCAGTCCTTCTGGGGCGAGGCCCAGCCCAAGGCCGGGCGCTTCCTCACGCCCGCCCCGGCGCTCAACCACACCGACGAAGAGCTGGAGTTCCTCGCCCGCCTGATCGACCAGCGCACCGCCTGGCAGATGGCCGGACGCACGGGTGTGAAAGACGGGCGCGGCTACATGGAGACCCGCCCGCCCGAAGCGCACCCGGCCGTGGTGCGCTGAGGCGGGTTGTCGGCACCGGGAACGTCGAAGGCAGACGTTCCACCGCGATGCGGGCACCACCAGCACCTTGCGCGAGACAAGGCTGGTGTCGTGCGCCATGAAATGCGCGAAGGTCTGGGATTTGACGATCTGGTCGTACCTGGGATGTCCTTTGCCGGGGGTTGGAAGGGTCGGCGAATGGGCTTGGCGCCCGATCAACCTGGTGGCTCGGCTCAGGGCCTCATCACGCCGCTGCTGGCGCGCTGACCAGCGGCTGCGTCATCTCACCGTCACGAAGGCTGCATCGCCGTTTCATATCCCGTCAACACACTACCGAATGGGCATTTCCCCTGACTCGGAGCACAACATGGCAGATTCTTTGCGAGACGACGACGGCGTCTCGAACCCCTCTTTCAACACGCACCTGACCCAGCTCGTGGACGACGCCATCGCGCGCCAACCCAGCCGACGCGCACTGCTCAAGACCGGCCTTGGCCTGGCCGCCGTTCCCTTCCTCGGCGGCCTGGCCGCTTGCGGGGGCGGCGACAGTCCCGCTGTCGCGCCCACACCAGGCACCCCCGCCGAGCAGCTCCTGGGTTTCCAGTCGATCGCCATCTCCGGCGACGACACAGTCACCGTGCCGACCGGCTATGTCGCCACCGCTTTCCTGCCTTGGGGAACCCCACTGATCACAGGCGCTCCCAACTTTGCCGTCGACGCCTCCAACACCGCCGCCGAACAAGAGCAGCAGGTGGGCGACAACCACGACGGCATGGCCTTCTTTGGTTTCAACACCGCAGGCGACGGCTTCGGCTCGCGCAGCGACGAGGGCCTGCTGGTCTTCAACCACGAGTACATCAACCCCGAGTACTTCTACAAGCCGGACACCGACCCGAGCAACTGGCTCTTGCCCTTCACCCTGGAGAAGGCCCGCAAAGGCCAGGCCGCTCACGGCGCCAGCGTGGCCCACGTGCGCCGCACCGGCGCCGGTGCGTGGGAGCTGGTTCGCAACTCGCAATACAACCGCCGCATTCACGGCAACACGCCGATGAGCATCCAGGGTCCGGCTGCCGGCCAGCCTTCGATGCAGACCGCCGCCGACCCCGGCGGCATCCAGGTGCTGGGCATGCTCAACAACTGCGGCAATGGCCGCACGCCCTGGGGCACCTTCCTCACCTGCGAGGAAAACTTCAACGGCTACTTCGGCTGGAACGGCACCCTGACGCCGGCACGCACCGCACTGGAAGGCCGCTACGGCCTGAGCCAGGCCGGCTTCGGCTACCTGTGGCACACGGTGGACCCTCGCTTTGACATGGCGGCCAACCGCAACGAGCCCAACCGCTTCGGCTGGATCGTGGAGATCGACCCGTTCAGCCCCGCCAGCCAGCCGGTCAAGCGCACCAGCCTGGGCCGTTTCAAACACGAAAACGCCGAACTGGTGATCGCTCCCAACGGCAAGGCCGTGGTTTACATGGGCTGCGATGAAGTCAACGAATACGCCTACAAGTTCGTCTCCAGCGGCACCTTCGACGCCAGCAACCCCACCAGCCCGGCCAACCGCAACCTGCTGTCCGACGGCACGCTGTACGTGGCGCGTTTCAACGCCGGCGCCACCGCCGGCGACCGCATGGGCACTGGCGAGTGGATTCCCCTGGTCTTTGGACAGAACGGTCTGGATGCCACCAACGGTTTCGCCGACCAGGGCGACATCCTGATCCGGGCTCGCCAGGCTGCCGACCGCGTGGGCGCCACCATGATGGACCGCCCCGAGTGGGTCGCCGCCAACCCGACCAAGCCGGGCGAGGTGTTCATGACCTGCACCAACAACAGCCGGCGTGGCACCCCAACGGAGTCGAGCAACGCGATCGATGGCACCACCGTGGCCGGCCAGTCGCGCCCAGCCGTGGACGACGCCAACCCGCGTGCGTCCAACGCCTGGGGCCACATCGTGCGCTGGAACGAAACCGGCGGTGACGGCACCGCGCTCACCTTCGACTGGGACATCTTCCTGCTGGCCGGCCAACCGTCGTTCACAGATCAGCGCGCACCGTCGTCCAACATCACGATGGACAACCTGTTCAACAGCCCGGACGGCCTGGCCTTCGACAGCTTTGGTCGCATGTGGATCCAGACCGATGGCAACTTCAGCAACACCGGCAACTTCGCGAACAACGGCAACAACCAGATGCTGGTGGGCGACCCTGAAACGAAGGAAGTGCGGCGTTTCCTGGTCGGGCCATCGGGCTGCGAAGTGACGGGCATCACCTGGACTGAAGACCGCACGACGATGTTTGTCAACATCCAGCACCCGGGTGAACTCGGTTCGCACCCACGTCGCCCGGCAGGCTACGGAGACAACGAAATCGCCAGAGATCCCACGGCGTTTTCCCAGTTCCCCACCGCTGGCGTTCGTCCCCGTTCGACCGTGGTGGTGGTGCGCCGCAGCAACGGCGGCGTGATCGGCGGCTGATGCCGCTTGCGCGGGGACGCATCAGCGTCTCCGCGCAGTTTTCAGTGCCCGCTTTCGGTCGCGATCACAAGCCGACGCCGACGCGACCGGGAGCTCGTCACTCAGGTGATCGGCGTGAGTTTCGCCACGCTGAGCGCCAACCATTTCGTGCCGTGGCGGCTGAAGTTCACCTGCGCCCGGGCGTCATCGCCTGCGCCTTCGATCGAGAGCACCTTGCCCTCACCGAACTTGTTGTGGAACACCGCCATGCCGGCCTTGATGTCGGTGCCGCGGTCGGGTTCGGGCGCTTTCTGCCCCAGGCCCTTGGGGTCACCCTTGTCATGGAAGCCGGGTGACCACGAAGGCTGCAGCGCCGGCGGCGCGCCGAAGCTGCGCCGACCGTTCTGCCACTGGCCACCGCCACCGCCCGCGCCACCCGGCGCACCCCAGGCCGGTTGCTGCGGCGTGAGCCACTTCAAGCAGGCCTCGGGCAGTTCGTCGAAGAAGCGGCTCTTCATGTTGTAGCGCGTCTGGCCGTGCAGCATGCGGGTCTGCGAGTGGCTCAGGTACAGCCGCTTGCGCGCCCGCGTGATCGCCACGTACATCAGGCGGCGTTCTTCCTCCAGCCCGTCGCGGTCGCTCATCGAGTTCTCGTGCGGGAACAGGCCTTCTTCCATGCCGGTGATGAAGACCACGTCGAACTCCAGCCCCTTGGCGGCGTGCACCGTCATGAGCTGCACCGCGTCCTGCCCGGCCTGCGCCTGGTTGTCGCCCGATTCGAGCGCAGCGTGCGTGAGAAAGGCGGCGAGCGGGCTCATGGTTTCGCCGGTTTCGGAATCGGGCGCCAGCGGTTCGTCCAGCACCGGCAGCGAGGCGTCCAGCCCCTGACTCACCGGGCTCTGCGTCAGCACCACCCCATCCCCCGTGCGCGCCACCGCATCCCGCCCAAAACCCTCAATGCCCACGAAGCTCTTGGCCGCGCTCACCAGTTCTTCCAGGTTCTCCACCCGGTCCTGCCCTTCGCGCTCGGCGCGGTAATGCTCCACCAGGCCGCTGTGGTCCAACACCAGCTCAATGATCTCGGCCAGCGTCATGCCCTCGGAGCGTTCGCGCAGCACATCGAGCTTGGCCACAAACGCACCGATGGCCGCCCCGGCGCGACCGGTCACCGCGCTCACGGCGTCGTGCAACGAACAGCCCGACACCCGCGCCACGTCCTGCAACTGTTCGATGCTGCGCGCGCCAATGCCGCGCGGCGGGAAGTTCACCACGCGCAGAAAGCTGGTGTCGTCGTTGGCGTTCTCCAGCAGGCGCAGATACGCCAGCGCATGTTTGATCTCGGCACGCTCGAAGAAGCGCAAGCCGCCGTACACGCGGTAGGGCATGGCGGCGTTGAAGAGCGCTGTTTCCACCACGCGGCTCTGCGCGTTGCTGCGGTAGAGCACGGCCATCTCCACCTTGGGCACGTCCTCGCGCGCGAGCTGTTTCATCTCGTCGACCATCCACTGCGCTTCGGCGAAATCGCTGGTGGCTTCATGCACACGCACCGGCTCGCCCGCGCCGGCATCGGTGCGCAGGTTCTTGCCCAGGCGGTTGGTGTTGTGGCTGATGAGTTCGTTGGCCGAGTCGAGGATGTTGCTGCAGCTGCGGTAGTTCTGCTCCAGCTTGATCTGGTGGCGCACGTTGAACTCACGCACAAAATCGGCCATGTTGCCCACGCGCGCACCTCGAAACGCATAGATGCTCTGGTCGTCGTCGCCCACCGCAAACACCGCGTTGCCGGCACCCGGCAAGCCCTCGATCGGCGGCGCGCTGAACATCTTGATCCACGCGTACTGCAGGCGGTTGGTGTCCTGGAACTCGTCGATCAGGATGTGGCGAAAGCGCCGCTGGTAGTGCTCGCGCACCGGGTCGTTGTCGCGCAGCACTTCATACGAACGCAGCATGAGTTCGCCAAAGTCCACCACGCCCTCGCGCTGGCACTGCTCTTCGTACAGCGCGTACAGCTCCACCTTCTTGCGCGTCTCTTCGTCGCGAGCCACCACATCGCGCGGACGCTGGCCGTCTTCCTTGCAGCCGCTGATGAAGTACTGGATCTGCTTCGGCGGGTAGCGCTCGTCGTCCACGTTGAACTGCTTGCACAGGCGCTTGACGGCCGAGAGCTGGTCTTGTGTGTCCAGAATCTGAAACGTGGCCGGCAAGGCCGCGAGCTTGTGGTGCGCGCGCAGGAAGCGGTTGCACAGGCCGTGGAAGGTGCCGATCCACATGCCGCGCACGTTCACCGGCAGCATGGCGGAGAGCCGCGTCATCATTTCCTTGGCGGCCTTGTTGGTGAAGGTCACCGCGAGCACACCGCCGGGCGTCACCTGACCGGTCTGCAGCAGCCAGGCGATGCGCGTGGTGAGCACCCGCGTCTTGCCCGATCCGGCCCCGGCCAGGATCAGCGCGT
Organism: Hydrogenophaga sp.; assembly: GCF_048549895.1. Classification (GTDB taxonomy): domain Bacteria; phylum Pseudomonadota; class Gammaproteobacteria; order Burkholderiales; family Burkholderiaceae_C; genus Hydrogenophaga. The sequence continues at coordinate 7,914 of NZ_JBLYYB010000205.1, forward strand.
GCTCGGCCGGCAGCATGACGGCAGCGCCTTGTTCGGCATTGAGACCCGCGAGCAGCGGGGACGGGGCAACGGATTCTTCAAACAGCATGGTTCGATTGTAGGAAGCGCCCTGCTCGGCGCGCGGTATACGGTCATCCGTATGGCCGCCATATGGCGGGCGGGGCGTCGAAACCTGTCTCACGCCGACCAAGGCGCCTAGAATCAATCACCGGGCCCAAGATTCTTGCGCCCGGTTTTTTGTGCCCGACGCACAAAGCCGGCCAAGCCAAGCGCTCTCCCTGTTCAACAACAGTTTTCTGGAGCCTGGTTCACATGGAAATTTTTGACTACGACAACGTTCTGCTGCTGCCGCGCAAGTGCCGCGTGGAGAGCCGTTCGGAATGCGACGCGGGCGTGGAGCTCGGTGGGCGCAAGTTCAGGCTGCCGGTGGTGCCGGCCAACATGAAGACGGTGGTGGACGAGTCCATCTGCGTCTGGCTGGCGAAGCACGGTTACTTCTACGTGATGCACCGCTTCGATCTGGACAACCTCAAATTCGTGCGCGACATGCGCGCGCAAGGCGTGTTTGCCTCGATCTCGCTGGGCGTGAAAGCGCCCGACTACGCCACGGTGGACCAGCTGGTGGCCGAGGGTTTGGCGCCGGAGTACATCACCATCGACATCGCGCACGGCCACGCCGACAGCGTGAAGAACATGATCGGCTACCTGAAGGAAAAACTGCCGTCGTCGTTCGTGATCGCGGGCAACGTGGCCACGCCCGAAGCGGTGATCGATCTGGAGACCTGGGGCGCGGACGCGACCAAGGTGGGTGTGGGCCCGGGCAAGGTGTGCATCACCAAGCTGAAGACGGGTTTTGGCACCGGTGGCTGGCAGCTGAGTGCGCTGAAGTGGTGTGCCCGCGTGGCGACCAAACCCATCATTGCCGACGGCGGCATTCGCAGCCACGGCGACATTGCCAAGAGCGTGCGTTTTGGTGCAAGCATGGTGATGATCGGCTCGCTCTTCGCGGGCCACGAAGAATCACCGGGGCAGACGGTGGAGGTGGACGGTGTGCTCTACAAGGAGTACTACGGCTCGGCGAGCGACTTCAACAAGGGCGAGTACAAGCACGTGGAGGGCAAGCGCATTCTGGAGCCCATCAAAGGCAAGCTGGCGGACACGCTGGTGGAGATGGAGCAGGACGTGCAGAGCTCGATCAGCTACTCGGGTGGCACGAAGTTGATGGACGTGCGCAAGGTGAACTACGTGATTCTGGGTGGGGACAATGCGGGGGAGCATTTGTTGATGTGAGTTCATTGGAGACATTTCGCGCCACCACCTCGCGGGCCTCGTGAGCGCATGGCGCTCTGCTCCGCGAATGTCCCCCGGCGGCTGGTGCCGCCTCCTCCTTGATTTCGCTGCGCAGAGCGCCATGCACTCACGAGTCGGAAGCAGCGTTAGACGCAGCCCTGACGAGTGACAACGTGGTCGCCGATGACTGGCCTGGCCGGAGAAAACCCACCGTCAAACAGACAGCAACTCCCGAGCCATCACATGCAACCGGTGCTTCGGCTGAACCAAGGCCTCAACAATGCTGAAGTGGTTGAGCCCCGGCAAGGCCTCGCACACCGGCACCACCTCCGGCCCCCAGGCCTGCTGGATGATGCGGTTGTGGCGCTGAAACTCGCTGCTCTCGTCAGCACCGGCAGCCACAAACAACTGCCCCCGACCCTCGCGCAGCAGCGGCGCAGGCAAACGCACCGGGCTCGCCTTCTTCACCTGCGCGGGCGTCAGGTTCAACGACGGCTGCACAAACGGCGTGAGCCGCACCGGCTCCAGGTCGTACAGGCCCGAGATCGAGAGCGCATTCTTCACCAGCGACTCGGGCAGATCGCCACCCACACGGGCCCATTCGCAAGCCAGCATCATCGTGGCCAGGTGCCCGCCCGCCGAGTGGCCCACCACCGAAATGCGGTGCGGATCGCCGCCGTGCGCAGCGATGTGGCGAAACGTCCAGGCCAGCGCGTGCACCATCTGCACCACGATGTCCGGGATGGTGACCGCCGGGCACAGCGCGTAGTTGGGCATCACCACGCAGGCGCCGTGCTTGGTGAACGCGGGCGCAATGAACGAATGGTCGGATTTGTCCAGGCTGCGCCAGTAGCCACCGTGAATGAACACCATCACCGGTGCCAGTGGGGTGCCCGGCTTGCGCGGGGCGGGGAAGATGTCCAGCGTCTCGCCGGGGCCGTGGCCGTAGCTCACATCCAGCAGCGGACGGCTGCCCTGGCGGGCCTGCGCGGAGGTCCGGGCCCAACGCTCGAAATGGGCCTCGTGCTCGGGCACCAGGGCACGGTTGTTGTACTCGCGGTCCAGCCAGGCGGGGTCGGTCGAAGGTGTTTTTTCCATGGTCGCGCATTGTGTCATGGGGGGTCGTTTTCAGCGTGTCCTGACGGGCTCATCCAACACCGCTATTCTGGTCACCCCGCGCGCAGTTCTGCCCCGGTAGATACCCCTTCAACGCATTTTTCAGGCGCTCTCTTGAACACCACATCCACCCCAACCACTCCCGCCCTTCAAGTCGCCGTGCTCGGCATCGGCTTGATGGGTTTCCCGATGGCACGGCGCCTGTGCGAAGCCGGCTGCGCGGTCAGCGTGTGGAACCGCTCGCGCAGCAAGGCCGAGCGACTGCAACCCTTCGGCGCGCGCGTGACCGACACACCCGCTGAAGCTGCGGCACAGGCCGACATCGTGATCACCATGCTGGAGAACGGCGGCATCGTGGAAGACGTGCTGTTCAGCCAGCACACGGTGGACAGCCTGCGCCCGGGCAGCGTGGTGGTGGACATGTCGTCCATCCTGCCGCGCCAGGCGCGTGACCACGCCGTGCGCCTGGCGGCCGCAGGCCTGCACCACCTGGACGCGCCGGTCTCCGGCGGCACGGTGGGCGCCGAGGCCGGCACGCTGGCCATCATGGTGGGCGGTGAACCCGCCGAGTTCGAGCGTCTGCGCCCCGTGTTCGAGCTGCTGGGACGCCCGGTGCATGTGGGTCCGCACGGCGCAGGACAACTGGCCAAGCTGGCCAACCAGATGATCGTGGGCATCACCATCGGCGCGGTGGCCGAGGCGCTGCTGCTGTGCGAGAAAGGCGGTGCCGACATGGGCAAGGTCAAGCAGGCCATCACCGGCGGCTTCGCCGACAGCCGCATCCTGCAGGTACACGGCCAGCGCATGGTTGAACGCGACTTCACCAAGCGTGCGGCGGTGGCGGTGCAGCTCAAGGACATGCGCAACGCCCTGACCACGGCCGGCGAGATCGGGTTCGATGCGCCGATCACCGGTTTGTTCGAGCAGCTCTACGCGCAGTCGGTCGACCACGGCCTGGCCGACCTGGACCACTCGGCGCTGTTCGTCGAGCTGGCCCGGCGCAACGGCATGGGCTGAGGCGCCCACCTCGCGGCGGGCTCAGGCCGCTGCGTCCAGCGTGAACTCGGCCACCGTGCCCACACCCATCTGGCTGCGCACGCGCACCTCGCCACCGTGGTGGCGCACGATGCGCTGCACCATGCTCAGGCCGATGCCGCTGCCCTCGAACTGCGACGCCGCGTGCATGCGGCGAAACGGCTGGAACAGCGCGCGGGCGTGCGCCATGTCGAAGCCGGCGCCGTTGTCAGTCACGCGGTACCAGGTGCGCCCATCTTCCTGAAAGCTGTCGACCCGGATGCGCGAGACCGGCACGCGGGCGGTGTACTTCCAGGCGTTGTGCAGCAGGTTCTGCCACACCTGGGCCACCAGGTCGGCGTCGCCCAGCGCAGCGGGCAGCGGGTCGAACCGGATCTCGATCGAGCGCTCGGCCTCGCCGCTGCGCACCAGGGTCCAGGTGTCTTCGGCGAGGGCGCGCATGTCGATGCTGCCGCGCTTGAGCGGGTGCTGGTCGATCTGGGCCAGGTTGGTCAGGGCTTCGATCATGGCGTTCATGCGCCGCGTGGCCTTGTCCACCTGCTCGCTGTATTCGAGCGCTTCGTCGGTGTGTCCGAGCTGCAGGCGCTCGCGCATCAGGCCCATGAAGCCCTGGATGGCCAGCAGCGGTGCGCGCAGGTCGTGCGCCACGGCGCGGGTGAACTCGCGCAGGCGGTCCTCGCCGTGTTCGGTGGGCGGCACTGTGTCGGGAGCATCCCGACGCGCCTGGGCAAGTTCCTCGTGCAGGTCCTGGTAACCCTGGCGAAACACCGGGTCCTGTGCCAGCCGCTCGGTCACGTCGCGCACGATGCACAGCACGATGGTGTGCTCGCCCACGCGCAGTTTGTCGGCGCTCACCAGGCAGGCGCGCTGCTGGCCATCGGCACGGGTCACGCTCACCGGCAGCGCGTCCAGCAGACCGTCGAGGTCGATGGCGCGCGCCATGCGCTTGAGCGCATCCATGCCGATGTGGTGCGCCAGGTCGCGCAACGGGCGGCCCACCACCTGGTCTTCGACCACCCCCAGCAACGCAGCCACAGCCGGGTTGGCGTCCTGCACCAGACCGCTCTGGTGGTCCACCACCAGCATGGGTTCGGGGTTGCGCTGGAAGGTGCGGTCCAGCAGCTCCTCCGAGCGGCGCAGCGAGCGCTCGGCCGCCTCGCGCCGCGCACGCTCCTGCGACACGTCGCGTCCGCGCTGGCGCAGCCCGAGCCCGGCCAGCACCAGCAGCAGCGAGCCGCCCAGCGCGACCAGCCAGGTCGTCTGGCGTTGCTGCTCGAGGTCGCGCGCCATGGCCTGCTGCTCGGCGCTGGCGGGTTCGTCGTTGAGCCAGCGCTCGCGCAGCGCCGGCAGCGTGCCGTTGGCCTCCAGGCGATCCAGCGCGCCTTGCAGCCGCTGGCGCAGTGCGTCGTTGTCGCGCACCACGGCCAGCGAATAGGTTTGCAGGCTCAGGTTGCCCAGTCCGGCGACCAGGCCACCCACCGCACCCGAGGCGATCAGGGGATCGGCGTAGGCGCGGGGCAGCAACGCCATGTCGGCAAAACCCAGCTGCACCGCCTGCAGGGCCGAGAGCGCATCGGGCGTGCGCACAAACGGGCCGCTGATGCCGGAGAGCCACTTGCTCAGGCTCTCGCGCATGGGCTCGTGGTCCAGCACGGCGATGCGCGAGCCTTGCAGGTCTTGCAGCGCGCGCGGCGCGGGTTGGCCGGCGGGCAGGTACACCGCAAAGGCCGGCGCGGCGTGGCCCTTGAGAAAGTGCGCGTAGGCACGCCGCTCGGTGGTCTCCACCATCGCAATCACGTCCACCCGCCCGGCCTTGAAGGCCTCCACCGTGGCCGGCCAGGCTTGCAGGCTGATGGCCACCTCCACACCGAGTTCGCGCCCCACCGCCTGCATCAACCCGATCTGAAAACCTTCGGCTTGGCCAGCGGCGTTGAGCGACTCGAAGGGTGCAAACGCGACGTCGCCTCCGTAGCGCAGCGGGGTCTGCGCCTGCACCCCGGTGCAGCCCATGCCCCACGCCAGGGCCAACGCACACAGCCAGCGCCCGGCGGGGCTGCCGCGCCATGGGTCCTCTCCTGTCCGGATGTGTTTCTGTTGTGTGGATCGCAGCATGCTGGGTGCACAGGGTGGGTGACCCGTCCCCTGCGGACGACACCTTTGCTTACAGTGCCACAAAACGGCGCCCAACAGGTGTCAACGGCGCACGAAGACACCCCACTTGTCGGATACCCCCCACACCACCCGGAAGGCGCGCGCCATCAGGCCTTCAGTGCAAAGCCCGCGATCTGCTTGTAGTTGTCCGAAATGGCGCGCAATTCGTCCTGGCTGATCAGATCGTCGATGTTGTTGAAGGGCTTGCCGCCGCTGAGCTCGTCGGCTTTCATGATGATGAAGTCCGGCGGCAGGGTGCGGTTGGTCTCCACCACGCGGGCGGTGGCGGGCAGGCGCGCGGCCTGGTAGCGCTGCAGGGCGGCGCGCAGATCACCGCCGGCGGCGCGCTCGGTGGCGATCTCGTCGGCCAGCGTGCGGGCATCGATCAGCGCCTGCGCCGAGCCGTTGGAGCCGCGCGGGTACATGGGGTGGGCGGCGTCGCCCATGAGGGTGACGCGCTCGAAGCTCCAG
>NZ_JBLYYB010000206.1:0-18479 GCF_048549895.1 Hydrogenophaga sp.
GATGTTGACCAGCGGCACGCCGTTGGCCGCGTTGAGCACGGTGGGGCGCTGGGAGCCCGGGGCTGCGGGGTCGGCGGCGATCTGGGCCTGGGCGGGCCACAGCAGCGCGCAGCCAGCGGCCAGCAGCAGGGTGCGCAAGCGCTGCGAACCTGTGGCGCTGGCCGGGCCTGCTCCACTGGCTGACGGGCTGGTGTGCGAAGACGCGGTTTCGCTCACAGCCATCAGCTGCCCGCGCGCGGCGTTGAAGACAATGCGGTGGTGGTTGCGGTTCATGGAGATTCCCTGGGAGTTGTTGTGGGTGGCGGTGGGCTCAGAAGCCCGTGGCGAGCCAGAAGCCCAGCGTGGCGTTGGCGGTGCGGAATCCGTCAGGCCTGCGCAGTGGCCAGCCGGCAAACAGTTCGCCCTGCACGCCACCAGCGCTGCCGCGCAGACCGACCACCGCACCGGTCAGCCGTGTGCCCACGAGTCGCTGCGCGCTGGGGCCGCGCACCTGGCCGTGGTCCAGCCCGGCGAAGACCGATGCGCCGCTCTCGCCCAGAGGGGTCGCGAGTTCGTTGCGCCAGAACCAGCCGCTGTCAGCGCTCAGGCTGGATTCACCGTCGAACCCGCGCACGGTGTGGCGCCCACCGATGGCGAAGCGCTCTTGCGGCGCCAGCGGTGTGCGGTGGGTCTGGGCGCGCCACTGGCCGCTGACCTGCCAGGGCTGCGCGCCGAGCTTGAAAGGCCATTGCCACTGGGCGTTGGCCTGCACGATGGCAAAGCGCGATGTGCCTTCGCCAAAGGCTTCTTCGGGCGCGCGCAACGAACCGAAGGCGCCGGTGCCGCGCCGGTAACTCAGGTTCAGGTCCAGCGTGCCCGGTCCCACGTAGGCGCGGTGGCCCACGCCCAGTTGCCAGCCGCCCACGCGGCGGCGCTGCACTTCCACCTCGGTGTCGTCGATGAAATTGCGCGACTGCCGCGCGAACGCCTTGACGTGCAGCGTGGTTTTGCTCGTGGCGTTGCGGTGCGCCAGGTATGAGAGCGTGACTTCTTGCGAGCCGGTGGTGCCGCGGTAGGTGTAGTCCAGCGCGTCGCCTGCCACGGTCTGGTGGTAGCGGTGCCGGCTGACATCGACCGCCAGCAAAGCCCGGCCCCAGGGCAGCGAGTAGTGCCACGAGCTGCCGCTGGTGCCCCGCGCGCCGGGGTCGCCGCCGCCCAGGCTGTCTTGCAGGCCCACGTAAAACAGATCGTTGAGGTTGAGCGGGTTGTCCAGGCTCAGCGTGGCGCTGCCCTGGTAGCGCCCCGTGCTGCGCGAGCCGCCGTCGTCCACACCGAGCTGCACCCGCACGGGCTGGCCAGGGGTCCAGTCGATCACCAGGTCGCTCAGGCCGGGTTCGTTGGCCGGCACGATCTGGATGTCGATCTCAACGCCGGGCACGCGCTTGAAGTTCTCCAGCGCCTGCTCGATGTCGCGCAGGTTGAGCAGGTCGCCCGGTTGGGTCGGCAGGGCCAGGCGGACGGATGCATGACGCTGCGCAGGCTTCGCAAAACGCACCTGCCGGATGCGCCCTGGCACCACGGCGAGCACCAGGTGGCCTTGCTTCAGGTCTTGTGGCTCCACCATCACCCGGCTGGTGACGAAGCCGCGTGCAACCACCGCTTGCTGCGCGCGCTGAACCAGCACACCCACACCCGCTGCACCCAGGCAGCGGCGCAACGGGCCGTCCAGACCATCAGGGGCGGTGAGTGCGTCCAGCACCCAGGCGAACTGGCTGGCTGCTTCGCCACGCAACTCGATTTGCTCGATCACGAAGCAGGGCGACTCTTCCGGTGGCAAACGCGGTATGGGCTTGGCCTCGGGGGTGTCCACCCTGGCTTCGCGTTCGGGGACGGCTTGCTCGCGCAGCCATGCGTCGCGTTCCTCGGCGCGGCGCTGCTCGGCGGCGCTTTGCGTTGTGTCGCGGGCAGTCTGGCCCGCTGCGGGCCAAGACCACAAGGCGACCATGAGCAGCGTCACCATGGCCATGCGGTGGCACGGCCCGGGGGCCTGTCTGCGGTTCATTTTTCCTCGCCTGAATACTTTTGGGTGATCAATTCGAAACACCGCGCATTCTGGCGAGAGCTTTCGTATATGAATACCTAAGTGTTGTATTCGGGTCGAAGAGAGGTCGAACAGGGGAGGAAAGGCGTGAAAAAGTAGCCAGCCGGCACGCACGTTCAAGGTAGCCACGCAGGCTGACAAAATGCTGGCTTCGGCCTCACACCCGGCCGGGCTGACCCACCCGAGCGCGGTATCTCCTGCACCACACCATGACCCACCTCCCCTTTGAAGGCCTGCGCGTTGTCGAATTCACCCACATGGTCATGGGACCCACCTGCGGCATGGTGCTGGCCGATCTGGGTGCCGAGGTCATCAAGGTGGAGCCGCCTGCGGGCGACAACACGCGCCGCCTGCTGGGTGCGGGCGCGGGCTTCTACCCGCTGTTCAACCGCAACAAGAAAAGCCTGGTGCTGGATCTGCAAACGCCCGACGGCAAGGAGGCCGTGCTCAAGCTGATCGCCACCGCCGACGTGGTGAGCGAAAACTTCAAGCCCGAGACCATGAAGAAACTGGGCCTGGATTACCAGAGCCTCAAGACGCTGAACCCGCGCCTGATCCACGTGAGCCACAAGGGTTTTCTGCCTGGGCCATACGACCACCGCACCGCACTCGACGAGGTGGTGCAGATGATGGGCGGCCTGGCCTACATGACCGGGCGCCCCGGCGATCCGCTGCGTGCAGGCTCGTCGGTGAACGACATCATGGGTGGCCTGTTCGGTGCCATCGGTGTCATGGCCGCGCTGAGCGCACGCGAAAAAACCGGTGTGGGTGGCGAGGTGCAGAGCGCGCTGTTCGAGAACAACATCTTCCTCGTGGCGCAGCACATGATGCAGTTCGCCGTGACCGGCAAACCTGCTGCGCCCATGCCCGAGCGCATCTCGCCCTGGGGCATCTACGACGTGTTCCGCGTGAAGGACGGCGAGCAGATTTTTCTGGCCGTGGTGAGCGACACGCAATGGGCCATCTTCTGCCAGGCCATGGCCCTGACCGACTTTGAGGCCGACGAGCGACTGCACACCAACAACGGCCGCGTGCGCGCACGCGACTGGCTCGTCCCGCAACTGCGCGCGCGCCTGGCCGAGCACAGTGCGGCCGAACTGGCGGCGCTGTTCGAGCGCCACGGCCTGCCGTTCGCACCCATCACCCAACCCCATGAGTTGCTGGACGACCCGCACTTGCTGGCCACTGGTGGCCTCGCGCCCATCACCCTGCCCGACGGTCTGCGCGCCGGCCAGACCGCGCAGACCGTGCTGCTGCCGCTCGCGCTCGATGGCGAGCGCCTGGGCGTGCGCCACAGCCCGCCCCAGTTGGGCGAACACAGCGCCGAGCTGCTGGCCGAGCTGGGGTATTCGGGCGACGAAGCCGCCCGCCTGAGCCAGATCGTGACGAAAGCTGCCTGAGAAGTCATCAATTCAGGCGTTTTCGTGATTGATTCATAACGAGTCGTGGGGTAATCTGCCCCGGTGGACAAACTCAAACAACTCGAAACCTACGCATCGGTCGCCACGCGCGGCAGCCTGACCGCCGCCGCCAAAGCCGAAGGGGTGGCCCCGGCCATCATCGGCCGCCGGCTGGACGCGCTCGAAGCCCGGCTCGGCGTGAAGCTCATGGTGCGCACCACGCGGCGCATCACCCTCACCCACGAAGGCAGCGCCTTCCTCGAAGACTGCCACCGCCTGCTCACCGACCTGGCCAACGCCGAAGCCAGCGTGAGTGCCGGCGGTGTGAAGGCCAGCGGGCACCTGCGCATCACCGCACCGGCTGGTTTTGGCCGCCGCCACGTGGCGCCGCTGGTGCCGCACTTTCGCGAGCTGCATCCCGAAGTGACGATCTCGCTCAACCTGAGCGACCGCGTGGTCGACGTGGCCGGTGAAGGCTACGACTGCGCGGTGCGTGTGGGCGACCTGCCCGACTCCTCGCTGGTGAGCGTGCGCCTGGCCGAAAACCGCCGCCTCTGCGTGGCCACGCCGCGTTATCTGCAGCACCACGGCAAGCCACAAACCCCGGCCGACCTGGTGCGCTTTGACTGCCTCACGCTCTCCAGCGACGCCTCACAAACCCGCGGCTGGGCGTTTGCCGTGCCGGGCGAAGCCGGCGAGACCACCATCACCCACCTGCGCCCCGGCGGCCCGCTGGACTGCACCGATGGCCAGGTGTTGCACGAATGGTGTCTGGCCGGTTACGGCATCGCCTGGCGCAGCACCTGGGAGGTGGAGGCCGACATCGCGGCCGGCCGATTGGTCAGCGTGCTCGACGACTTCGCCGCGCCACCCAACGGCATCTTCGCGCTGTTCCCGCAGCGCAAACACCTGGCGCTGCGCGTGCGCCTGTGGATCGATTTCCTCAAACACGAGTACGCGCGGCCAGCATTCTGGAAGAACTGAAGTTGCGCGGGTCACCCGACAGGGATGGCAAGGCTCCGTCAGGTCGACGGCGCGATTGGCGGTGGGACGCGCGCACCGATCATGAATTCGTCCATCAAGTGCTGGACGATGTCTGCCTGCAAGGCATCTTTCGACTTCTTGAGCGGGTCTCGCGTGCGGCTGGTGGACAGCGTGCGTTTGAGCTTGACGAACGCAGCCGGTGACACCGTGTTCATGCGGGCCATCGCGCCATTGCTGGCCACCACCACCTGAGAGAATCGCTCCGCGCTCAGCATGCGCGAGCCACTGCTCACCTGCACGGCCCAAAGATCTTCGTCCTTGTGGCTCATTCGAAGCGGGTGCGGGTCTTCGTCTTTGGCGTCGCGGCGGATCACGTCCACTTCGAAGCCCTGCGCGTTCACGGCGGTCTGCAACTGATCAGGCCGAATCTCAAAGGTCTTGTCGGCTTTGCGCAGGATGTCGATGAACGACATGTCCGCTTCCTCCAGCCGAGAAAAGAAGGTCACCCGCTGGCGGGTATCGAACAACACGTCCACGTCTTGCGTGGCCAGGGCCTGAGGCGCAATGCGCACACCCGCCGCGGCCTCGAACGCATAGAGCGCATGGGTGCCCACCGTGAGCAGGTGGGGCGAGAGCCCGTAGTGCTCGAACCGCTGCAGGACGGCCACCAGGATGGCCGGGCAGCGACCCACACGCAGCGCGCGGTTCAGGCGCTCGTGGCGCGCAACGGTGTCTTTCAGGTCTGCAAGTCGGCTTTCCAGCTGGTGCTTGCGTTCGGTGAATCGCGCGTGCATGGCCTCGGTGTCGGGTGTGCGCAGGCCCAGGCGGGTCTGTCGCGCGGCGGTGTTGGCGCGCACCAGGTAGGTGCGGCCGCGGTCCTCGCGCCAGAACATGGACCCCCGCACTTCGCTGGCCGCCCGGCGTGCCTGCTCCATTGCGCTGAAGCTGGATTCGGCGTCGATGGTCTGTCGCAGCTGGTCTTCGGTGAGGGGGATGAAATCCACGGTGTGATTGTTTCGCACAAGTTTTTCAAGAAAGTTGATTTTCTTGTGCGAAGCAATCACGGTCAAGGCATTTGTGACCTCGCGCTTTGCGGCACCCCGCGCAACGACAACCACGCAAACACCGCCCCCACCAGCGCACCCGCCACCACATCCAGAAACACATGCTGGCGGATCGCCAGGGTGGACCACACGATCACGGCGCACTGCAGCACGCTGAGCCAGCGCAGCAGCGCGGGCGCGCCGATCTGCGCCAGGATGCGGTGCAGCCAGAAAGCCGCGTACACGGCGGAGGCCACGTGCAGCGAGGGGCAGGCGTTGCCCGCGGCGTCCACGCTTTTCATGAAGGCCAGTTGCGGGTGCTGCGACCAGTCGATGTCCTGCACCGGCGTTTGCGTGGGGTACACCCAGAACAGCAGCAGACAGAAACTGCACAGCGCCGCTGTCCAGAGGCCCTGCACGATGAGCGTGCGCAGGTTGGGCATGAGGGCCGCGGGCAGCGACACGTAGACCCAGAGCGACACATAGGCCGCAAAGCCCGCCGGGGTGAAGGGCACCCAGTCGTCGATGGCGAGCGTGGGCATCATGAAGGGCTCGCGCAGCGGGTGGTGCTGCACCCAGAAGTAGGTCTGGAAGAACAGCACCATGAAGGCCATGGTGCCGAAGGCCTTGAGATACCAGAGCGCGGTGAAGCGGGAGAGCAGGCGGCGGGGCCAGGCGCGATCGGTGGGTGGTGTCATGGGCGAGGTGGAATTGGCGACCGGTGGCAGCGCCGGCCGACTGTACGTCAAACGTGTGAAATGTCCCCAAGGTGCTGTCGGGTACTTTGTATAATTCGCGGCCCTGCGACCCCGGCAGCGGCGCATGGCTGCCCAAGGCCACCCAGAACAACAATATGGTCCTCGCTTCGGAGCAGCTCCCCTGTGTTTTTTCCCGTGTCGTGGCCTGAGCCCAGGTCCTTGCGTGCCGGTCTTCCTGTTGTCTTCCTCCCATGAACTCCGCCGAACTGATCCGCAACTTTCTGACCGAGCGACTGGGCGTTGAGCCCCACCAGATCCAGCCCGAGGCCTTGCTGGCCGACCTGGGCGTGGACTCGCTGATGCTGGCCGAGCTGATGTTTGAAGCCGAAGACCGTTTCGGTATCGAGATCCCGTCCGACCTGGCGCCGCCGCGCACGGTGGCCGACATGCAGGTGGCCATCGACGCACTGATTCCCCTGAAGACCGACTGAGCCATGCAGGCGCGCCGTGTAGCCATCACCGGCATCGGTCTGATCAGCCCCTGGGGCGGGGACCTGGGTGATTTTTTCGAACGCCTGCTCGCTGGCGAGTCGGGCGTGCGCCACCTGCTCACCGACGATCTGCCGCGTCCGCTGTCCACACCGTTTGTGAGCTGCCAGGGCTTCGAGCCCGAGGTGGTGCTGGGCAAACCGCTGGCCATGATGATGGAGCGCTTCGCGCAACTCGGCACCGCCGCAGCCTTCCAGGCCTGGGCCCACGCGGGCCTGCCGCGCCAGCCCGAGGCCGCCGACGCCGCAGAGCGCGACACCTGGGGCTGCATCTGGGGCACCGCGCTGGGCGGCCTGTCGGCGCACGAGCGCGGCAGCCGCGAGATGTGGCAGAAAGGGCGCGAGCGCCTGTCGCCGCTGTCGGTGGTGCAGGGCATGAACAACGCGGTCAACGCACACATCTCCATCCAGCTCGGCCTGGGCGGCGTGAGCAGCAGCCACACCGCCGCTTGCGCGTCGTCGGGCATCGCGATTGGCGAGGCGTTCCGGCGCGTGCGCAGCGGCGACGCCGACGTGATGCTCACCGGCGGCTCCGATGTCTGCCAGTCGTACGGCGTGGTGCGCGCGTGGGAAGCCATGCGTGTCATGGCGTCGGGCGACGCACAGACCGCGCCTTCGGCCTGCCGGCCGTTCGCGGCCGACCGCGCGGGCCTGGTGCTGGGCGAAGGCGGTGCCGCGCTGGTGCTGGAAGCCTGGGACCACGCGCTGGCCCGCGGCGCCACCATCCACGGCGAAATCGTGGGCTTCGGTGCCAGCTGCGACCGCAGCCACCTCGTGCGCCCGAGCAGCGCGGGGCAGGTGCGCGCGCTGCGCGCCGCGCTGGCCGACGGGGGCCTGGCACCATCGGACATTGGCTACGTGAACGCCCACGGCACCGCCACCGCCGAGGGCGACCCGGTGGAGATCGCAGCGCTGCGCGAGGTGTTTGGCAACAGTGCCAGCCGCCTGCCCGTGAGCGCCACCAAATCCATGCACGGCCACCTGCTGGGCGCCTCGGGCGCCATCGAGGCGGTGGTGACTGCCCTGGCCCTGCGCGAGCAGGCCGTGCCGCCCACGGCCCACCTCGCCGGGCGCATCGACCCCGCCTGCGAAGGGGTCGACCACATCCTCCAGGGCCGGCGCCGGGTACCGTTGCAGGCGGCCCTGTCCAACTCGTTTGCCTTCGGCGGCAGCAACGCCGTGCTGGCCCTGCGCGCACCGCCGCGCTGAACCCCGACGCCTCGAATGAACCCCATGACCGAACCTTCTTCTTCTGCCTCCCCCGCCACCGTCGAAGCCCTCTGGCCCGAGGTGGTCGCCCTGATCATTGAAGCGCTCAACATGGAACTGACCCTGGCCGATGTGGACCCCGACGGCCCGCTGTACGGCGACGGCATGGGGCTGGACTCCATCGACATGCTGGAAATCTCGCTCGTGATCTCCAAGCGCTACGGTTTCCAGATGCGCTCGGACAACGAAGACAACGAGAAGATCTTCTCGACGCCGCGCGCCCTCTCAGTCCACATCGCCAGCCAGCGCACGCAGTGAAAAGCCCGACCGCATGACCGCCCTCTCGGTGCTGCGCAACCTCGGTGTGCTGCTGCTCATGGCGGCCTGGGTGGTGGCCGCCCACGTGGGCAGCACCGGCTGGGGCAACGCCGACCTCAACGCCGTGGTGGCCGTGTTGCCGATCGCCGTGGCCGCGCTCATGGCCTTGTGGCGCTGGCCGCAGTGGGCCGTGCGTGTGCCCGGTGTGCTGGCCTTGGTGGCGCTGGTGGCCTGGCTCTGGCCGCAGTTGCGCCACAACGTGCCGCTGCTCTATTACCTGCAGCACCTGGGCATCCACGTGGCGCTGGGCGTGTTGTTCGGCAAGTCGTTGCTCGGCCCGGGCGATGCCCTCATCACCCGCATGGCGCGGCGCATCTTTGCCCACGAGTTGTCCGAACGCAAGGTGCGCTACACGCGCAACGTCACGCTGGCCTGGACGCTGTTCTTCTTCGTCAACGCACTCGTCTCCACCGGGCTGTTCATCTGGGCGCCCGCGGCCGTGTGGTCGGTGCACGCCAACGTGCTCACCGGGCCGCTGATCGCTGTGATGTTCGTGGTGGAACACGCGTGGCGCCTGTGTGTGCTGCCGCCGCACGAACGCCCCGGCCTGGCCGACGTCGTGCGGGCTTACCGGCGCGAATCGGCGCAGCGCAGCGCGGGCCCCACAGCACGATGAGCACGTCGCCGCTGATCAGCGACCGTGGGCTCGACGACACGTTCGCCTGGCGCGCCAGCGGCCCGGTGAGCGTGCGCGACTTCCTGGCCGACGCACACGCGCTCGCCGCGCAGTTGCCCGCTGGCGGCTGGCAGCTCAACCTGTGCGAGGACCGTTACCACTTCGCGGTCGGCTTCGTGGCCGGGCTGCTCGCCGGCAAGGTCAGCCTTCAGCCCTCGTCGCAGTCGCCCGAGACCTTGCAGCGCCTCGCCGCCGACCACCCCGGCACCCACTGGCTGGCCGACAAGCCCGTGGAGTGGCCGGGCCTGAGCGGCACGTTGTTTCCCGACCTCGCCGCGTTGAGCCGCCCCGCCGTGCACGCCATGCCGCAGATCGACGACGCGCAGACCGTGGCCATCCTGTTCACCTCGGGCTCCACCGGTCTGCCGCAGCCGCACCGCAAGACCTGGGGCAAGCTGGTGCTCAACGGCCGCGCCGAAGCGGCGGCGCTGGGCCTGCTGCAGCGCCCGATGTCCATCGTCGGCACCGTGCCCACGCAGCACAGCTACGGCTTCGAGTCCACCTTGCTCGTGGCGCTGCACGGAGGCTGCCAGTTCGCCGCCGCCAAGCCGTTTTACCCGCAGGACATCGTGGCCGCGCTGCAAGCCGTGCCGCGCCCGCGCATGCTGGTGACCACACCGTTCCACCTCTCCGCCCTGCTTGGGTCGGAGCTGCCGGTGCCGCCGCTGGATCTGGTGCTCTCGGCCACCGCGCCGCTCAGCCCCGACCTCGCGCGCCGCGCCGAAGCACGCTGCGGCGCGCCGGTGCACGAGATCTACGGCTCCACCGAATCGTCCGCGCTGGCCAGCCGGCGCACGCTCGACGGCGCGGCCTGGCACCCGCTGCACGCGGTGCGGCTCGAGCATGTTGGTGACACCACTTGGGCCAGCGGCGGCCATGTGGAAGGCCGGGTGCCGCTGGCCGATGTGATCGAGTCCTGCGCCGACGGCACGTTTTTGCTGCACGGCCGCCACGCCGACCTGGTGAACATCGCGGGCAAACGCACCTCGCTGGCTTACCTCAACCACCAGATCGGCGCCTTGCCCGGTGTGGTGGACGCCGCCTTTTTCCTGCCCGACGACGCGGACGCCGCCGATGGCGTGACGCGCCTGGCCGCCTTTGTGGTCGCGCCCTCCAGCGATGCGCGCGAGATCATGGCCGGCCTGCGCCAGCGGCTGGACGCGATCTTTCTGCCGCGCCCGCTGGTGCTGGTCGACGCGCTGCCGCGCAACACCACCGGCAAGCTCACGCGTCAGGCACTGCAGGCGCTGTACGCCGAGAAAGTGGTGCATGGACACGGCTGAGTTCGTCTGGGCCGTGCCGCCCGACCACCCGGCCTTCGCCGGCCATTTTCCGGGCCGCCCCATCGTGCCCGGCGTGGTGCTGCTGGACCAGGCGCTGCTGTTCGCAGCGCAGATGCGCGGTGAGGCGGGCCGGGGCGGTTGGCAGGTCGCGCAGGCCAAGTTTTTTGTGCCGGTCGGCCCGGGCCAGACCTTGCGCTTCGCCCTGCAGACCACACCGCGCGGCACCGTGGCCGTCAGCGTGAGCTGCGAGGGCGTCGAGGTGGCCACAGGCAGCCTCGTGCCGCCAGCGCCATGACGGGCGGCCCCACGCCCGACTGGATGCAGCAGAAGGAGCGCAGCCACCTGGGCCTGCTGCGTTTGATGGTGTGGATTTCGCTGCGCCTGGGGCGCCCGGTCGGGCGGCTGGTGTTGCGCGGCATCGCGCTGTACTTCGTGTTGTTCTCGCCCAAGGCGCGGCGCACCGGGCGCGCTTACCTCACGCGTGCGCTGGGCCGCGCGCCCACCTGGCGCGACGGTTACCGCCACGTGTTGACCTTTGCGAGCACCGTGCACGACCGCATCTACCTGCTCAACGACCGCTTCGATTTGTTCAACATCCGCATCACCGGGCACGACGCGGTGCAGCAGGCGCTGGATCGCCAGCCCGGGGCCTTTCTGGTGGGCGCGCACCTCGGCAGTTTCGAGGTGTTGCGCGCCATGGCCCACCAGCACGCGCGCACGCCGGTGGCCATGCTCATGTTCGAAGACAACGCGCGCAAGATCAACGCCATCCTGCACGCCATCAACCCGCGAGCCCAGCAGGACGTGGTGGCGCTGGGCCACCCCGACTCGATGCTGCGCGCGCGCGACAAGCTCGACGCGGGCTTTCTGGTGGGTATGTTGGCCGACCGGTCGCTCGCGAACGACGCCACGGCAGAATGCATGTTCCTCGGCGCACCAGCGCGGTTTCCGCTCGGGCCCTGGCGCATGGCGGCCATGCTGCGCCGGCCGGTGTTTTTCATGTCGGGCGTGTACCTGGGTGGCAACCGCTACGAACTGCACTTCGAGCTGCTGGCCGACTTCTCCACCACCGACCGCAGCAACCGCGAAGCCGCGATGGCGCAGGCCATGCAGGCCTACGCCGACCGGCTCGGCGAGCTGTGCCGCCGAGCCCCGTACAACTGGTTCAATTTTTTCGATTTCTGGCACCGCACATGATCCGACGACTTCTCACGGGCCTCGTGCTCGGCAGCTTCAGCGTGTTGGCCCACGCCGCGTTCGACATCGGCCAGCTCATGACCGAGCTGGCCAGCAACCCGGGCGGGCGGGCCACGTTCGTCGAGAAACGCCACCTGGCCCTGCTCGACAAGCCGCTGGTGGCCACCGGCGAGATGACCTACACCGCGCCCGACCGGCTGGAGAAACGCACGCTCACGCCCAAGGCCGAGACCATGGTGCTCGACAAGGACACGCTGAGCCTGGAGCGCGACCGCCGCAAGATGCAGATCCAGCTCAGCCAGCGGCCCGAGGTGGCGGCTTTTGTGGAGAGCATCCGCAGCACGCTGCAGGGCAACCGCGCGTCGCTGGAGCGCAACTACACACTGCTGCTCGCCGGCCACAAAGACGCCTGGGTGCTGACCCTGGTGCCGACCGAACAACGCATCGCCTCGCTGCTGCAGCGCATCACGCTCAGCGGTGTGCGCGAGCAGGTGCTGGTGATTGAGTACCTGCAGGCCGACGGCGACCGCACGGAGATGACGATCGAGCCGGTGCGTACTCCATGAGCCGTGGTGTGTGGCGTGCGCTGCTGATCTGGTTGGTGGCGATGGCACTCGGTGTGGTGCTGCTGTTGAACACGCGCTTCTCGGCCGACGTGTCTTTCTTCCTGCCCTCCAAACCCACCGCCGAACAAGCGGTGATGGTCGACCAGCTGCGCGAAGGGGCGGTGTCGCGCCTGCTCATGGTGGCCATCGCCGGTGGCGATGCGGGTCAGCGCGCCGAGGCCTCGCGCGCGCTGCGCGCTTCGCTGGCGGGCAACGCGGCGTTTGCCACGGTGCAGAACGGTGAAGCCGAAGCGATGGACACCACGCGCGACTTTCTGCTGGCGCACCGCTACCTGCTGAGCACCGCGGTGACACCCGAGCGCTTCAGCGTGGACGGTTTGAAGAGCGCGGTGAACAACAGCATCGACCTGCTCAGCTCGTCGGCCGGCTTGTTGTTCAAGCCCTACCTCGCGCGCGACCCCACGGGTGAGCTGGTCGAGCTGGTGTCCAGCCTGGGCGGCGGGGTGCAGCCCAACGAGGTTGAAGGCGTCTGGGCCTCGCGCGACGGCGAGCGCGCCATGCTGCTGGTGCAGACGCACGCGCTGGGCTCCGACACCGACGGCCAGTCCGCCGCCATCGACCGGATCCGCGAGGGTTTTGCCCGGGCCGTGCAGCAGCCGGGCCTGACGGGCTTGACGATGGAGATGTCGGGCCCCGGGCTGTTTGCGGTGCGCGCGCGCGCCACCATCCAGCAAGAGGTGACGCGCCTGTCGGTCATGAGCACCGTGATCCTCGCGGTGCTGCTGGGTTTTGTGTACCGCCGTGCGCGCCTGCTGTTGCTCACGCTGGTGCCGGTGCTCAGCGGCACGCTGGCCGCCATCGTCACCGTGGGCCTGGTGCACGGCACCGTGTTCGGCATCACCGTGGGCTTTGGCGCCGCGCTGATTGGTGAAGCGGTCGACTACGCCATTTATTACTTCGTGCAGTCCGGGCGCATGGGCGCCAGCTCGTGGCGCGAGCAGTACTGGCCCACCATCCGCCTGGGCGTGCTCACCTCGGTGCTGGGCTTTGGCGCGCTGCTGTTCTCGG
The DNA here is from genome assembly GCF_048549895.1 of Hydrogenophaga sp. GTDB lineage: Bacteria > Pseudomonadota > Gammaproteobacteria > Burkholderiales > Burkholderiaceae_C > Hydrogenophaga. Next base: position 13,131 of record NZ_JBLYYB010000206.1, read on the forward strand.
GCTTCCCCGGTCTGGCCCAGCTCGGTCTGTACGCCATCAGCGGCGTGATCACGGCCGCACTGGTCACGCGCTATGTGTTGCCGCACCTCGCGGGCCCCGGCGTGCACTTGACCGATGGCGCGCGCCAGGGCCGCGTTTTACGCCCGCTGGTGGCGCACGCCGGTGTGCTGCGCTGGCCCCTGCTGGCGCTGGTGCTGGTGGCCGGCGTGTACCTGGCCCAGCACCGCAACGACCTGTGGTATCCCAACCTGTCGGCGCTCTCCACCGTGACCGAGGCCGAAGGTGAGCTCGACGCGCGCCTGCGCGGTGACCTCGGTGCGCCCGATGCGCGCTACATGGCGGTGATCACCGCGTCCGACCGCGAGAGCGCCCTGCAGGCCGCCGAGCGCGCGGGCGCGCAGCTGCGCCCGCTGGTGGACCAGGGACTCATTGGCGGCTTCGACACCCCGGCGCGTTTTCTGCCGAGCGAGGCCACGCAGAACGCGCGCCGCGCCAGCCTGCCGCCGCCCGACGCGCTCGCCGCGCGGCTGCGCGAGGCGCTGGTGGACGCCCCCCTGTCGGCCGACCGTTTGCAACCGTTTGTGGACGACGTGCAGGCCGCGCGCGGCTCGCGCAACCTCACGCGGCAAGACCTGGACGGCACCGGCCTGGGCCTGGCGGTAGACGCGCTGCTGCTGCAACGCGCCAGCGGCTGGAGCGTGCTGCTGCCGCTGCGCCCGGCGCCTGGCGCGGCGGGTGCCGACATCCCGGTGGACGCCGTGCGCGCCGCGCTGACCGGCAGCGGTGCGATCTTCATCGACCTCAAGGGCGAGTTCGACACGCTCTACGGCGAGTACATCGACGAGGCCATTGTGTTGTCGCTGCTGGGCTTTCTCGCCATCGTGGTGGCGCTGGGCTTCGTGCTGCGCAGCCCCGGGCGGCTGCTGGGCGTGATGCTGCCGCTGGTGATGGCGGTCATGGTGGTGGTGGCCGGCTTGCACTTCAGCGGTGTGCGCCTGCACCTGCTGCACCTCGTGGGTGTGTTGCTCACCGTGGCGGTGGGCTCCAACTACGCGCTGTTCTTCGACCGCATCTCGCTCGGCGAAACGCTGGACGACGAGACCCTGCTGTCCATCGGGGTGGCCAGTGCCACCACCGCCATCGGCTTCGGCGTGCTGGCCTTCTCGTCGGTGCCGGTGCTGCAGGCCATCGGCGTCACCGTGGGCCCGGGCGCGGTGCTCGCGCTGGTGTTGTCTGCGGCGTTTGCCGCGCGAAAGCCCGCACCGTGACGACCGCGCTGCGCACCGTGGGCACGCTGAGCGGTGCACCGCACCTGATCGTGATGCTGCCCGGCGCGGCGATGGCACCCGAGGCGATGTTCGACGCCGGCTTTGCCCAGGCCATCGCGCACCGCGGCCTGCCGCTGGACCTGCTGGCGGTCGATATCGGTGGCCTCGGCCTGGACGCGGTGCACACCTGGGACGCGCTGCAGAGCAGCGTGCTCACCCCGGCGCGCGAGCGCGGTGCGCGTGTGTGGCTCGGCGGCATTTCGCTCGGGGGTCTGGTCGCCATGGCCCACCTGGCCGCGCGCCCCGGCGTGGCCGACGGCCTGTGCCTGCTCGCGCCGTACCCGGGCAGCCGCCCGAGCGTGAACGTGGTGGAGCGCGCCGGTGGCGCTGACGCGTGGCAAGCCACCGAAGCCGACCTGCAAGATCCCGAGCTGCGCGTTTGGCGGTGGCTGCAGCGCCCGCCGCCCGGGTTGCCGGTGTTCATCGGCCACGGCACGGAAGACCGGTTTGCCGACCGCATCCAGCGCGTGGCCGAGCGCTTCCCCACCGCGTCGCGCCACACCGTGGCCGGTGGGCACGACTGGTCGGCCTGGTCGCCGCTGTGGGCGCGTTTCCTCGATGCCGGCCACTTTGTCCACTGACATGGCGCGCTGGACCCCGTCTCCTTTTTTGAGCGCCAGCGCCGCCGTGCACGGCGCGGCGGTGTTGGGCACGCTCGCCGTGCCCGCCGCCTGGCCCTGGGCGGCCGGGGCGCTGGTGGCCAACCACGCCTTGCTGGCTGGTGCCGGGCTGTGGCCCAGCTCGCACCTGCTCGGCCCCAACCTCACCCGCCTGCCCGAGGCCTCGGCGCAGCGGCGCGAGATCGCGCTCACCATCGACGACGGACCCGATCCCGAGGTGACGCCGCGTGTGCTCGATGTGCTCGACGCCGCGAACATCAAGGCCAGTTTTTTCTGCATTGGCCGCATCGCAGAGCAGCACCCCGCGCTGTGCCGCGCCATCGTGCAGCGCGGCCACCGCGTGGAGAACCACGGCTTTGTGCACAGCAACGCGTTCTCGCTGCTCGGCCCCGGCGCCATGCGGCGCGACATCGCACGCGCACAGGCCCTGCTGGCCGACATCACCGGCGAAGCGCCGCGCTTCTTTCGCGCCACCGCCGGCCTGCGCAACCCCTTTCTCGACCCGGTGCTGCACGGCCTGGGCCTGCAGCTCGCCACCTGGTCGCGCCGTGCCTTTGATACCCGCACCGGCGACCCCGAGCGCGTGCTGCAACGGCTCACCCGCCACCTCGGCGCAGGCGACATCGTGCTCATGCACGACGGCCACGCCGCGCGCACACTGGCCGGTGAACCGGTGATCCTCGCCGTGCTGCCACGGCTGCTGCAGACCATCAACGAGCGCCACCTGCAACCCGTCACGCTGACACAAGCCCTGTCACCATGAGTCGTCATTCCATTCAACGGCTGGTGCACGAAGCCAGCCAGACCTTCCGACCCAGCGGCCGTTTCGCCTACCACTACGCGCGCGGCAAGCTCGGTTACGACACCATCTTTCACGAGATGCTGCGCCGGGGTCTGCTGCCCGAAGGCGGGCCCGAGGGTGGGTGTTACCTCGACCTCGGTTGTGGCCAGGGCAGCCTGTTCGCCTGGTTGCTCGCCGCGCGCCGGCTGCACGACCAAGGCCAGTGGCCCGCTGGCTGGGCACCGCCGCCGCTGCCACGGCAACTGCGCGGTGTGGAGCTGATGCAGCGCGACGTGGACCGCGCCGCGCGCGCCTTCGGCCCACAACACCCGGTGGTGCGGGTGGAGCAGGGCGACATGAACACGGTGGACTTCGGCCAGCCCGACGCCATCCTGATCCTGGACGCGCTGCACTACTTCAGCCACGAGCAACAACGCACCGTGCTCGCGCGCATCCGCCAGGCGCTGCCGCCGGGTGGCGTGTTCCTCACCCGCGTGGGCGATGCCGGTGCCGGCCTCACCTACCGCATCTGCAACGGTGTCGACCGCCTGGTGACGTACACGCGCGGCCACCGCCTGCCGCGCCTGTACTGCCGCACGCTGGCCGACTGGGTGGCCGAGCTGCAGCGCCTGGGGTTTGTGGTGGAGACCGAGCCCATGAGCGGGCGCAAACCCTTTGCCAACGTGATGCTGGTGTGTCGGGTGCCGCACGGCGCGAAGCCGGGGGATGTGCCAGCATTTGAGACAATGCGCGACCCCGTTTTGAGCACCCCGACGTGAAGCCCCTGCTGCTCTCCGCCTACACCGCCACCACCTGCCTGGGTGTGGGGCTCGACGCCCACCGAACGGCCCTGCGCGAAGACCGCAGCGGCCTGCAGCCTTGCACCTTCGAGACCGTGGACCTGCCGACCTGGGTGGGCGAGGTGCCCGGGGTGGACGCGTACCCGCTGCCCGCCGCCCTGGCCGCGTTCGAGTGCCGCAACCACCGCCTGGCCCTGCTCGCGCTGCGGGCCGACGGGTTTGAAGACCGCGTGCGCGCCGCCGTGGCGCGCCATGGCGCGGGCCGTGTGGGCGTGTTCATGGGCACCAGCACCTCGGGCATTTTGCAGACCGAGCTGGCCTACCGCGAACGCGACGCGTCCACCGGCGCGCTGCCCGACGCCTTCAACTACGCGACCACGCACAACCCTTACGCCCTGGCCGAGCTGCTGCGCAAACACCTCGGCATCACCGGCATGGCCACCACCATTTCCACCGCGTGCTCGTCCAGCGCCAAGGTGTTTGCGGCCGCCGCGCGCCAGCTGGAGCTGGGCACCATCGACGCGGCGCTGGTGGGCGGTGTCGACTCGCTCTGCCTCACCACGCTCTACGGCTTCGCTTCGCTGGAACTCACCTCCAGCGACCCCTGCCGGCCTTGTGACGCGGGGCGCAACGGCATCTCCATCGGCGAGGGAGCGGCGTATGCGCTGCTGGAGCGTGCGGACACCGACACCACGTCCTTGTCCGCTGACGCCGTGTGGCTGCTCGGTGCGGGCGAGTCCAGCGACGCGTACCACATGTCCGCGCCGCACCCCGAGGGCCTGGGCGCACAAATGGCCATGCAGGCCGCGCTGCGCTCGGCATCTCTGAGCGCCGGCGACATCCACTACATCAACCTGCACGGCACCGCCACACCCGCCAACGACAGCGCCGAAGGCAAGGCCGTGGTGGCCGTGTTCGGCGAGGGCGTGCCGTGTTCGTCCACCAAGGGCGCCACCGGCCACACGCTGGGCGCGGCCGGCGCGGTGGAGGCCGTGTTGTGCGCGATCGCGCTGGTCGACGGCCTCATACCCGGCAGCCCCGGCACCCGCGCGCTCGACCCCGCGCTGCAGATGAACTACCAACTGCGCGGCGCGCCCGCCACGCTGCGCCACGCGCTCACCAACTCGTTTGGTTTTGGTGGCAGCAATTGCAGCCTTGTTCTGGGTCGCAGGTCATGAGCGCACCGCTCACCGCCTGGATCACCGGCATCGGCCTGATCGCCCCCGGCCTGCCCGACTGGCCAAGCGCCCGCGCCGTGCTGCGCGGCGAAGTGCCCTGGGTGTCGGCACCGTCGGTGCTGCCCGCGCCATCGATCCTGCCGCCGGCCGAGCGCCGCCGCGCCAGCCGCGTCATCAAACTCACGCTGGGCATCGGCCTGGAAGCCGCGGCCGGTGCCGACGTGTCCACCCTGGCCACCGTGTTCACGTCGTCGGGCTCCGACGGCCACAACTGCCACGCGCTGTGCGAACAGCTCGCCACCGACGACCGACACGTCTCGCCCACGCGCTTTCACAACTCGGTGCACAACGCGCCCGCCGGGTACTGGGGCATCGCCACCAAATCGATGGCGCCGTGCCAGGTCATGTGTGCCTTTGATGGCAGCTTTGGCGCCGGCCTCATCGACGCGCTGGGCCAGGTGGTGCTGGACCAGCAGGCCACGCTGCTGCTCGCCTACGACAGCGAATACCCCGAGCCCCTGCTCGCCAAACGCACGATGTCCGACTGCGCGGGCGTGGCGCTGCGGCGGGAGCCCGGGCACACCCCGCAAGCGCTCGCGCGCATCACCGTGCAGACCACCGCAGCGCCTGCGCTGCCACTGC
>NZ_JBLYYB010000207.1:0-12955 GCF_048549895.1 Hydrogenophaga sp.
AAGGCGTACTTCGAGCTGGCGCAAACGCCCAAAGTCTGGCGAGAGCTGGATGAGTGGCTGCGCCATCGGCTGAGGGCCATCCAGCTCAGGCACTGGAGGAGGCCCCGAAAGATCTACTCTGAACTCAGGGCGCTGGGGGTCAACGAGGATACGGCCAGACAGGTGGCAGGCAACTGCCACCGATGGTGGCGAAATAGCGCCAAGCTGCTCAACAGCGCGTTGACCATTGCGTACTTTGATGGGCTGGGGATGCCAAGGCTGTCCTGACCTCAAGCTTTCGAACCGCCCGGTGCGGACCCGCACGCCGGGTGGTGTGGCAGGGGTGCCTCCGAACATGGAGGCCCCCTATGCCGATTTCAAGGCATTTGAATGCCTGAAGTTCAGCGCGGCCGCGCGAAACCGGACGCAATCCAGGCCTGGGCGCTGTCGACGTTGAGCTTGAAGGTTGGTGGCGCGGGCACACGGGCCAGTTCTTCGTCGAACCCATCCACTGCGCTCAGGGTGGCGGTGGCACCTTCCTCGTCGGGCACGATGGCCAGTGCGACCCGAACACGCTGTCCGTCGACCGTCACGGTGACATTCTTGTTGAGCTGCGCATGCAGTTGCTGCTCTGAGCGGCGGATGACTTCCTTGGCGGTTTTCACCAGCGTATTGAAGGCCGCGGTGTCCAGCGGCTTGGGGTTCTTCTTGTCGCGGCCCATGGTCCAGGGGCCCACCAGGGCGGGCTCGGTGGCGCCATCGAGGTGCATGGCAACGGCCCAGCCGTCGTCGTCCTCGTTCTTGATCACGCGGGCCGTCCAGTGCCCGTCGCTCCAGAGGCGGTCTTGTTGAATGGGTTCGTTGGGTTCAAAGGTCATGGGTCTGCGAGGGGGCGTTGAACGAAATTGCACAAGCAGTCGATACTGTACGGACTGTCACCAACGCAGCGGAGGCCGGCCTTGAATTTGAGATCCGATCCTGATGCACTTGCTCGAGGGCCCATGTTGGCTGCGATGGCCAAACACATGCCTGGCGCGCTGTTGCAATATGTGCTGGCGCCTGGTGGTGAGCACCGCATCGGCTGGATGAGCCAGGGCTGCCAGGAGCTGTGGGAGGTGACGCCGCAGGCGGTGGAGCACGACGCCGAGGTGTTGTGGGCCATGGTGGACGAGCAAGACGTGCCGGCCATGCGGGCGTCGGTGCTGGACTCCGCGCGCACGCTGGAGGACTGGGTGCACGAATGGCGCATCACCACGGCTTCAGGCCAGCGCAAGTGGTTGCACGGTGTGGGAAGGCCGCAGCGCCTGGCTGACGGCACGGTGGTCTGGAGCACGGTCATTGTGGACATGACCCACAGCAAGCGCTCCAGTGATGCCATGCGCGACAGCGAGGCACGGTTCCGGCAACTGCTGGAGTACGTGCCCAATGTGTCGGTGCAAGGCTATGGGCTGGACCTGACCACCCGCTACTGGAATCAGGCCTCGGAACGCCTGTATGGCTACTCGGCCAGCGAGGCGATTGGCCGGAGCTTGCTGGACCTGATCATTCCGCCCGAGATGCACACAGGGGTGGTCGGCGCGGTGACCGAGATGATCGAAAGCGGCCTGCCCATTCCCGCTGCCGACCTGACCTTGCGCCGCAAGGACGGCACGTCGGTGGACGTGTATTCCAGCCACGTTTACCTGAACATTCCCGGTCGCGAGCCCGAGTTCTACTGCATCGACTTCGACTTGACCGAACGGCGGGACTCCGAGGCGATCCGGGCACAGTTGCAGTCCCAGCTGCGCGAGTCGCAAAAGATGGAGGCCCTGGGCACGCTGGCGGGCGGTGTGGCACACGATTTCAACAACATCGTGGCCGCAATCATCGGCAATGTGGAACTGGCGCTGGACGATGTGCCCGCCGACAGCCCGGCGCGCACCAGCCTCACGGAGATTCGCAAGGCGAGCCGGCGCGCACGCGATCTGGTGCAGCAGATCCTGGCGTTCAGCCGGCGCCAGTTGCTGGAGCGGCAGGTGATCGAGCTGGCGCCGGTGGTCGAAGAATCGTTGCGTTTGTTGCGCGCCACCTTGCCTGCGGGGGTCGATCTGAGCTTGCACATCGGCGACGGTGTTCCCTGCGTGTTGGCCGATGCGACCCAGATCGAACAGGTGTTGCTCAACCTCTGCACCAACGCATGGCAGGCGGTGCGCGGTGCTGCGCAAGGGCGTGTTGCGATCCGGCTGGAAGCTCACCAGGGCAGTCCTGGCGCGGCGGACGCAACGCTGACCGATTGGGCCAGGCTGACCGTGTGCGACAACGGACAAGGCATGAGTGACGAGACGCGCGCGCGTATGTTCGAGCCGTTCTTCACCACCAAGCCGCCTGGCAAGGGCACCGGGCTGGGCCTGGCGGTGGTGCACGGCATCTTGCGCGATCACGACGCTGTGCTGCAGGTGCAGAGCGCGCCGGGCGAAGGATCGACCTTCTCGGTCTATCTGCCCGCGGTGGAGGGCGCAGCGTCGCCTGCGGTGGCACCCATGGCGCAGCAGGTTCGCCCACCGAGAGCTGCGGCACCCGGGAGGGCTCACATCCTGTACGTGGACGACGATGAAATGATCGCGTTCCTGATGGAGCGCCTGCTCCAGCGCGAGGGTTACAGGGTCACGGTGTTCACGCATGCGGCGCAGGCACTGGCTGCGGTTCGAGACCAAGCCGAGCCTTTCGACCTCGTGATCACCGACTACAACATGCCCGGCATGTCGGGACTGGATTTCGCGCGCGCTGTGCGGGAACTGCGTCCCGACTCGCCCGTGGCCATCACCTCGGGCTACATCTCCGAAGAACTGCGCGCCCAAGCGCCTGCAGCGGGTGTCAGTGAGTTGATCTACAAGCCCAACACGGTGGAAGAATTGTTTGCGGCGGTGGACCGGCTGGCGCGTGCCGTGCTCGGGCCGCCACGACCCAACTGACGGTCAGGGCACCAGCCACTCGATCGTGTCGGGCGTCAGGCGCGCACGCCGATGGCCCTCGCGGGCCAGTTCCAGCCAGTCGAGCTGTTCGATGCGCGCGGTCACCACGGCCAGGTGGTGAGTGCCAGCGGTGTCGGCAGTGGGTGGATGCAGGGGTGAGCCCGGCGGGTGCGGGCTCAGGTAGTCGCTCGCTGCAGCCGACTGGCTGACGCGTGACCACGCCGCGTCCACCAGGGCTCCGGCGGTGTGCACCCGCGTGCCGACCCGAACGCGCAGTTGCCAGCTCAGGCGTTGGCTCCAGAAAACAAGAGCGGCGGATGGGGCCACCTGGAGTTCGGCCACCTTCGGGCTGCGGCTGTCGGTGAAGAACGTGAGTTGCAACGCTCTGGCATCTGCGCCGCGCAGCACCACGGTTCGCGCCTGCGGCAGGCCATCCAGCCCGGTGGTGGCCAGCACTGGCGTGCGCCATTCGTGGTGGCGGTCCACCGTGGCGCGCTGCAGTTCGGTCCAGATGCGGTGGTGGATGTCGGCGGCGGTGCTCGCTGGCTCCGGGCGCATGTCAATGCTCGGCAGGCGGTGAAGCCGACGCGGCGGCGGCCTTCTCGCGCGCCTGGCGCTCTTCACGTTCACGGATCACTTTTTTCACGTCATACAACTGCCAGACACCAAAGCCCAAGATGACCAGAAAGACGCCGAGTTCGAGCCAGATTCCCATGCCGTGTGCCTCGCGAAGGTGGAACGTTGTGGAGCCGGTGCATCGTGCCTGAAGGCCCATGCCGGTGCAATACAGTGCGGTATGTCCGATGAATACCAGATCGAAATCCCCGCCTCCTTCATGGCCTTGTATGTGCTGCCCGGCCGCCAGAAGCTGAGCTTGCCGCGCGACGAGCTGGCCGCGCGCTACGAGCTGTGTGAAGACATGGCCCAGCTCTTGACCGAGACCGCGCGCAACATGGAGTTCAGCCTGGGCATAGCCGAGAGCGATGTGCTCACGCGCTGCCTGCAAGGCTTGCGCGTGGAGCCTGCGGTGGTGAACGAGCCCGAGTCGGTGTGGGTGGTGCGCCGCCTGGCCGAGTTGCTGGGCTGGAGCGACGCCGGTCTTCAGCCTTAGATCGTTGGTTTCGGCGCCCCGGTGCGCAGCCACAGCAGCGCTGCCAGCACGCTCAGACCCAACCCACCCGAAATCCACAGCGCCCCCGAGCCCCAGCGCTCGATGCACAGGCCGAACAGCAGTGGTGCAAAGGCCTGCGCCACGCGCGAGGGCGCCATCATGATGCCCTGCCGCTGGCCATAGCCCACCGGGCCAAAGTACACCAGCGGCAGCGTGCCTTTGGCGATGGTGAGGATGCCGTTGCCCGCGCCGTGCAGCAGGGCAAATGCGGACCCGGCCACCGGCCCGAAGAGCATCCAGCAGGCCACGCCCACCGGGTGGGCCAGGGCCGCGGCGCGCGCCGACAGCAAGGGGTGCAGCCGGCGCAGAAAGCCGAACTCCAGCATGCGCCCGGCCACTTGCGCCGGGCCCACCAGTGCGCCGATGGCCACCGCGCCGGCCAGCGTGGCGCCGCTGGCCACCAGCAGCTGCGGCAAATGCGTGGCCATGGCGGTGCTGATGAACCAGGTGGCGGCGAACACGTAGGACAAGATCCAGGCTGTGTGTCTGGGCGGTGGTGTGTGGGGCAGGGCAGCGGGTGCGTCTGCTTCAACGGCCCGGGATGGCTCAGGCAGTGCCGCCGCGCGCGGAATGCTGGCGTTCAGCGGCAGCCCCACCAGCAGGTGCAGGCCGGCCCACGCCAGGCAGGCGCCGCGCCAACCAAATTCGGCCTCCAGCAGGGCCGTGAGCGGCCAGCCCACCGTGCTGGCAAAGCCTGCGATGAGCGTGATGCCGGTGATGGCCGCGCGCGCCTGTGTGCCCTGCAGCCGCACCAGGGCGGCAAACGCCGCTTCGTACAGCCCGCTGCCCATGGCCATGCCGATCAGCAGCCAGGCCAGCATGAGGCTGGTGCTGCCTTGCACCTGCGACAAACAGGCCAGGCCGAGGGCGAACAGCACGTTGGTGCCCATGAGCACCGGGCGGCCGCCCCAGCGGTCGATGGCGCGGCCGGCGAACGGGCCGAGTGCGGCCGAGGCCAGCAAGGCCACCGTGAAGGCGATCCAGATCTGCGAGATCGGCAGGCCCAGGCCGTCGGCCATGGGCCGGGCGAGCAGGGCGGGCAGGTAGTAGGTGGAGCCCCAGGCCAGGGTCTGCGCGGTGCCCAGGCGCAGCACCAACGGCCAGGTGCGGGGGGCGGTCATGCGCGCACGGAGTGGAATGACCGGACTGCCGGGTGTCAGGCGATGTCGAAGGCGTGGAAGCCGAAGTGCCCTTTACGGCGGTCGGCGAAGTAGTGTTCCAGCGTTTCCTTGACGGTGCGAAACGCGATCTCGTCCCAGGGAATCTGGTCTTCGGTGAACAGCCGCGCTTCGATGGTTTCGTGCCCGGGATCGAACACGTCGCTGAGCAAGCGCGCACGGTAGTAGATGTGCACCTGGCCCACGCGCGAGACGTTCATCAGCGTGAAGATCTCACCCATTTCAAACTGCGCGCCCGCTTCCTCGCTGGTCTCGCGGGCCGCGCCTTCGGCCGTGGTTTCGTTGAGCTCCATGAAGCCGGCCGGCAGCGTCCATTTGCCGAAGCGGGGTTCGATGTTGCGTTTGCAGAGCAACACGTACTGACCGCTGTCGCCCCAGACCGGCACCGTGCCCACCACGTTGAGCGGGTTGTCGTAGTGCACCAGGTGGCAGGCCGGGCAGACCGCGCGGGGTTTGGTGTCGCCGTCGTCGGGCAGGCGGATGTCGACGGCGGTGCCGCAGTTGCGGCAGTGTTTGGCGGGGGGGCGAAGCATGCAAACAGTTTAGCGGGCCGTTATGAAGGCGAAAAAAAGCCGGGCTGCAAGGCCCGGCTTTCTGGAGAGGATTGGCCTCAGGCTTTTTTGCCGTGTTTGACGATCAAGGCTTTGGCCGTGTCCAGCAGTTCCTTGCCGTTGAAGCCGCGCTTGTCCATGTCCTGCACCCACTCGATTTCCACCAGGCGCGCCTTGCGGCGGAACTCCTGCGCTTCGGCCGCCGGGATGGTGTAAATCGTGTTGCCCTGTTTCACCGCCGACTCGCGTCCGGCCACATCGCCGGCTTGCTGCGTCTTGCCCAGCCAGCCCGAGGTTTCCATGCCGGAGTGTTTGTCGATCACGGCCTTGAGGTCGGGCGGCAGGCTGGCGTATTTGGCCTTGTTCATGGCCATCACGAAGGTCGTGGTGTAGAGCGCGCCGCCGGCGGGGTCGAACTCGCTGTGGAACTTGGTGAGTTCCTGCACCTTGACCGAGGGCACGACCTCCCAGGGAATCACGCAGCCGTCGATGACACCCTTGGACAGCGCATCGGGGATCTGCGGCAGCGGCATGCCCACGGGCGTGGCGCCCAGGTAGCCGAGCATCTTGGTGATCTGGCGGGTGGGGCCACGCACCTTGGAGCCGCGCAGGTCTTCGGCGGTCTTGATCTGTTTGCTGCGCATGTGGAACATGCCGGGGCCGTGCACCTGCAGGGCGATGGGCTGCACGTCCTTGAACTCGTCCTTGGCCACCGTCTGCACGTATTCCCAGTAGGCCTTGGAGGTGGCTTCGGCGTTGTTCATCATGAACGGCAGCTCGAACACCTCGATGCGCGGAAAGCGGCCCGGCGTGTTGCCCGGCAGGGTCCAGACGATGTCGACCACGCCGTCGCGCGCCTGGTCGAACAGCTGCACCGGCGAGCCACCCAGCTGCATGGCCGGGTAAGCCTCGAACTTGATACGACCGCCCGAATCCTTCTCCACGCGGTCCATCCACGCCTTGTGCATGTTCAGCCACACGTTGGACTGTGGCGCCATGAACGTGTGGAACTTGAGCGTGACGCTCTGCTGGGCCAGGCCCACCAGGGCGGGGGCACCCAAAGCAACGGCGGCGCCGGTCTGGAGCAAGGTTCTGCGCTGGATCATGAAAAGGTCTCCTGAGGTCGATGAAAAAGTGGATCGAGGATAGGGGGAGGCGGCGCGGGCGATCAGAGGTCAAACCCGCAAGGGCGCATTGGGGGTACTGCGTAGAACCCGATGGGTGCTTCAGCCGATGGACACGCTGATGGGGGTGAGACCGTCCACGCCGCCGACCAGCGTGTCGCCGCGCACGACCGCGTTCACACCTTCGGGCGTGCCGGTGTAAATGAGGTCGCCGGGTTGCAGTTCCCAGGCGGCCGAGAGGTGTTCGATGGTTTCCGCCACGTTCCAGATCAGCTTGTTGACGTTGCTGCGCTGGCGGTCGCTGCCATTGACCTGCAGCCAGATGGGCGCGTTGTTCACATCACCCGCGTTGGCCGCGAGCGTGATCGGCCCGATGGGCGCGGAGTGGTCGTAGGCCTTGCCGATGCACCAGGGTCGGCCCTGTTTTTTCATTTCACCCTGCAGGTCGCGGCGCGTCATGTCCAGGCCCACGGCGTAGCCGTAAATGTGTTTTGCGGCGTCGGCCGCCTGGATGTTTTTGCCACCGGTGCCGATGGCCACCACCAGTTCGATCTCGTGGTGGAGGTTGCTGGTGAGGCTGGGGTAGGGCGTGCTGGCGGTCTGGCCAGGCTCGGCCACCACGATGGTGTCTGCCGGCTTCAGGAAAAAGAACGGTGGCTCGCGGCCGGTGAAGCCCATCTCTTTGGCGTGCTCTTCGTAGTTGCGGCCCACGCAGTAGATGCGGTGCACCGGAAAGCGCTCGGGGATGCCGACCACGGGCACGGAGACGGTGGCGGGTGGCGTGAAGGCGTGGTGCTCTGGCATGGTGTGCTGAAGTGGGTGGTCGGGGGTGGGAGTCGCCGGGGCCGTCAGTGTGCCATCAGTGTTGCTGCGCGGGCAGGCGCACCACCAGGCCATCCAGCTCGGCGGTGAGGCGCACCTGGCAGCTCAGGCGGCTTTGCTGCACCACCGGGCTGGCAGCGAAATCGAGCATGTCGAGCTCATCGGGCACGGGCGGGGGCAACAGGCGGGACCACGGCGCGTCGATCATCACGTGGCAGGTGGCGCAGGTGAGGCTGCCGCCGCAGTCGGCCTCGATGCCTTTCACGTTGGCGTCGACCGCGGCCTTCATGAGGCTGTCGCCGGGGCGGGCCTGGATGTCTTGTTGCGTCTGGTCGGGGTGGATGAAGCGGATGGAAATCATGGGTGTGTTTCAAGTGCGGGCGAAGTACTCGCGGCGTTCAAAGTCGGTCTTGTCCTCGGCCTGTGCGTGGCGCTCGATCTCGCTGCGTTTCACGCGGCAGAAATGGCGCACCACGTCGCGTCCGAAGCCTGCGCACAAGGCCGCATCGGATTCCAGCGCCAGCAGACCTTCGGGCAGCGAGGTCGGTATTTTCTCGCTGCCGTCGGCGTAGGGCGTTTCGCTCGCGGGCGGTGGCTGCAGCCGCTGGTGCAGGCCATCGAGCCCGGCATGGATCTGCGCGGCGATGTAGAGGTAGGGGTTGGCTGCAGGTTCACCGATGCGGTTCTCGATGCGCGTGGCTTTGTCGCCCGCGCCACCCACCACACGCAGCATGGCGCCCCGGTTGTCGCGTCCCCAGAGCACGGCCTGCGGCGCGAGCGCGTTGGGGCGAAAGCGTGCGAAGCCGCTGATGGTGGGGGTGCACAGCGGCGTCATGCCGCGCGCGTGCGCCAGCAAGCCGGCTAGCCAGTGGCTGGCCACGTCCGACAGGGTGTGCCGCGCATCGAGTGCTGTGGTCTCGGGCGCAGGGGCGTCGCGCACACACGCGTTGCGCCCGGTCTTCAGGTCCACCAGCGACTGGTGCAGGTGCCAGCCGCTGGACATGATGTGCGGAAACGGCGGGCGGCACATGAAGGTGGCGTGAAAGCCCGCGCGGCGCAGCGCCTGGCGCACGCCATTGCGAAACAGCACCATCTGGTCGGCTGCGGTGAGTGCGTCGGTGGCGTCGAACACGGCTTCCACCTGGCTTGGGCCGAGTTCGATCTCCAGCGACTGCAGTGGCAAGCCCAGCGCCTGCGCGGTGCGCTGCACGATGCGCAGCGGCTCGTCAGCCATGTCGACCATGGCCTCGGCCTGGAGGTTGTAGCCGGGGTGGATCATCTCCACCGTGGGCGGCAGGCCGGGCCAGCCGGCGAGTTCGGGGTTGAGTTGGGGCTGGGTGTCGGTGATGCGGTAGATGTGGAACTCGACCTCCAGCCCGGTCTTGAGGCCATAGCCCGCCTCACCCAGGCGGGCCAGCGCGTTCTGCAGCACACGCCGCGTGTCCAGCGGCACGGGCTTGCCGTCGGCAAACCAGGGCTGGCAGCGCAGCCAGCCGGTGCGGGGCGCCCAGGGCAGTTCGGTGAAGCTCTCGGGGTCGGGCAGCAGCATGAGGTTGGCCGCGCCGGCAAAGCCGGGCAGGTCGTCGGCGCCGCCGGGCTCGAACACCTTCCACGCGGTGCGGTCGGCCGTGTCCTTGAGCATCAGCGTGCCCACCATGCCCACGCCTCCCTGCAGCGCGTGCATGGCCGCCGTGGCGGTGAGGGTCTTGCCGCGCAGCATGCCGTGGGTGTCGCACCAGGCCATGCGCACGAGTTCAACACCACTGGCCTCGATGCGTTTGATCAGGCGCACGCAAGCTGCCTCGCGGGCGGCGGTGTGGATGCCGCAGCGTTCGGCGAACGTCATCCAGTGACTCCCGTTCGCCCTGAGCTTGTCGAAGGGTTCACCAGCACCTGTGGAGGAGCTTCGACAGGCTCAGCCCGAACGGAAGGTTGAGCGCTCCAAGGGGCAGCCTCGCGCCGGGTGCGCACCGCGTGTTGCCACCAAGCTTGCCAACCCTGCGCTGGCGCGATGCCGTCCACAGTGTCGGGGCCGCTGATCTGCTCAAACAGGGTGGGGTCGGCAATGCCCGGGGCCGTGCCGCCTTGTTCCACCGTGTCGATGGCTTGCTGCAGCATGCGGCGGTTGGCCATGATCACCTTGTCGGTGGTGCCCAGGTGTTCACGCGTGCGGTCCTGAATGGCGCCCATGCTCTCGCAGGCCCATTGGTCGTGCACGTTGATGTCGTCCTCGCCCATGCCCAGGTAGGTGCGGGTCTGTTGTTCTTGCGGGTTGAAGCCCCAGTGGTTGTGGCGCCCGGTTTTCGGTTTGTAGTCCGGCAGGGTCACGGCGGCCAGGCGGGGCGCGCGCATGGCTTCCTTGTCCACCGGGCCGGTGAAGCTGGTGAAAAAGGCGAACCAGTAATTGTGGGTGTCGTCCACTGGCACGTGCATCTGCGTGATCGTCATGGTCTCGGAGAGCGGGATCACGAAGGTCTGCGGGAACACCGCGTGGGTCACGCGCACATGCGTGAGCTCGGCCGTCATGGGGCGCAGCGCGGTGAGCTGCAGGCCGTGGGCCTGGGCTTCAAACGAGATCAAGGGCTGGCCGAATTCGCGCATCACCCGCGTCATGGGCCAGCGCTCGCCGCCCACGTCACCCGCACTCGCGCCGCGAAACTGTTTGCCGTAGCTGTCGTCCAGCGACGCGTCGTTGAAGAAGCGGTGCAAGTACGACGCGTGCGCCGGGTCGATGCCCACCTCGAACGCCTGCAGCCAGTTGCAGTCCCACAAGCCCTTGAACGCAAAGGTGTGCGAGGCCGGGGCGTTGAAACAGTCCAGCGCGGGGAAGGGCGGTGGCGTCTGGTCTTCGGGGCCGAACCAGCCGAACAGCACGCCGCTCTTGTTCACCAACGGGTAGCTTCGCTGCCGGATGCGGGTGCACAGTGTGCTGCCAGCGGGCTCGCCCGGGGTCTCGATGCATTGGCCGGTGGTGTCGAACTTCCAGCCGTGGAAGGGGCAGCGCAGGCCGTCGCCCTCGTTGCGGCCAAAGGCGAGGTCGGCGCCGCGGTGCGGGCAGTCGCGGTCGAGCAGGCCGTAGGCGCCTTGCGCATCGCGGAACAGCACGAAGTCCTGCCCGAGCACACGCACGGCCTTGACCGGGCGCACGGCCATGGCCGGGTCCAGCGCGGGATCGAATTCGTCCAGCAGGGCCACCGGTTGCCAGTAGCGGCGCAAGAGTTCACCCCCGGGGGTGCGGGGCCCGACCTGGGTCAGGCGCTGGTTGAGTTCGGCTTTCATGGGGGCTCCGGTGGGCGTGATTCAAACGGTATCCCGTTTATATTTTTCAGTGTACAGTTTGCGCCATGAGCCTGCAAGACACCGTTTTGATGCAACTGCGCGACCTGATCCTGAGCGGCCAGTTCGAGCCCGGGCACCGCCTGGCCGAGCAGCAGCTCGCCGAGCGGCTGGGCGCTTCGCGCACGCCGGTGCGCGCCGCGCTGGTGACGCTGGAGCAGGAGGGTCTGGTGGAAGCCAACGAGACCGGCAAGTACCTCGTGCGCCAGTTCACCGCGCAGGAAGTGACCGACGCGATCGCCGTGCGCGGCCACCTGGAAGGCATGGCCGCGCGGCTGGTGGCCGAGCACGGCGTGTCGCGCCAGTTGCAGGGGCAGTTGCAGGCCTGTCTGGACGAGGGCGACCGGCTGCTGACTGAGAGCCCACTCACCATCGAGAGCTACGCGGCCTACGCGGTGATGAACGACCGCTTTCATGCCCTGCTGCTGGAGGCCTGCGGCAACCGCGCCTTGCAACGCGCCGTCGCCCTCAACGACAAGCTGCCGTTCGCCCCGGCCTCGGCCATGCTGCCCATGCAGGGCACGGTGGCACTGGACCGCGACTGGATGCTCTACGCGCACCGCCAGCACCACATGCTGTTTGGTGCCCTGCAGCGAGGCGAAGGCGCGCGGGCGCAGGCGCTGGCGGTGGAGCACACCGAGGTGGCGCAGATGAACATGCGCCTGGCGCTGGAGCGGCGTGCGGAGTCCGAGCGGGTGATGCCGGTGATGCGCCTGGTCGTTGGCTGACACAGCGCCGGTGTATCGTGCCGGCCATGAACCACACCAACGGCCAGGGCACGCTGCTGTGCTTTGAAAACGAAGAAGGCATTGCGCGCACCGCGGCCCAGGCCGGCGGGTACGCGCTGGCGGTGATCGAATGCCACCGCTTCCCCGACGGCGAGTCTCGGCTGCGCCTGCCCGCCACACTGCCCGATCGCGTGGTGCTTTGGCGCGGCCTGCAGCAGCCGAATGAAAAGTTGCTCGAAGTGCTGCTCGCCGCGCAAACCGCCCGCCGGCTGGGTGCGAAACACCTCACGTTGGTGGCGCCGTACATGGCTTACATGCGGCAAGACATCGAGTTCAACCCGGGCGAGGCCATCAGCCAGCGCATCGTGGGTGGTTTTCTCGCGGGCCTGTTCGACGCCATCATCACGGTGGACCCGCACCTGCACCGCGTGGCCACGCTGTTTGAAGCCATGCCGGTGAAAGACGCGATCGCGCTCAGCGGCGCGCCGCTGCTGGCCGACCACATCGCCACCCAGCGCCAGCACCCGCTGCTGATGGGCCCCGACGAAGAAGCGCTGCAGTGGGTGGCGCTGGCTGCGCAGCGTCATGGCTGGGACCACGCGGTGTGCCGCAAGACGCGCCACGGCGACCGGGACGTGGACATCGAACTGCCCGAGCTGCCGGTGGCGGGCCGCGCCGTGGTGCTCATGGACGATGTGGCGAGCTCGGGCCACACGCTGGCGCGCGCGGCGGTGAAGCTGCGCGCGGCGGGTGCGGTTTCGGTGGACGTGGCGGTGACGCACGCGCTGTTTGCCCCGGGTGCGGTGCAGCTGGTGCGCAGCTCGGGGGTGGGTGAGATCTGGAGCACCGACTGCATTTCGCATCCGTCAAATGCCGTCAGCATCGTCCCTGAGGTGGTGAGGTCATTGCAAGGGCTGGGTGTGGCGATCGGGTGAGCCGCGCAAAATCCGGGTTTTCCCTAGCGTCCCCTCGGGCGCTTTCCTTCCCGCACCCGGAACCTCTCACATGGCATCACTGTTCGAACCCATCACCGCCGGCAGCATTGCGCTGGCCAACCGCATCGTCATGGCACCGCTCACGCGCAACCGCGCGCCCAACGCCGTGCCCACGCCGCT
>NZ_JBLYYB010000208.1:0-6101 GCF_048549895.1 Hydrogenophaga sp.
CCGGGGAACGCGGTCAAACCGCGAGGCTTCCCCGCGTCAGCGACCCATTGGGCAGCGGATCGCTCAAATCGGCTACTTGTTCAGCGTAGCCTTAGGTGGAAGTCGAATGCTGTGCCTTGCTCACGCCACGGATGCCCATCACTGCGGCAATGACCCGGTGTACTCACCGCGCGCGGGGTAACTCTTCGCTACCGCGAAGTCCAGGGCTGCGATCAGTTCATCGAAATGGGGGCGGGCAAAGGGCATGGTCTGGACGGCGCCGTAGTACAGCGTCGCGTCTGGACGAACAATGAACACCCCCGGCTCGGAAAACAACGCGGGCTCCTCGATGCCGATGGACGTCGCGCCACGCGACGCGCTGATGTAAAGCCCCCACGCGCGTGCAACCGCCAAAGGCAGGCTGTGTCCCACACGCAGATCGGGAGCGTTCAGCTTGTCGGCCATGGCCTGGGCGCGCTCCGCGGTGTCGCTGGACAACGCGATCACCTTCACGCCGCGCTTCGTGAACTCTGGCAGAAGGCGACCAAGTTCGAGCAGGTATTTGTGGCAAATTGGGCAGTGCAGACCGCGGTAGAAGACCAACAGAGAGAACTGCTCTGGAGCATCTGTGGAGACGTTGAAAGTGCCGTGGGCCAGCGTCGGAACAGCAAGTGCGGGCACGGTTTGGCGGGGGATGAGCATGGTGGATTTCTGGTGGTTCATGACGGTCTTTAGGGCTCTGGCGACCACATGACCGGGTGTGTAGTGAATCGAAATGTTTCAGGCACCCAGGTGCTGTGCCAAGGCGGAAAAGTCGTTTACCACGACCGTGCAGTCGGGATGCGGATGCGGATCAGGAGGACCGGCGGGGCCCCACTCCAGAGGGCGCCGCACGAAGGCGGTGTGGTAGCCGCATGCGCGGGCTGCATTGAGATCGAAGTTGTGGCATGCCACCATCAAGATTTGACCAGGCGCAACATCCATCCAGCGCGCAGCCTGTTCGTATGCCAGTGGCTGCGGTTTGTAGGCGCCGATCATCTCGCAGGAGATTACGGCATCCCACTCAAGGCCGTTTCGTCTGGAGACGGCCATTACCATGGCCAGTGGCAGCATGGTGAACGAGACCACAGGAAGCTTACGTTTCAAGCGACCCAGTGCTGCTGAGAAGTCTGGCCAGGCGTCCAGCCCGTACCAGGCTTGATGGATCTGAGTGCGGTCCTGAGGTGTGAAAACTTCGAGACCGTGCCGCGACAACACGCCATCGATTACTGTGCGGTGCACGGCGTCCATGTTGAATGCCGGCTCCAGTTTTCCCACGATCTCTGCCATGGATGCGCGCCGGTAATCGTTGGTTACCGCGTGCCAGTCGCGCTCGACACCGTGACGCTTTCCGGCCAAGGCGAAGGCCTTGCAGATGCCGCTGTGCCAGTCGAGTACCGTGCCACCGGTGTCAAATGCCAGTACCTTGATGTTCATGAGGCGGTTCCTTTGTTGTCGGGAAGCGCTTCAACCGCCACCACGGTGGGTCTGCAGGTCAAAGCATTTCTGAATGCGGTAACGGGCTTCGTCGTCCAGACCTTCGTACGTGAAGCTCACTTGCAGCTGCGGAATCTCCAGCAACGCAATGCGTCTGGGTGGCAAGGTATTCCACCGCAACTCCATCGATCCGCCGACCCAGATGGCCACGTTGCGCTGACCGGTCACGTCGGTTGCGAGCTCGGCATCGGGCAGAGCGCGCGGCAACCACGAGACCAACTCCGAAGCGGTGCAGCCCATGACCCGCTCAAATGTCTGTGGAACAAAAGTTGGTGTCATGGATTTTCTAGATCAGTCGACTTTGTAGGCCGAAAAACGCTCGTCCACTGGCGTAGCGAAGGCGTGGTTGGAATAGTTGCTGAGAACTTTTACGGACACTGCCAGCACGATGTAAAGCAGATCACGCTCCTGGTAGCCCGCCTCGAGGAACGACTTTACCGTGGCGGGGCTGGGCTGGCCCAACGACTTCACCATCTCAGTGGTAATTGCGAACAGCGCGGCCAGTTTGATATCGGGAATCGGTTGCTGTTGACGGATGGCCTGCAGGACTGGGGCGGGAACGCCAGACATCTTGTCGGCGATCATGCTGTGCGCTGCGGTGCAATAGGTGCAGCCGTTGGTCTGACTGACTGCGAGGAACACCACCTCCTGTTCCGTGGGCGTCAGGCCAGACTCACTGCGGAACAGTCCGTAGCCATGCAGGTACGTACTCAGCACGGCCGGAGCGTTGACCATGTTGGCATACATGTTCGGGATGAAGCCGACCTGCTTGAGGGCAGTGTCCAGAATTGCCTTCTGAGGGCCTTCTGCACTGGCGTGGTTGATTGGGTTGAGTTGGTGGATGTATGGGGCGGCAGACATGGAAGGAAGGCTCCTGAGTTGCGATTGCAAAGCTTCACCGATCACTGGGTCAGGTGCTCGATGACCGTTGCTTCATACTAGGTGGTCACCGTACCCAACGAGAGACCAGCCGTCTCTATTTCCATACCCGACGTTTCCTGGAAGGTGAGCACACGGGAGCGTCAAAGACTGAGCGCGGTTTCGGTCTGCGTTGGCAAGGCTTGCTGCCTCAGCCATTGCCCCGGTGCTATTCCGAGCCGGCGCACAAACGCGCGCGACAGGGCGCTCGCGCTGCCATAGCCCACGTCTTCGGCCACCTGCTTGACCGGCGCGCCGCGTGTAAGCAGGCGCTGCGCTGTCATCACGCGCCAAGCGGCCAGGTAGTCAGCCGGGGTGTCGCCAGTCACCTCACGAAACCGCACCGCAAAGCGGGCGCGTGACATGCCGGCCAGTTGCGCCATGCCGAGCAGGTCCCACGGGTGCTGGGGGTCTTCGTGCATTGCGGCCATCACAGGGCCCAGGCGCACATCGGCCAGGCCTGCGAGTGCGCCCCCTTGCGTCAGGCCCAGGGCCATACAGTGGCGCAGCAGACGAATCATGAGCACTTCGCACAAGCGATCCAGCACTCCTTGTCGGCCTGCGTGTTCGTGAAAGGCCTCCTCGAACATCAGATCCAGAAGAGCGTCGACTCCCGACATCTGCGCCAAAGGGACCATTACAAGATCGGGCAGCGATGCGGTGACGGGATTGACGCCCGAACCACCGAACTGCACCGTGGCACAAACCACATCCGAACCCGGTCCGTCATCGGTCACCAGCCGGTGCTGGTCCGGGCGGGGCAGAAACATCAACGTGGGTTGTGTCACCTCGAACCGTCGCCGAGTCACGCCGCGCACCTGAACCCATCCGCTGCGAATCAGGTGGAGGTGTCCGCGTTCTGTGTCGCGCTCGAAGTCGTGAATGCCACAGATGTTGCCGGTATAGAACACACCCGCATGAAGAGAGAAATTGCTGAGAAGTGAGACCAGAGCATCCATCGCCAGATGATACGTCTGGTCAAATAAAAGACGGTAATGATGCTTATTCGTCTCGAAGCTGTAAGGCGCGCAGCAAGGGCTTCCAAGTCGCAGCTTGATCTTGAGTGGCCCGGAGTGAGCCCTGTTGCGCAGCCTGGCACAGGCGTTGCAGCATGCCTGCCTGCGGCGTGACCGGCCCGGCAAAACACAGTGCGCCGTCGCAGTCCATGATCAGGATCATGGGAAAGGTCGTGATGTCGACCTCGTCCAGCACGGACTCAAAGTCTTCCACATCAACCCTGCGCGTGCGCCAGTCGCGCTGCGCGCTGGCCAAGGTCTCAAACTCGGGAAGGTAATCGCGGCAGGTGCCACACCAATCGGCACACAGGCACACCACGTCCAGCGTCATGCGCGCGGCGCAGCTTGGGAAGCCGCATCAAGAAACGCCAACAGGGGTTCGTAGCCGTCGTCACGCAGCGCCTGCCCGCGTGTGTTGAACACGCCAGGGTTGCCCTTGACCCCATGACCTTCGAGCAACCGGTTCATGAAATTGAACAGGCACACGGTGAGTACGGCATCGTGCAGCGCCACCTCGGTCCATCCGGCGTCGAAGACGGCTTGCGCATCCTCCTGGGTCATGCGCGTTGGCTCCAGGGTGAGTTTTCGCGCGTAGCGCAAGAGCGGCTTGAGTCGCTCTTCAACATCGGCCGAATCCACATCGGCCAACAAGGCTTCCAGCACACCCTTACCCATGCCGAAGGCCTGCGCGGTCTGCGCATGCACACCGTAGCAATACTGGCAGGCGTTCAGACCAGACACGTAGGCGGCGATCAGCTCTTTGTGAGCGGGCGTCAGCGGACTGGCGTTGCGCAGCGCTGCGGTGTGAAACGCCACCAGCGCTCGCCCGGCTTCCGGGTTGAGTGTGAGGATGTGGCGCACGCCAGCGTCCTCGGGCAGGGAGGGAAAGAAGCTCATCGGTCGAATCCTGTCGTCAAGGCAACGTGATTAGTTGCCGCCGGGGTGGTCAAGTCGCCCCATTGGACACCATGAAAATCGAACCCTTGCCGCAAGGTCGGTTTGACGATGTCGAAGTACGGCGACACATCGAAGTCGCGCGGCGCAAACAGGCTGTGGTGGCGAACCATGTAGATCTCGTCCTGGCAATCGGGGCACAGGGGATCGTTGCGGTTCATGAGCCGGACCTCTGGCAGCACGGGGTAACTGATGGCCTGGAAGGCTTGGGCAATCAGGGTAGAGCAAATGGCCTTGGTGGGATCACCGCTGCCCAGCGAGAGCATACGACGTCGGAAACGGGCAGGCACCGGAGGTGTCGGGAACAGGTAACGCGCCAGGTCGATCACGTTCCTCAGGTCGTACTGCCGCCCGAGCTGGGCCACGGCATGCTGGATCAGCGCTTGCCGGTCGGCGGCGAGCAGACCCACCGGTCTGCAAATGCGTGTGTGGTGTGGCGCGAACAGCTCCAGGCCGACGGCACGCACACCCATCTGCACATCGGCCTCGATGAAGCACAAGTTTTCTGTTCCATCCTGGCCGATCAGGGCGTCGCGGCCAACAAAGAGGGCCGCGTGCGACCAGGTGGACTGGGTGAGGTATTTGATAGCAGTGCTGAACCGGCTGTGTCCCTCAATCAGCAACACATCGCCTGGCACCAGCGTGTCCCTGAGCCACTGCTCCGGCGTGGGAGGCGCTGTGCCATGCACATGCACCTCGCGCGCCAGGTAGCGGGCCAGCTGGCGTCCCACGAACCGGGTGAGGCTTCCCACGGTGCTTCCCTTCCCGGTGCACGCTTCAGCAACGCGATGGGTAGCGGATGAACTCATCCACCGAGATCTTGCCCGGCCCGTGGGCCATGAGGTATAGCAACACAGCGGCCCAGACCCCGTGTGTGGGGTAGGCGTCGGGATACACGAAGACCTGGATGACGGTGGTCATGCCCAGCAGCGCCAGCGCCGAGAAACGGGTGGACAGACCTATCAGCAACAGAATGGGAAAAAGATGTTCGCTGAACGCGGCCATCCAGGCCGCCAAGTGCGGCGCAACGATGGGCAAGCGGTATTCATCTGCGAACAGGAACACGGCATTCTCGGAAAGCTTGGGCCATCCCAGCACGAAATCGCCGTTGATGAAGTCGATGGTCAGTCCTTCGATCTTGGTCTGGCCCGATTTCCAGAACACCGCAGCGATCGAAAACCGCGCGAGCAGCGCCAGCAATGAGTTCGGCAGGCGCGTCATGGCGAAGTGGCAATGGGCCACCAGATCGGCCAGTCGATCGAGCAGTGAGGCCGGTTGGGTGCGGGCGGGCGATGGTGATGCGGATTCCATGAGTTGCTCCAGTCATGCGTTGCAAAGGGGGAGATCAACCACCAGGCCGTGGTGCAACAAACCCGCCAGGCTGATTGAAAAATCGAAGTTGTCGTGCTGCGTGCCCATCCCTTGCACGGCCTTTGCCAGTGGTGCACCGCCCATGAGAAGTCGAACCAGCGCGACCGTGCCCACCGGCGGCTCCCACACCGCCACACCGTCCCCGCGGCGGAGGACGAAGACGTCCTGAGATCGCGTGGTATCGATGGTGGACAAAAGCTGGTCCGACCCGGGCTGGTGCGCCATCCAGACGTCGGCGCCGGCATGGCTCAGGCTCAAGGGCACGAGGGATGCATCCAGGCGGCACCCGCGCTGCAGCAGCGTGTCGCAGTCGGCGATCACCTCGGC